>NZ_JBQEQA010000004.1:171743-343612 GCF_052045815.1 Pseudomonas sp. 22085
AAACAACCCTTACCTTCGGGCTGCGCCTTGCCTGGCCCGCTTTCAGGTGGCAACGCGGCGCGGGAAATAATGGATGACACACCCTGTTACACTGGCGAGCATCCCCGCTCGCCTGGCGATCTGCGGGACCCTCACTGCCCGCAGGTTTTGCCCGTGACCAATCTCAACCATCCCGAAACGCCCAAACCGGCCATTCGCAGCGTACTGGTCGCGCTGATGATGGCGATCTTTCTCGGCGCGCTCGACCAGACCATCGTCGCCGTTTCCATGCCGGCCATCTCCGCCCAGTTCAAGGACGTCAGCCTGCTGGCCTGGGTGATTTCCGGCTACATGGTGGCGATGACCGTGGCGGTGCCGATCTACGGCAAGCTCGGCGATCTGTACGGGCGGCGCAAACTGATGCTGTTCGGCATGGGCCTGTTCACCCTCGCCTCGCTGTTCTGCGGCATGGCCCAGAGCATGGAGCAACTGGTGCTGGCGCGGATCTTCCAGGGCATCGGTGCCGGCGGGATGATTTCGGTGAGCCAGGCGATCATCGGCGACATCGTGCCGCCTCGCGAACGCGGGCGTTATCAGGGTTATTTCAGCAGCATGTACGCGGTGGCCAGCGTCGCCGGCCCGGTGCTCGGCGGTTACATGACCGAGTACCTGTCATGGCGCTGGGTGTTCCTGATCAACCTGCCGTTGGGCCTTGGCGCTTACTGGGTGGCGCGACGCAACCTGATCGGCCTGCCGATTCCCCAGCGCAAACCAATCATCGACTACCTCGGCACGCTGCTGATGATCATCGGTCTGACGGCGCTGTTGTTGGCGATCACTCAGGTCGGCCAGGGTTACGCGTGGCGCAGCAGCGAAGTGCTCGGGCTGTTCGCTTGCGCGGTGGCGGTTTTGGCGGTGTTCGTCTGGCATGAGCGGCGCGCCCGGGAGCCGTTGCTGCCGATGCACCTGTTCACCAACCGCAGCGCTCTGCTGTGCTGGTGCACGATTTTCTTTTGCAGCTTCCAGGCGATTTCCCTGATCGTTCTGATGCCGCTACGCTTCCAGAGCGTGACCGGCGCAGGGGCGGACAGCGCTGCGTTGCACTTGCTGCCGCTGGCGATGGGATTGCCGATCGGCGCGTATTTCGCCGGACGCCGCACCTCGATCACCGGTCGCTACAAACCGCAGATTCTGACCGGCGCGCTGCTGATGCCGATCTCGATCCTCGGCATGGCCTTCAGCCCGCCCGATGCCACGCTGCTCAGCAGCCTGTTCATGCTGCTCAGCGGGATCGCCGGCGGCATGCAGTTCCCAACTTCGCTGGTCGGTACGCAGAACTCGGTGGAGCAAAAGGACATTGGCGTCGCCACCAGTACCACCAACCTGTTCCGCTCTCTGGGCGGCGCGGTGGGCGTGGCGTTGATGTCGGCGCTGTTGCTGGCGTTGTTGCAGGACTCCAGTTTCGCCCACCTGGCCGGCAGCTCGCTGATGAGCGAAGGGCATTCCGGCAACGTGCTGCTCGACGGCCTGAACGCGGCACCCGGCGATGCGCAGAACGCCTTGCGTGCCGAATTGCTGGTGACGTTCCGGCATTTGCTGATGGTCAGCGCGGCGGTCTCGCTGCTCGGGCTGGCGGCGGCGATTGCGATGCCGAACCGGTTGCTGCGGGGCCGTGAGCACGGCGCCCGCTGATTGATGCCAATCGCTCCCACGCGCCGCGTGGGAGCTTTCAGCAATCAAGCACTGTAATAACCGACCGCCACCAGCATGTTCCCGACCTTCTTCAGGTAAGCATGCTTGTTCTCGACCTTGCCGGTCACCGGGTTTTTCCAGCGGTACTCGTACTCGCCCTCATCCTGTTTGCCGATCAGCGCCAGAATCGGTTCGCCCACCGGTTTGCCTTCGGGATCGTCGACCTTGGCGAAATCGGTGTTGATCAGCCGCAGGTTGGTGCCATGGGCGACGTAGCGGTGGTTGTCGAGATTGACCACGAACACATACAGGTCGTCCTGCAGGTAACCGCCCTTGAGCGAGTTAATCGCGGACAGCGTGCCCTTCTCATCCTTGGTCAAATCGGTAGCAGCCTTGTCGAGCAACGCTTTCGCCTGCTCCGCCGACGCGCGCGGCAGGTAATAACCCACCGCCAGAATCCGCTGACCGATGCGTTGATAGTAAACGTGCTTGCGCTCGACCTTGCCGTCGGACCAGTTCTGCCAGCGGTATTCGGCCTGCTGGATGCCGTTGCCTTCCGGCACTTTCAAGGCGTCCTTGAAGGACTTCTGCAAGTCCGGCCCGAGCACTTCGCTGACGTCGCGCCCGATCAACGCCGATGACGGCCCACCGCTGGCGAGCATCACGCCCTTGGTATCGACCACGAACACATAGCGATCCTTGTCGACGAATTCGCCCTGACGGCTGAACGCCGCAAACGCCTTGTCGCCGTTGTCGTGGTAATAGGCCAGAGCCTTTTCCAGCAAGGCGATGGCGGCCTTGCTGTCGTCTTTTTCCGTGGTGGCCGCATTGGCCTGACCGAAACTCAACAGCAGCACCGCGCCGAGCCAGGCCAGCTTGTGCACAAACCCCATGACGCATCCCTCGTTCTTGTTGGTGTTTCAAGAGCGTAGACGGCCTGAAGGCATGTATGGATATTCAGAAAGCTTCTGAATGTTGCTGTGGCGAGNCCCTCGCCACACAAGAGGCTTACGGACGGGCGTTGAGTTGCTGTTGCAGGTTCTGTATCTGCGCCTGCAGGGTGTTGATGTTGCGGGTAATCTGCGCGCGGAACGCGTCGAACTCGGCAGTGTTGGTGCCACCCTGCGCAGCAGCCGGACGGTTGTCCTGCTCGCTCTTGAGGATGACGATTTCCTGCTCCAGACGGTCGATGGCGGCGTTTGAGCCACCCTGTTTTTTCAGAGCCGTGATGTCGGCACCGAGACTTTTGAACTGCGCATCGAAACCCTTCACCTGTGCATCGAAGCTCTTGAGCTGGGCATCGAGCTTGCTGGTGTCGGCCGGGGTGCTTTTCAGCGTTGCCAGCTCGGCGCTCAGGGCTTTGACCTGAGCCTGCAACTGAGTGTTGGCGTTCTGCTGTTCAGTGGTCTGGGCGGTCATCTGCGCCAGGCGCTTGTCCAGGTCCGTCGCCTGCCCGGCCACGCCCTGCTGCTGTTTGCTCTGATCCTGAAGCGCACTTTGCAGCTGTTTGATCTGCAGCTTCAGGGCTTCGCTGTCGGTGGTGACGTTGGTCTGGCTGGCCACGACCTTGCCGGAAATGTCCTGCAGGCGCCCCGCCGCTTCCTCACTGATGCGCGCGAAACTTTCCTGGGTCGCCACCAGTTGCTGCTCCATCAGCGAAATCTGCTGGAAGCTCCACCAGGCCAGACCGATGAAGGCGAAGAACAATGCGCCGACCAGTGCCCACAACGGCCCGGTGCTGGCGGCCTTGACCTTGACCACCGGCGGCGTGCGCGAATGCACGGTGGTGCGGGCGGTGACCGGAAAATCGTCGTCATCGAGGGTATCGGCGCGCAGGCTCGGTACATCGTCGAAATCGTCGTGGGCATCGTTACGCATGGACATTGAGGCAACCTTTGTGAAACGCGGTGATGGCAGATTGGCGCGAAGTATAAACCCCGCGGCCGCTGGGGTTGACCCTCAAGCCGTGACGCGGTTCAGTGCCGGCCGGCAGATTCGTATCAACGAATGTCCTGAGCCTTCCACCAGCCACAGAACTCATCGAGGGCCGTCCACAGACTGACTTTCGGATCGTAGTCCAGATAATGCCGGGCGCGACTGATGTCGAGGGTGAAATTTTTGTTCATCACCTGCATGCCCAGGCGCGACAGGGTCGGCTCGGGACGCCCGGGCCAGAGCTTGCACACACCTTCGTTGAGCGCTGCCACGCTGTAGGCCAGCCCGTAGGAACGGTACTTGGTGACCTGGGGGACTTCCATCTTGCGCATCACGTAATTGACCACATCCCACAGCGGCACCGGGGCGCCGTTGCTGATGTTGTAGGCCTTGCCCAGCGCGGAAGCGTCGGCCAGCAGGCTGCTGAGCAACGCTTCGTTGAGGTTGTGCACGCTGGTGAAATCGACTTTGTTCAGACCGTTGCCGATGATTGCCAGACGGCCCTTGCGCTGCATGTTCAGCAAGCGCGGGAAGATGCTCATGTCACCGGCGCCGGTGACGAAACGCGGTCGCAGGGCGAGGGTTTCGAGGCCGAATTCCTGGGCGCCGAAGACCTTTTGCTCGGCCAGGTATTTGGTCGCGGCGTAGTGATGCTTGAAGCGCTTGGGCACTTGCTCTTCGGTCAGGCCGAGATGGTCGCGACCGTCAAAGTAGATCGAGGGCGACGACAGATGCACCAGCCGCCGGACCCGTTGCTTCAGGCAGGCTTCGACCACGTTTTCGGTGACCTGCACATTGCCCTGATGGAAGTCCTGATAGCGGCCCCAAAGGCCGACCGCGCCGGCGCAATGCACCACGGCTTCGACGTCATTGCACAATTCCCGCACCAGATCCGGATCGCTCAGATCGCCTTGAACGAACTCGGCACCGCGACGCACCAGATGCTCGACACCCTCGGCCCGGCGACCGTTGACCCGCACGTCCAGGCCCTGCTCCAGGGCGAAACGCGCAAAGCGTCCGCCGATGAAGCCGCTTGCGCCGGTGACCAGAATTTTCATGTAGAGCTCCAACAAAACCAGCTGCAAGCTTCGAGCTTCGAGCTGCAAGGTAAAAACAGTACGCAAGCGCTTTACTAGGCGCTTGCAGCTTGACGCTCGTAGCTGCTTTCAGGCCACCAGCCATTGCGCCGACGAGCGCACCAATTGCTCGGTCAACAGCCCGAGCAACTGACCGCCATTGCGCCAATGATGCCAGTACAAGGGCACGTCGATCGGTTTATCTGGCAACAGTTCGCGCAGCACGCCGCGCTCCAGTTGCTCGCGGACCTGTAATTCCGGCACCAGGCCCCAGCCGAGCCCGGCTTCGGTCAGGCGGAGGAAACCTTCGGACGACGGGCACAGGTGATGTTCGAAACCGCCATCGACGCCGAGGGACGCGAGGTATCGATGCTGGAGAAAATCGTCAGGGCCGAACACCAGCGCCGGGGTGCGCGGTAATTGTTCGGCCCGCACGCCGTCGGGAAAATGCCGCTCGATGAATGCGGGGCTGGCCAGCGCTCGATAGCGCATCGCCCCGAGCAACACGCTGCGTGCCCCCGCCACCGGCCGCTCACTGGCGCACAGGCAAGCGGCCACTTCACCGGCGCGCATGCGTTTGAGGCCGACGGTCTGGTCCTCGACGATCAGATCGAGCAATAGATGTTGTTCGGCGCAGAAGTCGCCCACCGCCTCGGCCCACCAGGTGGCGAGACTGTCGGCATTCAGGGCGATACGCAGGCGCTCCGGCAGGCCTTCTTCGTCCAGCGCCGGCACCAGCGTCTGCAAATCCCGTTCAAGCAGGCGCACCTGCTGCACATGGTTGAGCAGGCGCCGGCCAATTTCGGTAGGCGACGGCGGCGTGCCACGCACCAGCACCGGCTGGCCGACCCGCGCTTCCAGCAGTTTGATCCGCTGGGAAATCGCCGATTGCGAAAGGCCCAGCACCTGCGCCGCCCGTTCGAATCCGGCCTGCTCGACCACGGCGGCCAGAGCGGAAAGCAATTTGTAGTCAAACATCAGTTTTCCTAATGAGCGATCAGCACTATTGGTTTTTCTTATACCGCGTCAACCGGGAGAATAGCCAGCAAGCACTCTTTATCAAGGACCACCCCCATGGCTGGCGAAACCTCGTTGACCACCCTGTTGCGCAGCATGAGCCCGCAGCTCAATGCCGGCGAATACGTGTTCTGCACCTTGTCCGACGGCGAGTTGCCGAGCGGCCTGGAAGTCGTAGGCAGTTTCCGTGAACAGGAAGGCCTGACGGTGATTCTGGAACGTTCCCACGCCGAGCGCGCCAGTTTCAGCTTCGACTACGTCGCAGCGTGGATCACATTGAACGTGCATTCGGCGCTGGAAGCCGTCGGCCTGACCGCCGCGTTCGCCACCGCATTGGGCAAGGCCGGGATCAGCTGCAACGTGATTGCCGGCTACTACCACGACCATTTGTTCGTCGGTCAGGCCGACGCCGAACGCGCCATGCAAGTGCTGCGCGACCTCGCAGCCAACGCGGAGTAACCGTCATGTGGCAAAGCTATACCAACGGTTTGCTGGTGGCGTTCGGGCTGATCATGGCGATCGGTACGCAGAACGCTTTTGTCCTGGCCCAGAGCCTGCGGCGTGAACATCACCTGCCGGTCGCGGCGCTGTGCGTCGCCTGCGATGCGCTGCTGGTGGCGGCCGGGGTGTTCGGTCTGGCCACGGTGCTGGCGCAGAACCCGACCTTGCTGGCGGTTGCCCGCTGGGGCGGCGCGGTGTTCCTGATCTGGTACGGCAGCCAGGCGCTGCGCCGGGCCTGTTCGAAACAGAGCCTGCAACAGGGTGAAAAACAGACCGTACGTTCGCTGCGGGCGGTGATGTTCAGCGCTCTGGCGGTGACCCTGCTCAACCCGCACGTCTATCTCGACACCGTTTTGCTGATCGGCTCCCTCGGTGCGCAGCAGTCGGTGCCCGGCGCTTATGTGGTCGGCGCGGCGAGTGCTTCGCTGCTGTGGTTCTTCACCCTGGCGTTCGGCGCGGCATGGCTCGCGCCGTGGCTGGCACGGCCGAGTACCTGGCGGATTCTGGATCTGTTGGTGGCGGTGATGATGTTCACGGTGGCGGGGCAATTGATATTGGCTTCATGATTTATTCCAAACAGCTCTGGAACCTCTATCCCACACAGTTGTTGCGTGGTTAAGCCGCACCCCCGGTGCTATGATCCGAACCCTGCGCCGCAAAGAGTAAAAACTCGCCGGTGCATTTCTGGCCGCCCGTGATCGGCCTTGCGCTCACCGCAACAGACCTGATTAGGAGAATCATCATGGCTTTCGAATTGCCGCCGCTGCCTTACGCACACGATGCCCTGCAGCCGCACATTTCCAAGGAAACCCTGGAATTCCACCACGACAAGCACCACAACACCTATGTCGTGAACCTGAACAACCTGGTGCCAGGCACCGAGTTCGAAGGCAAGACCCTGGAAGAAATCGTCAAGACTTCCTCGGGCGGCATCTTCAACAACGCCGCTCAGGTCTGGAACCACACCTTCTACTGGAACTGCCTGGCGCCAAACGCCGGCGGTCAACCAACCGGCGCACTGGCTGAAGCCATCAACGCGGCTTTCGGTTCGTTCGACAAGTTCAAGGAAGAGTTCAGCAAAACCTCGATCGGCACCTTCGGTTCCGGCTGGGGCTGGCTGGTGAAAAAGGCTGACGGTTCCCTGGCGCTGGCCAGCACCATCGGCGCCGGCAACCCGCTGACCAGCGGTGACACCCCGCTGCTGACCTGCGACGTCTGGGAACACGCTTACTACATCGACTACCGTAACCTGCGTCCGAAGTACGTCGAGGCGTTCTGGAACCTGGTCAACTGGAAGTTCGTGGCCGAGCAGTTCGAAGGCAAGACCTTCACCGCTTAAGCTGCACGCCAGACAAAAACCCGGCTTTGCCGGGTTTTTTTATACCTGCGAAAATCATCGTGGGTGCGTTGCATCGCAAACAGGGCCTTTTCCCACATCTGATACCGCCCTTCTCCCCTTGCTCCCAAGCCACGGCGGACTAACATCAAAAAAAGGAAAAAATGTCCGACACCCCTCAAGTTGGAGACCGAAACTACCGACACAGTACAACCAGGGCAAAGACTCCAGACAGCAGCATTTCGGCCAAGGCCACGGACAATTATTCTGCGGCTCGATTGTCCCTTTGACTGCCAACACGGGATTGCCAATACTCATGGCAACTTGACGCTACCCGCACGGAACAAGGAATAACCCTTTGAAGCTGGAACTCAAGAACAGCTTGTCGGTGAAGTTGCTCCGGGTCGTGCTCCTGTCGGCATTGATCGTCGGCGTGGTCTTGAGCTGCGCGCAGATCGTGTTCGATGCCTATAAAACACGCCAGGCCGTCGCCGGTGATGCCGAACGCATCCTCGACATGTTCCGCGATCCCTCCACCCAGGCCGTCTACAGCCTGGATCGGGAGATGGGCATGCAGGTGATCGAAGGCCTGTTCCAGGATGACGCCGTGCGCCAGGCCTCCATCGGTCATCCCAACGAAGCCATGCTCGCGCAAAAATCCCGTGAGCTGCAGCAATCCAACAGCCGCTGGCTGACCGACCTGATCCTCGGCCAGGAGCGCACGTTCACCACCCAACTGGTGGGACGCGGGCCCTACAGCGAGTATTACGGCGATCTGAGCATCACCCTCGACACGGCTACCTACGGTCAGGGCTTCATCGTCAGTTCGGTGATCATCTTCATTTCCGGCGTGTTGCGCGCCCTGGCCATGGGCCTGGTCCTGTATCTGGTCTATCACTGGCTGCTGACCAAACCGCTGTCGCGGATCATCGAACACCTCACCGAGATCAACCCGGACCGCCCCAGCGAACACAAGATTCCGCAACTCAAGGGCCACGAGAAAAACGAACTGGGGATCTGGATCAACACCGCCAACCAGTTGCTCGAATCCATCGAACGCAATACCCACCTGCGCCACGAAGCGGAAAACAGCCTGCTGCGCATGGCCCAGTACGATTTCCTCACCGGCCTGCCGAACCGTCAGCAATTGCAGCAGCAACTGGACAAGATTCTGGTGGATGCCGGCAAGCTGCAACGCAGGGTCGCCGTGCTTTGCGTAGGTCTGGATGATTTCAAAGGCATCAACGAACAATTCAGCTACCAGACCGGCGACCAGTTATTGCTCGCCCTGGCTGACCGGCTACGCGCCCACAGCGGTCGCCTCGGCGCCCTCGCCCGTCTCGGCGGCGACCAGTTTGCCCTGGTGCAGGCCGATATCGAGCAACCCTACGAAGCGGCGGAACTGGCGCAAAGTATCCTTGATGACCTGGAAGCGCCGTTCGCCCTTGATCATCAAGAGATTCGCCTGCGCGCGACCATCGGCATCACCCTGTTCCCGGAGGACGGCGACAGCACCGAGAAGCTGTTGCAGAAAGCCGAGCAGACCATGACCCTGGCCAAGACCCGCTCACGCAACCGCTATCAGTTCTACATCGCCAGCGTCGACAGCGAGATGCGCCGCCGTCGCGAACTGGAAAAAGACCTGCGCGATGCGCTGTTGCGCGATCAGTTCTACCTCGTCTATCAGCCGCAGATCAGCTACCGCGATCATCGCGTGGTCGGGGTCGAAGCCCTGATCCGCTGGCAGCATCCGGAACACGGTCTGGTGCCGCCAGACCTGTTCATACCCCTGGCCGAGCAGAACGGCACCATCATCGCCATCGGCGAATGGGTGCTGGATCAGGCCTGCAAGCAACTGCGCGACTGGCACGATCAGGGTTTTGTCGACCTGCGCATGGCGGTCAACCTGTCCACCGTGCAACTGCACCACGCCGAGCTGCCCCGCGTGGTCAACAACCTGTTGCAGATGTACCGCCTGCCACCGCGCAGCCTGGAGCTGGAAGTCACCGAAACCGGCCTGATGGAAGACATCAGCACCGCCGCCCAGCACCTGCTGAGCCTGCGCCGCTCCGGCGCCTTGATCGCTATCGACGACTTCGGCACCGGCTATTCGTCGCTGAGTTATCTCAAGAGCCTGCCGCTGGACAAGATCAAGATCGACAAGAGCTTCGTCCAGGATCTGCTGGATGACGACGATGACGCGACCATCGTTCGCGCCATCATTCAACTGGGCAAAAGCCTGGGCATGCAGGTGATCGCCGAAGGCGTGGAAACCGCCGAACAGGAAACCTACATCATTTCCGAAGGCTGCCACGAAGGTCAGGGCTACCACTACAGCAAACCGCTGCCGGCACGCGAGTTGAGCATTTACCTCAAGCAGGCCCAGCGCAGCAACGCTGCCATCCTCTGAAACCGGCCTGCCATGCCCGATACCACCCGCGGTCTGCCGGGCATGAACCTCGCGGTTGATCCAGCGCAAACCCCGCGCAAATAAGAAATATTTCCAGCTACAACCCTTTACACATAATGCGAAAGATTTGCATTATGTCGCAGCTTTTGCGCACCCCCGCGCCTGTCCACTCAATTACCGAAGCAGGATGTTCGCCATGATTCGTATGCCTCTGGCTACCGCCAGTCTGCTGGCCATCGCTATTTCCCTCGCCGGTTGCGGCGAAGGTAAAGACAAAGACAAGGCCGCCGCTCCTGCGCCGACCCCGGCTGCCAGCACCGCTGCACCGGCTGCGCCAGCTGCAGCCGGTAAAGTCGACGAGGCCGCCGGCAAAGCCGTTGTCGCGCACTACGCCGACATGGTCTTCGCCGTTTACAGCGATGCCGAATCCACCGCGAAAACCCTGCAAACCGCCATCGACGCGTTCCTCGCCAAGCCGGACGCCGACACCCTGAAAGCCGCCAGGGCTGCCTGGGTCGCCGCCCGCGTTCCTTACCTGCAGAGCGAAGTGTTCCGCTTCGGCAACACCATCATCGACGACTGGGAAGGTCAGGTGAACGCCTGGCCTCTGGACGAAGGCCTGATCGACTACGTCGACAAGTCCTACGAACACGCACTGGGCAATCCAGGCGCCACCGCCAACATCATCGCCAACACCGAAGTACAGGTCGGCGAAGACAAGGTCGACGTCAAGGACATCACCCCGGAAAAACTCGCCAGCCTGAACGAGCTGGGCGGTTCCGAAGCCAACGTTGCCACCGGCTACCACGCCATCGAATTCCTGCTCTGGGGCCAGGATCTGAACGGCACCGGCCCGGGCGCCGGCAACCGTCCGGCTTCGGACTATCTGGAAGGCAAAGGCGCCACTGGCGGTCACAACGATCGTCGTCGTGCCTACCTGAAAGCCGTGACCCAGCTGCTGGTCAGCGATCTGGAAGAAATGGTCGCCAACTGGAAGCCGAACGTGGCTGACAACTACCGCGCCACCCTGGAAGCCGAACCGGCTGAAAGCGGCCTGCGCAAAATGCTGTTCGGCATGGGCAGCCTGTCCCTGGGCGAACTGGCCGGCGAGCGCATGAAGGTGTCCCTGGAAGCGAACTCCCCGGAAGACGAACAGGATTGCTTCAGCGACAACACCCACAACTCGCACTTCTACGATGCCAAGGGCATTCGTAACGTTTACCTGGGCGAGTACACCCGCGTCGACGGCACCAAACTGACCGGCGCCAGTCTGTCGTCGCTGGTGGCCAAGGTCGATCCGGCTGCCGACACCGCGCTGAAAGCCGATCTGGCCGCCACGGAAGCCAAGATCCAGGTCATGGTCGATCACGCCAACAAGGGTGAGCACTACGACCAGTTGATCGCAGCCGGCAACACGGCTGGTAACCAGATCGTGCGCGATGCCATCGCTTCGCTGGTCAAGCAGACCGGTTCGATCGAAGCCGCAGCCGGCAAGCTCGGCATCAGCGACCTGAACCCGGACAACGCCGATCACGAGTTCTGATCACAGCGTCCGCGTTAAAAAAAGGCGACCTTCGGGTCGCCTTTTTTCGCTGATCGTTCCCACGCTCTGCGTGGGAACGCAGCCCGGGACGCTCTGCGTCCCAAATCAAAAGCCGAACGCAGAGCGTCCGTTGAGGCGTTCCCACGCAGAGCGTGGGAACGATCAAAGTTTGTGAAACCCCTGCCCTGCATCAAGCAAACGATAATTCCTCTTATTCAATCTCCCTCGCCCTGTTAGACTTTGCGCCTTTAAATTCGCCCCTCTTGCAGGAAGTCTGATGCCCTCGCTGCCTCTTCGCTTGTCCGCACTGTTTCTGGCCCTGGGCCTGAGTGCCTGCGATGACGCCCCGCGTTTCACCAAGGCCGAGCCGGGTGAGGCCCGTTCCGGCGGCGCGGCGACCGTGCGCAAGAGCGATCAGAACGCATTTTCCCTGCCGTCGGCCAATCTGCCGCCCTCGCGCCGGGTGGACTTCAGCGTCGGCAACAGCTTTTTTCGCAGCCCGTGGGTGATCGCGCCTTCGACCACCACGGCACGCGATGGCCTCGGCCCGCTGTTCAACACCAACGCCTGCCAGAACTGCCACATCAAGGACGGTCGCGGTCATCCGCCGACGCCGGATGCGGCCAACGCGGTGTCGATGCTGGTGCGTCTGTCGATTCCCGATGCGCCGCAGTACGCCAAATTGATCGAGCAGGTCGGTGTGGTTCCCGAGCCGGTGTACGGCGGCCAGTTCCAGGACATGGCCGTTCCCGGCGTCGCGCCGGAAGGCAAGGTGCGGGTCGATTACACGCCGGTGCCGGTCCGCTTCAAGGACGGCACCGAGGTCGAGCTGCGCAAACCAGTCTTGCAGATCACCCAGCTCGGCTACGGCCCGATGCACCCGGACACACGTTTCTCGGCCCGCGTTGCGCCGCCGATGATCGGCCTGGGCCTGCTCGAAGCGATTCCCGAAGAAGCGATCCTCGCCAACGCCGCCGCACAGGCCAAAGAGAACAACGGCATCAACGGCCGGCCAAACCGGGTCTGGGATGACGCACAGCAAAAGACCGTGATGGGGCGATTTGGCTGGAAAGCCGGCCAACCGAACCTCAATCAACAAAATGTACACGCGTTTTCGGGTGATATGGGCCTGACCACCAGCCTGAGACCGTTTGATGACTGCACCGACGCGCAAACCGCCTGTAAACAGGCGCCGAACGGCAGCGGCCCGGACGGCGAACCTGAAGTCAGCGACAACATCCTGCGCCTGGTGCTGTTCTACAGCCGCAACCTTGCCGTTCCCGCCCGCCGTGGGGTCAACGATGCGCAAGTGCTGGCCGGCAAGAATCTGTTTTTCCAGGCGGGCTGCCAGTCCTGTCACACCCCAAAATACACCACCGCCGCCAATGCCGCCGAACCTGAACTGGCCAATCAAGTGATTCGCCCGTACAGCGATCTGCTGCTCCATGACATGGGCGAAGGCCTGGCGGACAACCGCACTGAATTTCAGGCTTCCGGCCGCGACTGGCGCACCCCGCCGCTGTGGGGCATCGGCCTGACGCAGACGGTCAGCGGCCATACCCAGTTTCTGCATGACGGCCGCGCCCGCAATCTGCTCGAAGCCGTGCTCTGGCACGGCGGCGAAGCGAAGGCGGCGCAGCAACAGGTTTTGTCTTTCAACGCCGAGCAGCGTGCCGCGCTGCTGGCGTTCTTGAACTCACTTTAAACACTTGAACGAATCGGGAGCCCGACATGTTCCGTCCCAAGCTGTTGTTCACCAGCCTTGCCGCACTGGCCCTCGGCGCGTGCTCGCCGCAGGATCCGCAAGCCGTCACCTCGGCGGCCATCGCCAAATCGGTGATCCTGCCGACCTACACCCGCTGGGTCGAAGCCGACAGGCAACTGGCCGTCAGTGCCCTCGCCTACTGCCAGGGCAAAGAGTCGCTGGACACCGCCCGTGCTGACTTCCTGCATGCGCAGAAAGCCTGGGCCGAGTTGCAACCGTTGCTGATTGGCCCGCTGGCCGAGGGCAACCGTTCGTGGCAGGTGCAGTTCTGGCCGGACAAGAAAAACCTGGTCGGCCGTCAGGTCGAGCAACTGGTCACCGCGCAGCCGCAGATCGACGCCGCCGCCCTGGCCAAATCCAGCGTCGTGGTTCAGGGCCTGTCCGCCTACGAGTACATCCTGTTCGACGCCAAGCCTGACGTCGCCAACGACGCGCAGAAAGCCAAATACTGCCCACTGCTGGTGGCCATCGGCGAGCGTCAGAAACAACTGGCCGAAGAGATCCTCAGCAGTTGGAACAACACCGACGGCATGCTCGCGCAGATGAGCAAATTCCCGAACCAGCGCTACGCCGACTCCCACGAAGCGATCGCCGATCTGCTGCGGGTACAGGTCACCGCTCTCGACACCCTGAAGAAAAAACTCGGCACGCCGATGGGCCGTCAGAGCAAGGGCGTACCTCAACCGTTCCAGGCCGACGCATGGCGTAGCCAGTCGTCCATGGAGGCGCTGGAAGCCAGCCTCGCGGCGGCGAAAACTGTCTGGGAAGGCGTCGACAACAAAGGCCTGCGTGGCCTGCTGCCGGCTGAGCAAAAGCCGCTGGCGGACAAGATCGATGCCGCCTACGCGGCCTCGCTCAAACTGTTCGACAGCACCCAGCGCTCGCTGACCGAAATGCTCAACGATGACGCTGGTCGCCAGCAACTCAACGACATTTACGACAGCCTCAACGTCGTCCATCGCCTGCATGAAGGCGAACTGGCCAAGGCGCTGGGCATCCAACTGGGCTTCAACGCCAACGACGGTGACTGATGAGGGCACGTGCCATGCTGCGACGCCAGGCTCTGACTTTAGGTAGTTTGCTGCTGGGAGCAGTGACACTGGGCGGCTGGACGCTGTTCAAACGCAAGGACCAAAGCCCGCTGCTGCTGTCGGCGCGGGACGACACCGACGGCAAGCACTACGCCGTCGGTTACCGGCTGGACGGCACCCGGGTGTTCGCCACTGAAGTCGGCCAGCGCTGCCACGACATCATTAATCACCCGACGCTGCCGATCGCGCTGTTCGTCGCTCGCCGGCCGGGCACCGAGAGCTACCTGATCGACCTGCGCAACGGTGCATTGCTGCAAACCGTGACCTCGCAGCCGAACCGGCATTTCTACGGACATGCGGTGATCCACCACAGCGGCGATTACCTGTATGCCACCGAAAACGACACCACCGATCCGGGCCGTGGCCTGCTCGGGGTGTACAAGTTCGAAGGCGAACGGCTGGTGCACAGCGGCGAGATTTCCACCCACGGTCTCGGCCCGCATCAGGTGTCGTGGATGCCCGACGGTGAAACCCTGGTGGTGGCCAATGGCGGGATCCGCACCGAGGCCGAAAGCCGGGTCGACATGAACCTCGACGCCATGGAACCAAGCCTGGTGCTGATGCAGCGCGACGGCACCCTGCTGAGCAAGGAAACCCTCGCCCAGCAGATGAACAGCGTGCGCCACCTGGGGATCGCCAGCGACGGCACCATCGTCGCCGGCCAGCAATTCATGGGGCCTTCCCACGAGCGCTCGGAGCTGCTGGCGATCAAACGTCCCGGCCAGCCGTTCGTGGCGTTCCCGGTGCCGGAGCATCAGTTGCAGTCGATGGGTCATTACACCGCCAGCGTCGCCGTGCACAGCGACCTGCGTCTGGTGGCACTGACCGCACCGCGCGGCAACCGCTTCTTCATCTGGGACCTGGACAGCGGCGAAGTGCGCCTCGACGCCCCGTTGCCTGACTGCGCCGGGGTCGGTGCAGTGCAGGACGGTTTTGTCGTGACCTCCGGTCAGGGACGCTGCCGTTACTACGATTGCCGCCAGGATGAACTGCTGGCCAAACCGCTGGATTTGCCCGCAGGGCTCTGGGACAACCATCTTCATCTGATGGCCTGAAATTCGCCGTCGACCGCTCGGTCGGCGGTCCCGCTTTTTTGTATCGCCTCCTTTCATACCCTGTAAAAACTGGCAGTTGGAATCCCTGCCGGACTCAGGGTAATGTGCCCGCCTGTCTCGCCTGATTTTCTCCAAGGAACTGGAAATATGCTGCGTCGCCGCATGCTGATCATGTTGGGTGTTGTACTGCTGATCGTTCTGCTTCTCGCCGGTTACAAGGCCTTTTCGATCTATACGATGATCCAGGGCTTTTCCAAACCGAAGCCGCCGATCAGCGTCGCCGTGGCCACCGCCGTCGAGCGCCCGTGGCAGATGCGCCTGCCCACCGTCGGCACGCTGAAAGCGCTGCAAGGCGTCGACCTGAGTCTGGAGAACGCCGGCACCGTCACCGAGCTGAAATTCGAATCGGGGCAGAAGGTCAAGGCCGGCCAACCCTTGCTGCAACTGGACAGCGCCGTCGAAGCCGCCTTCCTCGAAACCGCCAAGGCCGATCTCGGCCTCGCGCAGCTGGATTACGGTCGCGGCAGCCAACTGGTCGGCAGCAGCGCCATCTCCAAAGGCGAATTCGACCGGCTCTCGGCGCAGCTGCAAAAGAACAAGGCCACGGTCAATCAACTCAATGCGGCGCTGGCCAAAAAACGCATCGTCGCGCCCTTCAGCGGCACCATCGGCATCCGCCTCGTCGACATCGGCGACTACCTCGCCAGCGGCACCAAGATCGCCACCCTGCAAGATCTGAGCAGCCTATACGCCGACTTCTACGTACCCGAACAGTCGGTGCCGAAACTGGCCATCGGGCAACCGGTACAGATTACGGTCGCGGCGTATCCCGGCCAGAACTTCACCGGTGCCATCAGCGCGATCAACCCGATCGTCGAGAGCACCACCCGCAACATTCTGGTTCGCGCCACCCTGGCCAACCCCGACGGCAAGTTGCTGCCGGGGATGTTCACCAGCGTCGAAGTGCTGCTGCCGGATCCGCAGAAACACATCGTGGTCCCGGAAAGCGCGATCACCTACACCCTCTACGGCAACTCGACGTACGTGGTCACCCAGAAGAAAGCCGAAGACGGCACCGTCGAGAAAGACGACAAGGGCCAACCGGTGCTGATCGCCGAGCGTCGGTTCGTCGAGACCGGCGAACGCCGCGATGGCCAGGTGATGATCAACAAGGGCGTGCAGAGCGGCGAACAGGTGGTGACGGCCGGCCAGATCAAACTGGACAACGGCGCCCACATTGCCATCAGCGACGACAAGACCCTCGGCGAGCAGAACAGTCCGCCCCGCGCCGACTGATCAAGGAAACCCCATGGCTTTTACCGATCCGTTCATCCGCCGCCCGGTGCTCGCCACCGTGGTCAGCCTGCTGATTGTGCTGTTGGGCTTCCAGGCCTGGAGCAAGCTGCCGCTGCGCCAATACCCGCAAATGGAAAACGCCCTGATCACGGTGACCACCGCGTACCCCGGGGCCAACGCCGAAACCATTCAGGGCTACATCACCCAGCCGATGCAGCAAAGCCTGGCCAGCGCCGAGGGCATCGACTACATGACCTCGGTCAGTCGCCAGAACTTCTCGGTGATTTCGATCTACGCGCGCATCGGCTCCAACAGCGACCGCCTGTTCACCGAACTGCTGGCCAAGGCCAACGAGGTGAAGAACAAACTGCCTCAGGATGCCGAAGACCCGGTACTGAGCAAAGAAGCCGCCGATGCCTCGGCGCTGATGTACATCAGCTTCTTCAGCAAGGAGCTGAACAACCCGCAGATCACCGACTACCTGTCGCGAGTGATACAGCCGAAGCTGGCAACCCTGCCGGGTATGGCCGAGGCAGAGATTCTCGGCAACCAGGTGTTCGCCATGCGCCTGTGGATCGATCCGGTGAAACTCGCCGGGTTCGGCCTCAGCGCCAGTGACGTGACCAACGCGGTGCGCCAGTACAACTTCCTCTCCGCCGCCGGTGAGGTGAAAGGTGAGTACGTGGTCACCAGCATCAACGCCAACACCGAACTGAAGTCCGCCGAAGCCTTCGGCAAGATCCCGCTCAAGGTGAGCGGTGACAGCCGGGTGCTGCTCAGCGATGTGGCGCGGGTCGAGATGGGCGCGGAAAACTACAACTCGATCAGTTCGTTCGGCGGTACGCCCTCGGTGTACATCGGGATCAAGGCCACACCCGGTGCCAACCCGCTGGACGTTATCAAGGAAGTACGCAAGATCATGCCGGAGCTGGAAGCCCAGCTGCCGCCCAACCTCAAGAGCGAAATCGCCTACGACGCCACGCTGTTCATCCAGGCCTCCATCGACGAAGTGGTGAAAACCCTGTTCGAGGCGGTGCTGATCGTGATCGTGGTGGTGTTCCTGTTCCTCGGTGCCCTGCGTTCGGTAGTGATTCCGGTGGTGACCATTCCGCTGTCGATGATCGGCGTGATGTTCTTCATGCAGATGATGGGCTACTCGATCAACCTGCTGACGCTGTTGGCGATGGTGCTGGCCATCGGGCTGGTGGTGGACGACGCGATTGTGGTGGTGGAAAACATCCACCGGCACATCGAGGAAGGCAAGACACCGCTGGAGGCCGCGCTCGAAGGCGCCCGGGAAATCGCCATGCCGGTGGTGTCTATGACCATCACCCTGGCAGCGGTGTACGCACCGATCGGCTTCCTGACCGGGCTGACCGGGGCGCTGTTCAAGGAGTTTGCGTTGACCCTGGCCGGGGCGGTGGTGATCTCCGGCGTCGTCGCCCTGACCCTGTCGCCGATGATGTGCGCCATGCTGCTGCGCCATGACGAAAACCCCACGGGCCTGGCCCACCGCCTCGACCGGATTTTCGACAGTCTCAAGCGGCGTTATCAAACCATGCTGCACGGCACGCTCAATACCCGGCCGGTGGTGCTGGTGTTTGCGGTGATCGTGTTGTGCCTGATTCCGGTGCTGCTCAAGTTCACCAAGTCGGAACTGGCACCGGACGAGGATCAGGGCATCATCTTCATGATGGCCAACGCGCCGCAACCGACCAACCTCGATTACCTGAACACCTACACCGACGAGTTCATCAAGATCTTCAAGGAGTTCCCGGAGTACTACTCATCGTTCCAGATCAACGGCTACAACGGCGTCCAGAGCGGCATCGGCGGTTTCCTGCTCAAGCCGTGGAACGAGCGCAGCCGCACGCAAATGGAAATCCTCCCCGAGGTGCAGGGCAGACTCGAGGGCATTCCGGGCCTGCAGATTTTCGGTTTCAACCTGCCATCCCTGCCTGGCACCGGTGAAGGCCTGCCGTTCGAATTCGTGATCAACACCGCCAACGACTACGAGCTGTTGCTGCAAGTGGCCGACCGGATCAAGAAGCGCGCCATGGAGTCGGGCAAGTTCGCCTTCGTCGACCTTGACCTGGCCTTCGACAAACCCGAAGTGGTGGTCGACATCGACCGCGCCAAGGCGGCGCAGATGGGCGTATCGATGCAGGATCTGGGCGGTACGCTGGCGACTTTGCTGGGCGAGGCGGAAATCAACCGGTTCACCATCGAAGGCCGCAGCTACAAGGTCATCGCCCAGGTCGAACGGGCCTACCGCGATAACCCGGACTGGCTGAACAATTACTACGTGAAAAACACCCAGGGCGAACTGCTGCCGCTGTCGACCCTGATCACCGTGACCGACCGCGCACGACCGCGACAGCTCAACCAGTTCCAGCAACTCAACGCGGCCAAGCTGTCCGGGTTCCCGCTGGTGAGCATGGGGGAAGCCATCGACAGCGTGTTGCAGATCGCCCGGGAAGAAGCCCCGGCCGGCTTTGCCTTCGATTACGGCGGCGCTTCCCGGCAGTACGTCCAGGAGGGCAGCGCGCTGTGGGTGACTTTCGCCCTGGCCCTGGCGATCATTTTCCTGGTGCTGGCGGCGCAGTTCGAAAGCTTCCGCGATCCATTGGTGATTCTGGTGACCGTGCCGCTGTCGATCTGCGGGGCGCTGATTCCGCTGTTCCTCGGCTGGTCGAGCATGAACATCTACACCCAGGTCGGGCTGGTGACACTGATCGGGCTGATCAGCAAACACGGGATCCTGATCGTCGAGTTCGCCAACCAGTTGCGCAAGGAGAAGGGCCTCACGCCTCGGGAGGCGGTGGAGGAAGCGGCGGCGATTCGTCTGCGCCCGGTGTTGATGACCACGGCGGCGATGGTGTTCGGCATGGTGCCGTTGATCGTGGCTACCGGCGCCGGTGCGGTCAGCCGCTTCGACATCGGGACGGTGATTGCCACGGGGATGTCGATCGGGACACTGTTTACGCTGTTTGTCCTGCCGTGCGTTTATACCGTGCTGGCGAAACCCGATCCCAAGGCATGACGCAGTAACACGAGCCATGACGCAATAAAAAAGGCCTCGCATTGGCGAGGCCTTTGGCTCTTGTCGAACGATTCAACTCTGCGGCCTCATCCCTTGAGAAAGTCCGAACATGAACAGCAACAGATCATGGTCCGGCTGAGTCGCCACGGCGGCTTTTGCCACCCGTGGCATTGGGCAATGCGGGTCGCTGGCTGATGCGCCAATGACCTGCATGCGTGGCTGTTCCCAGGCCGCCACCGCCAATGATGCAACTGCCAAGGCTCCTACCAGAAACAAACCTCGTGCAATTTCTAGTTTCATCGCTATAAACCTTTGATAGCGCTGCCAAACGCCGTCTCATAAAAGTAGACGAGTTTTTTCCAGTCGGTAGCGCTGAACGACGAGTGGCGGCGCAATTGCTTCATGTCATGGGCGGCGGCGCGATGAGCGGTCAGACGCTGACGGCATTTTTCCAGATCGATCAGAGCGACTTCGACCTTGGCCGACTCACCTTCGCCGGTCACGCTGACGAAGACGTGCTTGATGTAGATGCAGCTGTGCTGCCAGCGACCTTTGTGCATGCGGGCCAGGTTTTCTGCGAGGTCCTTGAGCACGCGTTCATAGACGGCTTCACCATATTGCTCACGACCGCCGGCGGCCACCCATTGCTCAAGCTCCTGAAAGCCATCGAGGGATTTGGTCACCAACAGCGCCCGCCACTTGTGCTGAGGATCGGGTTGAGCACCGCAAAAGACGATTTCTGGCACCCGGACCCCGAGACGGGAAACCCCGGTCAGCGCATCCAGTTCACGCAACACGGTCGGTCGCCCGAACGGATGCAGCCAGCTGCGATAAATATGTCCTGTCTGGCGTTTGGCATACAGCAGTTGACCATCGCGTCCCACCACCCGTTGCACACCACTTTCGCCACCACGACGCACGTTGGGTTCTTCCACCCATTCACCGCGCTGGTTCCAGTAGTAGTCGAAGCGGTCCTGGGGAGCGGCTTCCGTTTCTGCTGCAAATTGCACTGCCATCCTCTTACCTCTTGCGTAATACGTAAACTCGCCACATGGCATAGAGCGGAATGAAGTCCAGTTGTTCCTGGATGCGGAATCCCGCGTCTTCGAATTCCTTTTCAACTGTTGCGGCCGGTAACACAAACCGGTTCTGGTAACCCTCCTGCCCACGCTTGCGCTCGGCGCGCTTGCGTTTCCAGGCCTTGAAATTGCCATCGACCCAGAGCGAAATGATCACGCTGTCGCGGGTGACGCGCTCGAACTCGCGCAGAATCGCCCGGCGGTGCTCGGCTTCACCGATGTGATGCAGCAGTCGCATGCAGAAAATGCTGTCGACGGCGTTATCAGGCAAGGCAATGTCGAACGCAGAGGTGTGCAAGGGTTGTACCCGTTTCACCACATCCGCCGGTTGCGCCTGCATGGCGGTCTTGATCATCGACTCGGAGTTGTCCGCCCCAATGATCACCCGGTTGGGTTTTTCCGCCAGCAATGGCCAGAAACGTCCTGCACCGCACGGCAGGTCCAGAACCAGCCCCGGCTCGCCGACAAGGGTCAACGCCTTGCGGGCCAACTGCTGATCCCGCCAGTTGGACAAACGACGCCCCAGACCGTCCTGATGCTTGCGCAAATATTTCTGCGCATGGTTGTCGTCGTATTTTTCGGAAAAATCGAGCTTGATCGGGCCGGCCATCACCAGAACTCCTGAATTACTGATAGCGCCACCTTAAGCAGCGGCGTGTCAGTGTCAGGTCATCCCTTTGTGAAAAAAACGTCATGTAAATCGGCAAACTATTTCAAGGTTATACAGGATTTAGACAGGTTGGAGGCACTCTCGTGTCAGATGCAACGCCCTCAACGCTTGCCCAGATCCACCTCGAAACGGCAGCCATTGGGCTCCATCGTGCTCAACGTGACGCTCCAGCCCTGGTTCTCGCAGATGCGTTGAACCAGTGACAGACCCAATCCCAGCCCTTCTCCGCGCTTTTCGTTGCCGCGGACAAACGGCTGGAACATCGCCTCGCGCTTTTCCTCGGGAATGCCGACGCCCGAATCCTCGACAACGAAACCGTTGGCATTGAGGGTCAAGCGAATGAACCCCTGCTCGGTGTAATGCAAGGCGTTGCGCAGCAAGTTGCCCATCACGGCATTGAGCAGCGTTGCGTTGTAACGGGTGTCGGGCGGATTACCCGGTTCGAAAATCAGCTGCAAGCCCTTGGATTCGATGGGCTCTCGCCACAGGCACAGCAAACTGTCAGCCACTTGCGAGAGGCTTTGCTGGGGCGCCGCGCCGGCGTCTTCACGTTGGGCGCGAGCGAGCATCAGGAAAGTCTGTACCAGCTCACGCATCTCTTCACTGGCCCGCGCAATGCGCTGAACCTGAGCCTTGCCGCGCTGATCGATGCCCGGATTTTCCAGCAGCAGCTCACAAGAGCTGGCCAGCACCATCAACGGCGTACGCAATTCGTGACTGACGTCGCTGGTAAACAAGCGCTCCCGCGTCAGTGCCTGACGCAAGCGTCCAAGAGTGGCGTCGAACGCCACTGCCAGCTCGCCCACCTCGTCTGCCGCATAATCCGGCGCCAGCGGAGGCGCCAGTCCGAGCAACTGATCGCGATGACGTACCTGGCGGGCCAGCCGCACCACCGGGGCCATCACCTTGCGCGCCAGCACCCAGCCAAGGAACACCGCCAGCGCCAGACTGAGCACAAAGCCCACCAGCACCACGGCAAACAGAACGCGCTCGCGCTCTTCGAAATCGCTTTGATCCTGCAGCAGCACATAGCGGCGACCGTCGACCACCTCGACCATCGCGTGGTACGAAAGCTGCTCGCGAAAGACTTCATGGAAACCCGAATCCAGGTGTCGCAGGTCCTTGGGCAGCTCGAAGTCGCCCGGCCCGCCGCTGAAGTAGAAGAGTTGATCCGGTTCCGGCCGGTGGCTCCAGTCCGAGACGTTGTCCATCAGCAGCAGACGTTGCAGGTCGCCGCCCAGCCCGGCGGAAATCAGTTTTTCCTCGACCAGATGCACGGTCGCGACGATGCCCATGGCAAACGCCCCGGCCACCAGTGCACTCATCAACGCAAAGGCGATGATGATCCGCTGGGCAAGACTTTGCTTAAACTCCATCGCGGCCCTCGGCCAAGCGATAGCCCACGCCATGCACAGTGTGCAGCAACGGTTTGGCGAACGGTTTGTCGATCACCTGACGCAACTGGTGGACATGACTGCGCAGGCTGTCGCTGTCCGGGCAGTCATCGCCCCACAGCGCTTCTTCGAGAATTTCCCGACGCAGGACATGCGGGCTCTTTTGCATCAGCACCGCCAGCAGTTTCAGGCCGACCGGGTTGAGCTTGAGCAATTTGCCTTCGCGGGTCACTTCAAGGGTATCAAGGTCGTAGCTCAGATCGCCGACCTGCAGGGCACGACGACCGCCGCCCTGAGTGCGGCGCATCACCGCTTCGACCCGCGCCGCCAGTTCCGACAGCGCGAACGGCTTGACCAGATAATCGTCGGCCCCGGACTTGAAGCCCTGCAAGCGGTCATCGAGCTGGTCGCGCGCGGTGAGCATGATCACCGGCGTATCGCGACGGGCGTCTTCGCGCAGGCGCTTGCACAGGGTGTAGCCGTCGATGCCCGGCAGCATGATGTCGAGCACGATCAGGTCGTAATGCTCGGTGGCGGCCAGATGCAGGCCCGACAGACCGTCCTGGGCGCAATCGACGGTGTAGCCTTTGAGCCCCAGGTAATCGGCCAGATTGGCCAGGATATCGCGGTTGTCTTCGACCAATAGAATTCGCATGGGCACCTCCTCCGTACACGGTAGCGGCCGTCTTGGCCCGCGCAGCTTACGGCCATCGCCGACTCACGGCTAGGGCGGCAAGCAGCACAAATCCAGTCTTTCAACCAAATTCATTCGTTAACAAGTTTTTCACTATCGGTTCACAACCTGACTACAGTGACCCCGTGAAACTCTCGCGCCATTAGATATAAGGAATGTAGACAATGGACTTCTTCAAGACGGCGCCCCTGCGCTTTCTGCTGCTGGTCACCGGCGCCTGGCTGGTGGTGTTTCTCCTGACCCGAACCGTGTTGTTGCTGACTCACCTGGATGAGGCCGGCGGCGTAGCACTTTCCATGTTCGGCATTGGTTTGTTGTATGACTTGGGCTTCCTCGCCTATGCCGCGCTGCCGATGGGGCTGTACCTGTTGCTGTGTCCGCCGGCCCTGTGGCGTCGGCGCGGTCATCGCTGGTTCCTTCAGGGACTGCTGACCATCAGTCTGTTCGCCATGCTGTTCACCTCAGTGGCCGAATGGCTGTTCTGGGACGAGTTCGGCGTGCGCTTCAACTTCATCGCCGTCGACTATCTGGTGTATTCCGATGAAGTCCTGAACAACGTGCTGGAGTCGTATCCCATCGGCATGTTGCTGAGCATCCTTGCGCTGCTCGCCGTGGCGCTGAGTTTCGCGTTGCGCAAACCTTTCAACGCGGCGCTGGACGCCCCGCTGCCGCCACTGCGCGGTCGCCTGTTCAATGCCCTCGGCCTGTTGGTCGTCGCGGGACTGAGCCTGCAACTGCTCAGTCAGGACTCGCCGCGCGCTCAGGGCGGCAATGCCTATCAGAATGAACTGGCGAGCAATGGCCCGTATCAGTTCTTCGCCGCGTTCCGTAACAACGAACTGGACTATGGCCAGTTCTACAGCAGTCTGTCGCCGGAAAAAGTCGCCGGCCAGATACGTGCTGAATTGAGCGAACCCAACGCGCGCTTCATCGGCCAGGATCCACAGGACATCCGCCGAGTGATCGACAATCCTGGCACCGTGCGTAAACCGAACATCATACTGGTCACCATCGAAAGCCTCAGTGCCAAGTATCTGGGCAGCAATGGCGATGAGCGCAACCTGACACCGAATCTGGATGCCTTGCGCAAGCAGAGTCTGTACTTCAACAATTTCTACGCCACCGGCACCCGCACCGATCGCGGCCTGGAAGCCATCACCTTGGCCATTCCGCCGACGCCGGGCCGGTCGATCGTCAAGCGCATCGGCCGCGAAAGCGGCTTCGCCAGCCTCGGCCAGCAACTCAGCGCCGTCGGCTACGACAGCGTGTTCGTCTACGGCGGACGCGGTTATTTCGACAACATGAACGCGTTCTTCAGCGGCAACGGCTACCGCGTGGTCGATCAGAGCAGCGTCGATGAATCGGAAATTCACTTCAAGAATGCCTGGGGCATGGCCGACGAGGATCTGTACAAACAGACCTTGAAACTGGCCGATGCCGATTACGCCAGGCAGCAACCCTTCCTGTTGCAGTTGATGACCACGTCCAACCACCGTCCTTATACCTATCCGGACAACCGGATCGACATCAAGTCCGGCAACGGTCGCGATGGCGCGGTGAAATACACCGACTACGCCATCGGCCAGTTCCTGGAACAGGCGCGGCAGAAACCGTGGTTCGACAATACGATCTTCATCTTTGTCGCCGATCACACCGCCGGCAGCGCGGGCAAGGAAGACTTGCCGATCAGCAACTACCAGATCCCGCTGTTCATCTATGCACCGAAGCTGATCGAACCACGGGAAAGCGCACAACTGGCCAGCCAGATCGACCTCGCGCCGACCCTGCTGGGCTTGCTGAACCTGGATTACCGATCGACGTTCTTCGGTCGCAACCTGCTGCAGGACAACCCGCTGCCACCGCGAGTCGTGGTCGGCAACTATCAACATCTGGGACTGTTCGATGGGAAGGATCTGGCGATCCTCAGCCCGCGCCAGGGCCTGCGCCGGCATGACGATGCGCTGACCGAAAGTCGCGAGTCCAGGGCCGGCAGCGACGACCCGCTGATCAGCCGCGCCATCACCTATTACCAAACGGCCAGTTATGGCTTCAAGCAACAGCTGCTTGGCTGGAAAGCGCCCAGGGAGGGTGCCGAGCAAGTCAGCGAACGTTAATCGAAGCGCCCCGGGCTGATGCCCCGGGGCGTTTCCCGCTCTGGATATGTCATGTCATCAAGCGTTGTACGCCCTGCCCCTCGCCCACTGAATTTCTGGTTGTGCCTGGGGATTCCCGCCGTGGCGGCCGTCATTCTGGTGTTGCTGGAGCTGACCGATCTGGACATGGATCTGGCCCGGCTTTTCTATGACCCGGCTGCCGGTGACTTCATTGGCCGCCACAGCTACTTCCTGGAAAACATCCTCCACGACCGCGCCAAACAAGTGGTGATCGCCTTTTCGGTGTTCTCCATCCTCGGGTTCATCGGCGCGTTTTTCATTGATCGGCTCAAACCGTTCAAGCGTGAGCTGGGCTGCCTGGTGTTGTCGCTGGGGCTGGCCACTTCTTTTGTCACGCCGGTGAAAGCGGTGACAGCGGTGCAATGCCCCTGGAGCCTCGAACAGTTCGGCGGCCATGAAACCTACAGCAAGCTGCTGGAGCATCGCCCGCCGACCGACAAGCCCGGCCGTTGCTGGCCGGGTGGTCATGCGGCTACAGGTTTTACCTTGTTTGCGTTGTTCTTCGTGCTGCGTGATCGTCGCCCGCGGCTGGCCCGTCAGGCGTTCATCTTTGCCTTTGCGCTGGGGTCGGTGTTCTCGATCAGCCGGATGATGCAGGGCGCGCACTTCTTTTCCCACAACGTGTGGACGGCGATCTTCTGCTGGCTGATCTGTCTGGGGTCGTATTACTGGATTCTGTATCGTCCGGCAGTAAAGGCTGAAACAGCGACACAGGCCCGGCCGGTCAACGCATGAAACTCTGAAACGCGGGCAATAAAAAACCCCGTCTGCTCACGCAGACGGGGTTTTTCGTTACTGGGTAAGGCTGGCTTACATCATGCCGCCCATGCCACCCATGCCGCCCATGTCTGGCATACCGCCGCCAGCTGCACCTTCTTTCTTCGGTGCGTCAGCAACAGCTGCTTCGGTGGTCAGGATCAGACCGCCGATGGAGGCTGCAGCTTGCAGAGCCGAACGGGTGACCTTGGTTGGGTCCAGGATGCCCATTTCGATCATGTCGCCGTATTCGCCGGAAGCAGCGTTGTAACCGAAGTTACCTTTGCCGTTCTTGACTTCGTTGACGACTACGCTTGGCTCGTCACCGGAGTTGGCAGCGATCTGACGCAGCGGCGCTTCAACAGCGCGACGCAGCACAGCGATACCGACGTTCTGGTCAGCATTGTCGCCGGTCAGTTCGGTCAGGGCTTCCAGAGCGCGGATCAGCGCAACGCCACCGCCAGGAACCACGCCTTCTTCAACGGCTGCACGGGTTGCGTGCAGGGCGTCTTCAACGCGGGCTTTCTTCTCTTTCATTTCGACTTCGGAACCAGCGCCAACCTTGATCACTGCAACGCCGCCGGACAGCTTGGCCAGACGCTCTTGCAGTTTTTCACGGTCGTAGTCCGAGGAAGTTTCGGCAACCTGGGCACGGATCTGAGCGATACGGGCTTCGATGTCGCCTTGAACGCCAGCACCGTCAACGATGATGGTGTTTTCCTTGGACAGGGTCACGCGCTTGGCGCTGCCCAGGTGTTCCAGGGTGGTGCTTTCCAGGCTCAGGCCGATCTCTTCGGAAATCACGGTACCGCCGGTCAGAACGGCGATGTCCTGCAGCATGGCCTTGCGACGGTCGCCGAAGCCTGGAGCCTTGACGGCTGCGACTTTAACGATGCCACGCATGTTGTTCACAACCAGAGTCGCCAGGGCTTCGCCTTCAACGTCTTCGGCCACGATCAGCAGTGGACGGCCGGCTTTGGCTACGGCTTCCAGCACTGGCAGCATTTCGCGGATGTTCGAGATCTTCTTGTCGACCAGCAGGATCAGCGGGCCGTCGAGCTCGGCGACCATGGTGTCCGGCTTGTTGACGAAGTACGGGGACAGGTAGCCACGGTCGAACTGCATGCCTTCTACAACCGACAGTTCGTTTTCCAGGCCCGAGCCTTCTTCAACGGTGATCACGCCTTCTTTACCGACTTTTTCCATGGCTTCGGCAATGATGTCGCCGATGGAGTTGTCGGAGTTGGCGGAGATGGTGCCGACCTGAGCGATGGCCTTGGTGTCAGCGCATGGCTTGGACAGGGCTTTCAGTTCTTTGACGATCGCGATGGTCGCTTTGTCGATACCGCGCTTCAGGTCCATCGGGTTCATGCCGGCAGCGACGGCTTTCAGGCCTTCGTTGACGATCGACTGAGCCAGAACGGTAGCGGTAGTAGTACCGTCACCGGCGTCATCGTTGGCACGGGAGGCAACGTCTTTGACCAGCTGCGCGCCCATGTTTTCGAAGCGATCTTCGAGTTCGATTTCTTTGGCGACGGAAACGCCGTCCTTGGTGATGGTCGGAGCGCCGAAGCTCTTCTCGAGGATCACGTTACGGCCTTTCGGGCCCAGGGTCGCTTTTACCGCGTCAGCCAGAACGTTGACGCCTTTGAGCATCTTGGAGCGAGCGGCATCGCCGAATTTAACTTCTTTAGCAGCCATGATCGATATTCCTTAAATACTTTGTAGTAGCGGGAAAATGAGCGGGGAATCAGCCTTCCAGTACAGCGAGAATCTCGTTCTCAGCCATTACCAGCAGGTCTTCGCCGTCGACTTTCACAGTGTTGCTGCCGGAGTAAGGACCGAACACAACCTTGTCGCCGACTTTAACGGCCAGCGGACGCACTTCACCGTTTTCCAGAGTTTTGCCCGGACCTGCAGCGACGATCACACCGTGGTTGGCCTTTTCAGCAGCCGAACCTGGCAGGACGATACCGCCAGCGGTTTTCTTTTCTTCTTCGCTGCGACGGATAACGACGCGGTCATGCAGAGGACGAAGCTTCATTGTCGATCTCTCCTAATTGTGGTTTTCATCGGCCGGTGTAGTCCCGGCGGGTTTAACGAATCCGGCCTGCGCCGGTTGCGGCTCGTCGAGCGAACCGCGGAAGTCTGTCCGACTCATATGCCGGAACCTTGCGGTGACCGATACATAAGGGCGCATAAGCTGATTACAAGGGTTGAGGACAAAAAATTTTCATGCAGGCTGACTGAATTCGTCCCATAAAAGAACACGGCACCCGAAGGTGCCGTGTCGATGCAGAAGTTACTTGCTGTCGCGGTGTTCGAATTCGCCTTCGATCACATCACCTTCGCGGCCCAGAGGCTGACGCGGTGCAGGACCGCCGCGAGGTTGCAGGTCATCGGCGAACGCTCGCTGGCGCATGGCCTGTTCTTCAGCGCGCTGGCGCATTTTGTTAGCGACCAGTCGGCGACTGAACGGCAACAGCAGCACCAGACCGACCACGTCGCTGATGAAGCCCGGCAGGATCAACAGGCCACCGGCCAGGGCCAGCATCAGGCCTTCAAGCATGGTTTGCGCAGGCAGTTCGCCGCGGTTCAGGCTTTCACGGGCACGCAGTGCGGTGGCCAGCCCGGCGACGCGCAGCACGAACACGCCGAACATCGAGCCGAGAATGATCAGCAGCAGGGCCGGGAAAAATCCGATCGATCCTGCCACTTTGACGAATACGAACAGCTCCAACACCGGGAACAGCAGAAAGAGCAACAAAAAAGGGCGCATCAAAGTTTCCTCAACGCAAGAAATGCCTTGCAGTAAGCCTTAGATGACGTCGCCCTTTCGTGAATTCAAGCATCGGCCACCGCATTTTTTGGCCAGACCTCGGCGTGAGCCAGAGAAACCAAGGCCTCGCGCACTTGTATCGGCGTATGACAAGGCGCTTGAAACGGCAGCCAGTACAGCGCCTGACCGATGCGCAAGTGCATGCCTTCGGTGTCGATCCCGGCCAGTTGCGCCGGGACGGTTTTCGGCAGGCCGGCGAGGTCGACGTAATGCGCAATGGCCTTGGCGTGGTCGCTGTTCATGTGCTCGACCATGCTGACTTCGGCCTTGCCGGCGAACGGGTTGGCCAGGGTCAGGTGATCGACCCAATGGATCGCGCCAAAACCGCCGATGTAGCGATGACGCACCGGTTTGAGCACCCAGAAATCGAAATCGTGGGCCTTGTGGTAATTCTGCGAATCGGGGAAATAACGGTAGTAGCGCTCGGCGGCAGCTTCGATGGCGGCAGCGTCTTCGAGTTTTGCCGCCTCGGCCAGGTAGGTCAGGCGACCAACGGCTTGCACATCGTCGGCCTCGCGCTCACCCACCAGCAGCGAACATTTCGGATCTTTCTGCAGGTTGTGGGTGTGCTGGGCGATACGGCTGATCAGGATCAGCGGCCGGCCCTGCTCGTCCAGGCAGTAGGGAACCACGGAGCCAAACGGAAAACCGGGCATCGATCTGGAGTGGGTCGACAGCACGCCACGGTATTCCTTGAGAAGCAATTCTCGGGCATTCTTAGCCGCTTCAACGCTCAATTTATGACTCCTTAAATAGAATCCGTCGACAAAACGGACAGGCGCATGGGTTTTGTCCCACTCGCCATCGGGCAGTTCTCATGTGCAACAGGCTGCTGGCCGGTGCAGATCGAGAGGCTACCTGTAAGGACCACTCTGACCTGCTCTCGGGGGCATGCGAATGCAACTCAACGACAAAGTAATCATTATCACTGGCGGTTGCCAAGGCTTGGGCCGCTCGATGGCCGAGTATTTCGCGGGCAAGGGCGCGAAGCTGGCGCTGGTCGACCTGAATCAGGAAAAACTCGATGACGCAGTCGCAGCCTGCAAGGCCAAGGGTGTCGAGGCACGCAGCTATCTGTGCAACGTCGCCAACGAAGAGCAGGTGACGCACATGGTCGCTCAGGTCGCCGAAGACTTCGGCGCGATCCACGGCCTGATCAACAACGCCGGGATCCTGCGCGACGGCCTGCTGCTCAAGGTCAAGGACGGCGAGATGACCAAGATGAGCCTGGCCCAGTGGCAGGCTGTGATCGACGTCAACCTGACCGGCGTATTCCTTTGCACCCGTGAAGTGGCGGCGAAAATGGTCGAGCTGAAGAACAGCGGCGCGATCATCAACATCTCGTCGATCTCCCGCGCGGGCAACGTCGGCCAGACCAACTACTCCGCCGCCAAGGCTGGCGTCGCTGCGGCGACCGTGACGTGGGCGAAGGAACTGGCGCGCTATGGCATCCGCGTGGCGGGTATCGCACCGGGCTTCATCGAAACCGAGATGACCCTGGGCATGAAGCCTGAAGCGCTGGAAAAAATGACCTCGGGCATTCCGCTCAAGCGCATGGGCAAGCCGGAAGAGATCGCCCATTCGGCGGCGTACATCTTCGAGAACGACTACTACACCGGCCGGATTCTGGAGATGGACGGCGGGTTGCGTATCTGACCCCTGCCACGCAATGAAAAACGCCCCGGTGCACAGGCACCGGGGCGTTTTTGTTTAAACCGCAGGCATCAATCGTCGCTGATGGTGATGTTCGGCATCGCAGGCGAGGCTGCTTCCTGCAACACGATCCGCGCGCCGACGTGGCGGGCCAGTTCCTGATAGACCATGGCGATCTGGCTGTCCGGCTCGGAAATCACCGTCGGCTTGCCGCCATCGGCCTGTTCGCGGATCAGCATCGACAGCGGCAACGAAGCCAGCAGCTCGACGCCGAACTGGGTCGCCAGCTTCTCTCCACCGCCCTCACCGAACAGATGCTCGGCATGACCGCAGTTCGAGCAGATGTGCACGGCCATGTTTTCCACCACGCCCAGCACCGGAATGTTGACCTTGCGGAACATCTCTACGCCTTTACGCGCGTCGAGCAGCGCCAGATCCTGCGGTGTGGTGACGATCACGGCGCCAGCCACCGGGACTTTCTGCGCCAGGGTCAGCTGGATGTCGCCGGTGCCTGGCGGCATGTCGATGACCAGATAATCCAGGTCGCCCCAGGCGGTTTGCGTCACCAGTTGCAGCAGCGCGCCGGAGACCATCGGCCCGCGCCAGACCATCGGCGTGTTGTCGTCGGTCAGGAATGCCATCGACATCACTTCCACGCCATGGGCCTGCAGCGGCACGAACCATTTCTGATCCTTGACCTGCGGACGGGTGCCCTCGGGAATGCCGAACATGATGCCCTGGCTCGGGCCATAGATATCGGCATCGAGAATCCCGACCTTCGCACCTTCGCGGGCCAGTGCCAGGGCCAGGTTGGCAGCGGTGGTGGACTTGCCCACACCGCCCTTGCCGGAGGCCACGGCGACCACGTTCTTGACGTTGGCCAGCCCCGGGATCTGCGCCTGGGCCTTGTGCGCGGCGATCACGCTGTTGACCTCGACCTTCGCAGTCACCACGCCGTCGAGGTTTTCGATGGCCAGTTGCAGCAATTGCGCCCAGCCGCTCTTGAACAGACCGGCGGCATAACCGATTTCCAACTGCACGCTGACGCGATCACCGGTGATTTCGATGTTGCGCACGCAACCGGCGCTGACCGGATCCTGGTTCAGGTAAGGGTCGGTGTATTGGCTGAGGACGGCTTCCACCGCTGCGCGAGTGACGGCACTCATGGGCAACTCCGATAACAAGACTGGGAAAAGATGGCGGGTATCCTACCCCTTCTGTCCTCCGGACGGCATGTCCGGCAACGATTTGCAGAGGTGAAATATCTTTCCCGGCGCTTTATAGTGGCCGACCTCCGTTTCATCAAGTAGCGAAGCCCCACATGTCCGAACCACGCAAGATTCTCGTCACCAGCGCCCTGCCCTACGCCAACGGTTCGATCCACCTTGGCCACATGCTGGAATACATCCAGACCGATATGTGGGTGCGCTTCCAGAAGCATCGCGGCAATCAGTGCATTTATGTCTGCGCCGACGACGCCCACGGTTCGGCGATCATGCTGCGCGCGGAAAAGGAAGGCATCACCCCGGAACAACTGATCGCCAACGTCCAGGCCGAACACAGCGCCGACTTTGCCGAGTTCCTGGTGGACTTCGACAACTTCCACTCCACTCACGCCGAAGAAAACCGTGAGCTGTCGAGCCAGATCTACCTGAAGCTGCGTGACGCCGGGCACATCGCCCAACGTTCGATCACCCAGTATTTCGACCCGGAAAAGAAAATGTTCCTGGCCGACCGCTTCATCAAGGGCACCTGCCCGAAATGCGGCACCGAAGACCAGTACGGCGACAACTGCGAAAAATGCGGTGCGACCTACGCGCCGACCGATCTGAAGGATCCGAAATCGGCAATCTCCGGCGCCACCCCGGTGCTCAAGGATTCCCAGCACTTCTTCTTCAAGCTGCCGGACTTCCAGGAAATGCTGCAGGGCTGGACCCGCAGCGGCACCCTGCAGGACGCCGTGGCCAACAAGATCGCCGAATGGCTGGACGCCGGCCTGCAACAGTGGGACATCTCCCGCGATGCGCCGTACTTCGGCTTCGAGATCCCGGGCGAGCCGGGCAAGTACTTCTACGTGTGGCTGGACGCGCCGATCGGCTACATGGCCAGCTTCAAGAACCTCTGCGACCGCACGCCGGAGCTGGACTTCGACGCGTTCTGGGGCAAGGACTCCACCGCCGAGCTGTACCACTTCATCGGCAAGGACATCGTCAACTTCCATGCCCTGTTCTGGCCGGCGATGCTTGAAGGCGCGGGTTTCCGCAAGCCGACCGGGATCAACGTGCACGGCTACCTGACCGTCAACGGTCAGAAGATGTCCAAGTCCCGCGGCACCTTCATCAAGGCCCGTACCTACCTGGATCACCTGTCGCCGGAATACCTGCGCTACTACTACGCGGCCAAACTGGGCCGTGGCGTGGACGACCTCGACCTGAACCTCGAAGACTTCGTGCAGAAGGTCAACTCCGACCTGGTCGGCAAAGTCGTCAACATCGCCAGCCGTTGCGCCGGTTTCATCCAGAAAGGCAACGCCGGCCTGCTGGTGGACACCAACGCCGCACCGGAACTGACCGAAGCATTCCTGGCTGCTGCGCCAAGCATCGCCGACGCCTATGAGGCCCGCGACTTCGCCCGTGCCATGCGCGAAACCATGGCGTTGGCCGACCGCGCCAACGCCTGGATCGCCGACAAGGCGCCATGGTCGCTGAACAAGCAGGAAGGCAAGCAGGATGAAGTCCAGGCGGTCTGCGCCACGGCGATCAACCTGTTCCGTCAGTTGGTGATCTTCCTCAAACCGGTGCTGCCAGTGCTGGCCGCCGATGCCGAGGCGTTCCTCAACGTCGCTCCGCTGACCTGGAACGACCACACCAAGCTGCTGGCCAACCACCAGTTGAACGAATTCAAACCGTTGATGACCCGCATCGACCCGGTGAAAGTGCAAGCCATGACCGACGCCTCGAAAGAAGACCTGACCGCCAGCCAGACCGACACCGGCGCCGCCGCACCTGCCGGCAATGGCGAACTGGCCAAGGATCCGCTGTCGCCGGAAATCGACTTCGACACCTTCGCCGCCGTCGACCTGCGCGTGGCGCTGATCGTCAAGGCCGAACACGTGGAAGGCGCGGACAAGCTGCTGCGCCTGACCCTCGACATCGGTGACGAGCAACGCAACGTGTTCTCGGGGATCAAGAGCGCTTATCCGGATCCGTCGAAGCTCGACGGTCGCCTGACCATGATGATCGCCAACCTCAAGCCACGGAAAATGAAGTTCGGCATCTCCGAAGGCATGGTGATGGCGGCCGGCCCTGGCGGTGAAGAAATCTACCTGCTGAGCCCGGACAGCGGCGCCAAGCCGGGTCAGCGCATCAAGTAAGGTTCTGCCCTGACAGATCCCACAGGCGTGCTCCGTGCGCCTGTGGGATTTTTCATATCTGGCCCGCCCTCCACGGCTGCCGGATAATGCCTAACCTTAAGTGACACTCGTCCGTTCCTGCCGGCAGAACCATGACCGAACTCGTGCTTACGCTCTTCAGTGCTGCGCTGATCAACAACTTCGTGTTGCACTGGCCGCTGGGCGTCGATCCGCTGCTGGCGGGCGAACGCCGTCAGGTGCATGCGCTGGGGCTGGCAACGTTGTGTTTGATGCTGATTGTCGGCGTGGCGGGTTATGCGATCTGGCATTGGCTGCTGGTGCCGATGCAACTGGAATTCCTGCGGCAGTTTGTGTTTCTGCCGTTGAGCGTCCTGCTTTTCGCGCCGTTGCTGAAGCTGTTGGCACATTGGCGACCCACGCTGCCATTCGAAGGTTTGTGGCCGCTGCTGCTGGGCAATGCCGGTGTGCTGGGGCTGACGCTGATCAACGCGCAAACGGATCAAGGCCTGTTACATGCGACAGCCCTGAGCCTTGGCGCCGGTCTGGGTTTCTGGCTGGTGTTGAGCCTGTTCAGCGATTTGCGCGAACGCACGGCCGACAACGATATTCCCCTGCCCTTTCGTGGTCTGCCGATCCTGTTGATCGGCGCCGGACTGATGGCCGTGGCTTTTCTCGGATTCAGTGGACTGATCAAAACATGAGTCTGATTCAACGCATCGATGCCTTGCTGCCGCAGACCCAATGCGGCAAGTGCGGCCATCCCGGATGCAAACCCTACGCTGAAGGCATCGCTGACGGCGAGCCGATCAACAAGTGCCCGCCGGGTGGCGACGAAACCATTGCGGCGCTGGCCGAACTGCTGAAAATCCCGGTGCTGGAACTGGACATCAGCCGTGGTTCGGCGCCGCCGCAAGTGGCCTACATTCGCGAGGCCGAATGCATCGGCTGCACCAAATGCATCCAGGCCTGCCCGATCGACGCGATCGTCGGCGCGGCAAAACTGATGCACACCGTCATCATCGACGAATGCACCGGTTGCGATCTGTGCGTGGCGCCCTGCCCGGTTGACTGCATAGAGATGCACCCGCTGCCGCTGGGCACGCTGCCGGTGGTCGGTGGGCTGGCCGCCAGCCTTGAAGAACAACAGGCTCGTGCGGCCAAACGCGATCACGCCCGCCAGCGTTTCGAACGGCGTAACGCTCGCTTGCAACGCGAAGAGCAGCAGAAGCAGGCCGAACGCGAGGCCCGGGCGCAGCGCGCGGCCCAGGCCGAAGCCACCGCCACCACACTCGATCCAGTGCAGGCGGCGCTGGAACGGGTGCGTGCGCAAAAAGCCGCGACCGCCGATGCTGCGCTGAAAAAAGCCAAGATCGACGTGGCCATGAGTCGGGCGCAATTGAACAAGTCGCTCAAGGCATTCGGTCATCCGCCAACCTTCGATCAGCAATCGCAACTGATCGTCCTGCAACAACAGTTCGAAGCGGCCGAACAGGCACTGGCGAAGCTGGAAAGCAGCGCGGCACCCGCGCCGGTCGTGGCCGCTCCGGCGAAGGACGCCGATCTGAAGCGGGCAAAAATCCAGTTGGCAATGCGCCGCGCCGAGCTGAAAAAAGCGCAAACCGCGGAGGCTCCGCCAGCCGAGATCGCCGCGCTGGAGCAAGCGCTGCGTGACGCCGAACAGGCCCTGCACAACGCCGAAGCCGCCAGCGATCAACCGACGCCCGAGCTTGTGCGTGTCGAGAAACGTCCGATCGACGACCAGCTGCGTCAGCTGAAAACCGAACTGGCCTACGCTCGTGCCGATCTGAACAAGCTGCAACGGCGCGACGGCACACCCGCCGACATCCTCGAAAAGGCCCGTGCTCGCCTGCAAGAAGCAGAGCGGCTGGTACAAGCTCATGTCAGCCATTGAAACCAGAGACGAGCGCCTGCAACAGGCAATGAAGCTGGTGTTGCTGGCGACATTGCCGGGATGGCTGGCGTTGTTCTGGTTTTACGGCTGGGGCGTGTCGATCAACCTGATTCTCTCCGTCGGCACGGCGCTGGCTGTGGAAGCTGCGGTGACACATCTGCGCCGCCAGCCATTGCAAGCTACCTTGACCGATGGCAGCGCGGTCGTCAGCGCCACGCTGCTGGCAATTGCCCTGCCGCCTTATTGCCCGTGGTGGCTGACGGTCACGGCGATCGCCTCGGGCCTGCTGCTGGGTAAACATCTGTACGGTGGCGTGGGCCGAAACCCGTTCAATCCAGCCATGCTCGGCTTTGCCCTGGCGATGGTCATGTTCCCGCAACCGATGACCCACTGGCCCGCCCATGGCATGGGTCTGGCGGCGGCTTTTGGCCAGGTGTTCAATCCGGGCTCACAGCCGGATGCCTGGGTTCAAGCCACCGCGCTGGACAGTTTGCGCATCAATAAAAGCCTGACCATGGACGAACTGTTTGCCGCCAATCCGGCTTTCGGTCGCGTTGGCGGGCACGGCGTTGAGTGGGTGAACCTGGCGTTCCTCGCCGGCGGCCTGTTCCTGTTACAGCGTCGGGTGTTTGGTTGGCAGGCACCGGTCGGCATGCTCGCCAGCCTGTTTGTGATCAGCCTGTTGTGCTGGAACGGTTCGGGATCCGACTCCCACGGTTCGCCACTGTTTCACCTGCTGAGCGGCGCGACCATGCTTGGCGCATTTTTCATCGTCACTGAACCGGTATCGGGCGCCAGGAGTCCGCTCGGCCGTCTGCTGTTCGGCGCGGGCGTGGGGCTGTTGACGTACGTGATCCGCACCTGGGGTGGTTACCCGGACGGCGTGGCGTTTGCGGTGCTGTTGATGAACCTCTGCGTGCCGGCGCTGGAGCGCTTTGCGATGGCCCGTCAGGCGCGGGTAACAACATGAACCGGACGAACAGCCTGATCACACTGTTGTTGATAAGCGCGCTGGGCATCGGCGTGACGTGGCTGGTGCAACGCAGCAATGCGCCGCAGATCGCCGCCGAACAGCGTCTGCGTGAGAGTCGTAAATTGCTGGACGTGCTGCCGGTCGACGCTTACGACAATCAGCCGCTTCAACAACCTCTGACGCTGACCGACATCAACCTGAGCCATAGTCAGCTGCTGGGCGGTTATCGGGCGAGCAAAAACGGACAACCCGTGGCAGTCCTGTTGCGCAGCCAGACCCAAGGTTACGCTGGCAATATCGAGTTGCTGATTGCCATCGACGCCAAGGGCCGATTGCTCGGCGTGAAAACCCTTGAGCAAAACGAAACGCCTTCGCTGGGCGGGCATATCGGCGACTGGCCACATGGCTGGCTTCAGGCCTTCAGCGGAAAATCACTCAGCCAACCGCCAGATGCCGGATGGGCCTTGAAGAAGGATCAGGGGCAATTCGACCAGATCGCCGGGGCAACCATTACATCTCGCGCGGCGATCAATGCCATCCACGATGCCCTGCGCTACTTCGATGAACACCGGACGGCCCTGATCGGGAGCGCGTCATGAACACGTCAGCGACACTGTCGAATTCAATGATGCTGGTGCTATTGATCGGAGCCAGCGACTCCGTGGCGGGTGCGCTGGCGACGCTGTTGATATTCGCGGTTGTCATGGGCGTTTACGGTGTGTGCATGGCACCGCTGCGCTCGCGTCTGAGCAGCCAGAGCCTGTTGCCGGTCAGTCTGGTGCTGGCCGCGACGCTGACGGGCTGCGCCGATATTTTCCTGCAACGCAGTGCAATGCAGTGGCATCAACTGATCAGCCTTTATGTTGGGCTGATTGGCTTGCAATGCGTCGTGCTGGAGCACAATGGATTCTTTCGCCAGCCTGTCCGCGCACCGCTGAACCTGTGTGGCCTGTTTGCCGTGCTGATGATTGTGCTCGCGGTATTGCGTGAGCTGATCGGGCAGGGCAGCATCGGCCATCACCTGTCGGAACACTGGCAAGGCTTGATTCTGTTCAGCGAAGGCCTGCATTTCGCGACGCTGGCGCCCGGCGCCTTCATATTGCTTGGACTGTTACTGGCCGCCCGTCAGGCCTGGACTCGCCCTGCCGCCCTACCCGAGGAAACGCATCACCCATGAATGCCGCAAAACGTCTGGAGATCTTCCGCAGGCTGCACGAGGACAACCCCGAACCCAAGACCGAACTGGCCTACTCCTCGCCTTTCGAACTGTTGATCGCGGTGATTCTGTCCGCGCAGTCGACGGATGTCGGGGTGAACAAAGCGACGGCCAAGCTGTTCCCGGTGGCGAACACGCCGGCAGCCATTCATGCCTTGGGCGTTGAAGGTCTGTCCGAATACATCAAGACCATCGGACTCTATAACAGCAAAGCCAAAAACGTGATCGAGACCTGCCGCCTGCTGGTCGAGCTGCACAATGGCGAGGTCCCGCAGACGCGCGAAGAACTGGAAGCCTTGCCCGGTGTTGGCCGCAAGACCGCCAACGTGGTGCTCAACACCGCGTTCCGCCAGTTGACCATGGCAGTGGACACCCACATCTTCCGGGTCAGCAACCGCACCGGCATTGCACCGGGTAAAAATGTGGTCGAGGTGGAAAAAAAACTGATGAAGTTTGTGCCAAAAGAATACCTGCTCGACTCGCACCACTGGCTCATTCTTCACGGGCGCTACGTGTGCCTGGCACGCAAACCCCGTTGTGGCAGCTGTCGGATCGAAGATTTGTGTGAGTACAAGCACAAGACTTCAGACGATTGAGCGGCTATTGGAATTATTGATTTATCGATTGAAAAAATCTTTTTTACCATCGGCGGGAATATCGATATAAGGAGCGCCAACGGCAGTCTTAGCCTGGAGTTGACCTTATGACTGACACCAAAGAACAACTGGATGTAGACGACGATTTCATCGCTGCCGAAACCGACGACGCCGAACCGGTGGTTGAAGTCGCCAAGACCAATCTCAGCAAGCGTCGAACCATCGACAACCTGCTTGAGGAGCGCCGGTTGCAGAAGCAATTGGCCGATTACGATTTTGATCTCTGACATTTGAAAGCCTCCCGAAACGGAGGCTTTTCTCTTTCTGGCATACGCTGATTCCGATCCGCCCATGATCCGTCAGCCACAGAAACTCTCAGACCAGGCCGTTCCGCTGCGCCAACTCAATCAGATCCACCAGCGACCGCGCGTTGAGTTTTAAAAGCAATCGGGTTTTGTAGGTACTCACGGTCTTGTTGCTCAGGAACATCCCGTCGGCAATTTCCTTGTTGGTCTTGCCTCGCGCCAGTTGCTGCAACACCATCATTTCACGCCCTGACAGGCGATCAACCATGTCCGCCTCGCTGGCGTTTCCCAGACTGGTTCGCACGGTGTGCAACGCCTGATTCGGAAAATAGCTGTATCCGGACAGTACCGCCTTGATTGCACTCAGCAACTCAGTGAGATCCTGTTGCTTGCAAACATAACCCGCCGCCCCCGATTGCATGCAACGCATGGAAAAGTGCCCCGGTGACTGTGACGTCAGCACGAGCACTTTCAACGGCATTGCACTTGTTGTAAGGCGCGCAATGACTTCCAGTCCATCCAGTTTCGGTATACCGATATCAAGAATGACAATATCGGGCATCTGGTCGCGGGCAAGCTGTAATGCATCCACTCCATTATCGGTTTCTGCAATGACTTCGTAGCCATGACGCTCCATCAGCATACGTACCGCAAGACGAATGACGGGGTGATCATCCACGATCAGCACTTTATTCATGGGCAAGTCCAGTTTCGCTGTTCGAATTTTTAGAACCGGCACAATAACGCAGTCATTTCATCCATGGCATGGATAAGTTCATTCACACTGGCATCAAGAGACACTTCCTACAACCCATAAAGATTAGTCCTACAGAAACGGCCCACCAGAACAAAAGCATGAGGGCAGAAAGAACAAAAGCCTCACTTCCGACCGGTCAATAACCAACAACAATTCGACCACTCATTCCAGAAATGACAAAACCATCCATCACAAAAAACCTGAAACAACATACTGATGTTCACCCGGCCACTTTTAATATAAACACCCGTTAACGAGCACTGAATACACCCCTCATCGCTCCCCTATACAAACCCCTAAAAACATCACAACGAGAACAGTCAATTTCATGAGAAAAGACCATGTTGAAAAAATACAAAAAAGTCACAAACCCTATAAGCATCATCGCCATATTTGCGTTGATAACCGAAACTTCGGCGGCGGTCTCCCTGCCTTTTCTTGATAACGAAGAACGAAAAACATATATCTGGCTTTTGATCAGCTTCCCGTTTTTCTTGTCATTCCTGTTCTTCATCACACTCAACTTTAACTATCGTTCACTTTATGCACCGTCGGACTTCAATAACGAAAATAATTTTCTAAAGGCATTTGAAGATACCGCAACGAACTTGATGGAGGTACAACCGCAGCCCAATCCAGCACTGCATACGGTAAAACTGCCAAAACCATTCAGCACGCTATATATCATTGACACCAGGGGAGGAATTTCCGTATCGGAGACAGAAGTATTATTGGAAAAAATCCCACACTCGCCCAAGCACTCACTCAGAATATTCGTGTTTTTGACCAGCTCGATATCAGACGATTCAGCAACGGAAAATATCTTCAAATCGTTTAAACAGGGAAAGAAAGCCGTCGGAACTACTTACTGTATTTTCTACGACGCGGACTCAATGAACATGATCCAGGCGGGGAAAGTTTGAGAAGGCGGAATATCGCGGAGATACTGACCATTGCTGATCAAGTCAAGCAGGGGAATTTGCGCAGTGGCGGCCTTGTCACACAGACAAGGCCGCCATTTTCATCACACCAAAAAACTCAGAACAGCTTGCGGCCCTTGTTGGCAGCAATACGCATGCGCAGTGCGTTGAGCTTGATGAAGCCCGCCGCGTCGGCCTGGTTGTAGGCGCCGCCGTCTTCTTCGAAGGTCGCGATGTTGGCGTCGAACAGCGAATCGTCGGACTTGCGGCCGGTCACGATCACGTTGCCCTTGTACAGTTTCAGACGGACAACGCCGTTCACGTTGACCTGAGAAGCGTCGATCATCTGTTGCAGCATCAGACGCTCAGGGCTCCACCAGTAGCCGGTGTAGATCAGGCTGGCGTACTTCGGCATCAGCTCGTCTTTGAGGTGAGCGACTTCGCGGTCCAGAGTGATCGATTCGATCGCGCGGTGAGCGCGCAGCATGATGGTACCGCCCGGGGTTTCGTAGCAGCCACGGGACTTCATGCCGACGTAACGGTTCTCGACGATGTCGAGACGGCCGATGCCGTGCTCGCCACCGATCCTGTTCAGGGTCGCCAGCACGGTGGCCGGGGTCATTTCGACGCCGTCCAGCGCGACGATGTCGCCGTTGCGGTAGGTCAGTTCCAGGTATTGCGGGGTGTCGGGAGCCTTCTCCGGGGAGACGGTCCAGCGCCACATGTCTTCCTCGTGCTCGGTCCAGGTGTCTTCCAGCACGCCGCCTTCATAGGAGATGTGCAGCAGGTTGGCGTCCATCGAGTATGGGGATTTCTTCTTGCCGTGACGCTCGATCGGGATCGCGTGCTTCTCGGCGTAGTCCATCAGCTTCTCGCGGGACAGCAGGTCCCACTCGCGCCACGGAGCAATCACTTTCACGCCTGGCTTGAGCGCGTAGGCACCCAGTTCGAAACGCACCTGGTCGTTGCCCTTGCCGGTGGCGCCGTGGGAAATGGCATCGGCGCCGGTTTCGTTGGCGATTTCGATCAGACGCTTGGCGATCAGCGGACGCGCGATGGAAGTACCCAGCAGGTACTCGCCTTCGTAAACGGTGTTGGCGCGGAACATCGGGAACACGAAGTCACGCACGAATTCTTCGCGCAGGTCGTCGATGTAGATTTCTTTGACGCCCATGGCCTGCGCCTTGGCGCGAGCCGGCTCGACCTCTTCGCCCTGACCCAGGTCAGCGGTGAAGGTCACGACTTCACAGTTATAAGTATCCTGCAGCCACTTGAGGATCACCGAAGTGTCCAGGCCGCCGGAATACGCCAGAACGACCTTGTTTACGTCCGCCATGCCATCACTCCACGGGGTTCTACGGAAAGCCGAGGAGTCTACCGCCCAAACGCGATAATTTACAGAGGCGCGACAGCTTAAGACGACAAAGCGACAGAATCTGTCGAGAGGGCGACGATGACCGGCAGGTCAGGAAGTTGCCGCAGTGTTGGCAGGCGTGCTGGCCTGAGGTGCCGGAGCAGTCGTCGGTGCCACCCGCGCCAGGTGCACGTTGACCCGCCGGTTCTTGGCTCGGTTGGCGGCATTGGTGTTCGGCACCAACGGGTAGCGTTCACCATGGAAACGCACGGTGATCTGCGATTCCTGGATGCCGTTGGCCTTGAAGAAGTCGACCACGGCCAGCGCGCGGCGGCGCGACAGTTCGCGATTGGTCAGGCGATTGCCGCTGTTGTCGGAGTGGCCATCGAGCTCAATGTGATTGACCGTCGGATCGGCCTTCATGTACTCGAGCATCACTTGCAACTTGGCCTTGGCGGCGGCGTCCAGTTCGATGCCTTCGCCGGGGAAGCCGATCTGCGATTGTTTGACCTGATCGAAATTCTGCGGGAGCAGTTTCGCCACACAGGTCTGATAGTCATTGAACGCCTTGCTGAACTTGACCGGCAACAGGCGCACTTCCGACACCCGACCATCGCCCGATGCCCGGCGCACCACGGGGCTGCGACCGTCCATCAAACCGCTGATCAGTTGCCCGGCCTGGGATTGAGAACTGTTGAACAGCACGTTGCCGCTGCCCAGTCGAACCGTGCCCAGATTGATGTCGCCACGACCCGGCTGCCACGGCGCAGCCGCTGCCAGCAAGGTCGCCGAACCACCGCCGAGCATGGCGTTGTAGGCGTTCAGGCGAAAGGTCGCCTGCTCGCCGGCCTTGCGCACGAATTGCCCTGAGCCAAAATCAGTGATCGGCTGCGTCAGACGGCACTCGAACTTGTCGCCCTCGACCGTCCACTCAATGTTCTCCAGACGGGTCTGGTAGGTCAGTGCCATCGCGGGAAGGCTGGCAAACACACTGAGCAAGGCTAAATATCGCTGGCGCACGGGAGGCTCCATTGGCTTCTACAACAAAAAAGACCGAGACATACATCTTTACGGCATACCTATGGGATATCGGACGCTCGTCGCAAAACTTGATAGCGAGTGCCTGCAAGAGTCTTTTCCGGTAGCATTCGCCTCAGTTTGACCCGCCTGGAATCCCCTCATGTCCGACCGCCTGACCCTGCTGCGTCCCGACGACTGGCACATTCATCTTCGCGATGGTGCCGTGTTGACCAATACCGTTGCGGATGTCGCGCGCACCTTTGGTCGCGCCATCATCATGCCCAACCTGGTACCTCCGGTGCGCAACGCCGCTGAAGCCGACGGCTATCGCCAGCGGATTCTCGCTGCCCGCCCGGCCGGCAGTCGTTTCGAGCCGCTGATGGTGCTGTACCTCACCGACCGCACCCAGCCCGAAGAAATCCGTGAGGCCAAGGCCAGCGGTTTCGTGCACGCCGCGAAGCTGTATCCGGCCGGCGCCACCACCAACTCCGATTCCGGGGTCACCAGCATCGACAAGATTTTCCCGGTGCTGGAAGCCATGGCCGAAGTCGGCATGCCGCTGTTGATCCACGGCGAAGTCACCCGTGGCGACGTCGACGTGTTCGACCGCGAGAAAATCTTCATCGATGAGCACATGCGTCGCGTGGTCGAGCGCTTTCCGACGCTGAAAGTGGTGTTCGAACACATCACCACCGGCGACGCCGTGCAGTTCGTCAACGAGGCTTCGGCCAACGTCGGCGCGACCATCACCGCGCATCACCTGCTGTACAACCGCAACCACATGCTGGTGGGCGGGATTCGGCCGCACTTCTATTGCCTGCCGATCCTCAAACGCAATACGCACCAGGAAGCCCTGCTCGACGCCGCCACCAGCGGCAGCGCGAAATTCTTCCTGGGCACCGACTCGGCGCCGCACGCCCAGCACGCCAAGGAAGCCGCCTGCGGCTGCGCCGGCTGCTACACCGCGTATGCCGCCATCGAGCTGTATGCCGAAGCCTTCGAACAGCGTAATGCGCTGGACAAGCTCGAAGCGTTCGCCAGCCTCAACGGCCCGCGTTTCTATGACCTGCCGGCAAACACCGATCGCATCACCCTGGTTCGTGACGAATGGACCGCCCCGACCAGCCTGCCTTTCGGCGAGCTGACCGTCATCCCGCTGCGCGCCGGTGAAAAACTGCGCTGGCGCCTGCTGGAGGAACACGCGTGAGTGAAGACCATTTCGACGACGAACTGGACGGTCAAGGTGGCGGCGGTTCCCGTCATCCAATGGCAGCACGCTTTCGCGGCTACCTGCCGGTTGTCGTCGACGTAGAGACCGGTGGTTTCAACTCGGCCACCGACGCACTGCTGGAGATTGCCGCGACCACCATCGCCATGGATGAAAAGGGTTTCGTCTATCCGGACCACACTTACTTCTTCCGTGTCGAGCCGTTCGAAGGCGCCAACGTTGAAGCGGCCGCGCTGGAGTTCACCGGGATCAAGCTCGATCACCCGTTGCGCATGGCCGTCAGCGAAGAAACGGCGCTGACCGACATCTTCCGTGGCGTGCGAAAGGCCTTGAAGGCCAACGGCTGCAAGCGGGCGATTCTGGTCGGCCACAACAGCAGCTTCGACCTCGGCTTCCTGAACGCCGCCGTCGCGCGGCTGGACATGAAGCGCAACCCGTTCCACCCGTTCTCCAGCTTCGACACCGCAACCCTCGCGGGTCTGGCGTACGGTCAGACCGTACTGGCCAAGGCTTGCCAGGCAGCCGACATCGATTTCGACGGCCGTGAAGCGCATTCGGCGCGTTACGACACCGAAAAGACCGCCGAGCTGTTCTGCGGCATCGTCAACCGCTGGAAACAGATGGGCGGCTGGGAAGACTTCGACGACTGAGGGTCGTCGGGCTAAATCCCGCGCATGAAAAAACCGGCTCAAGAGCCGGTTTTTTTGTACCTCGACGATGCGCCTTACAGGGCAGCAGCGTTCTCGGTCAGGTAAGCCGCAACGCCTTCTGGCGAAGCGTTCATGCCTTTGTCGCCTTTTTTCCAGTTGGCAGGGCAGACTTCGCCGTGCTCTTCGTGGAATTGCAGAGCGTCGACCAGACGGATCAGCTCTTCCATGTTACGGCCCAGCGGCAGGTCGTTGATGATCTGCGAGCGGACAACGCCTTTGTCGTCGATCAGGAACGCGCCACGGAAAGCCACGCCGCCTTCGGACTCAACGTCGTAGGCCTTGGCGATTTCGTGCTTCATGTCGGCAGCCATGGTGTATTTCACCTGGCCGATGCCGCCATTGTTGACCGGGGTGTTGCGCCAGGCGTTGTGGGTGAAGTGCGAGTCGATCGAAACGGCGACTACTTCAACGTTGCGTGCCTTGAAGTCGGCCATACGGTTGTCCAGAGCGATCAGCTCGGACGGGCAGACAAAGGTGAAGTCCAGCGGGTAGAAGAACACCAGGCCGTATTTGCCTTTGATGGCCGAGGACAGGGTGAAGCTGTCAACGATCTCGCCATTGCCGAGTACGGCCGGGACGGTGAAGTCAGGGGCTTGTTTGCCTACGAGTACGCTCATTGATATCTCCTGGTGTAGAAACTTGAAGTTCAGGGTTCGGGCCAGCCTGCCACCCTCAGGCGACAGCCCTGTGACACGAACCCCCTTCGCAAGGGCCGACCATCATACACTGCGTTTTTCGACTGTCCTTAAAGGTTTTTCGCGAAATCCCGGCTGGCATTCAGCCATGCACCACCGTTCGTCAGTCACAGCCGTTGGCGATGAAAACCCTTCGGAAAGCACTTTGACAATCATTCTCGTTAACATTAAGATCCATCGCAATTGAGTCACAACCAGCGACGGTTCTCACTTATGTATGTTTGCCTCTGCACTGGCGTCACCGACGGACAAATCCGCGAAGCGATCTATGAAGGTTGCTGCAGCTATAAAGAAGTCCGTCAGGCCACCGGCGTCGCCAGCCAATGCGGCAAATGTGCGTGCCTGGCGAAGGAAGTGGTTCGCGAAACCCTGACCAAACTGCAAACCGCACAGGCCGCGATCCCCTACCCGGCAGAATTTACCGCCGCGTAATGATCTCCGAATTCGAAGAACCGGACTTATGTCCGGTTTTTTTATGCCTGAAAATCAACTGCTTAGCGCCCAGACGCGGAACACAAACATTCTTATTCCGATTAATTTTCATTTATTATTCAATAACTTAGGTTTGACACTTATAAATACCAAGCTCAAACTCTGCCTTATATACCGCTACTTAGGGCAGGACTCCCATCATGAAAGGCGACGTAACAGTCATCCAGCATCTCAACAAGATCCTTGCCAATGAGCTGGTCGCGATCAATCAGTACTTCCTGCATGCACGCATGTACGAAGATTGGGGCCTGAACAAGCTCGGCAAACACGAGTACCACGAATCCATCGACGAGATGAAGCACGCGGACAAGCTGATCAAGCGCATCCTGTTCCTCGAAGGCCTGCCGAACGTGCAGGATCTGGGCAAGCTGCACATCGGCGAGCACACCAAGGAAATGCTGGAGTGCGACCTGCGTATCGAGAAGACCGGCCATGCCGACCTCAAGGCCGCCATCGCCCACTGCGAATCCGTCGGTGACTTCGGCAGCCGCGAACTGCTCGAAGACATCCTGGAATCCGAAGAAGAACACATTGACTGGCTGGAAACCCAACTGGGCCTGATCGATAAAGTCGGTCTTGAGAACTATCTGCAATCGCAGATGGGCGAAGACGAGTAATTAGCCAGCGCTAAACTCGAGACACTAAAAAGCCCCGCCCTCTTTCGAGAGGCGGGGCTTTTTATTGCCCGGACTTCAGCTCGCCGAAATCCGCGCAGAAGCCAATCAGGCTTCGGACTTGGCCGCAGCAGCCTTGGCGGATGCTTCCTTGACCAGGGTCTGCAGCTCACCGTTGGCAAACATTTCAGCCATGATGTCGCTGCCGCCGACCAGTTCACCGGCTACCCACAGCTGCGGGAAAGTCGGCCAGTTGGCGTACTTCGGCAGGTTGGCGCGGATTTCCGGGTTCTGCAGGATGTCGACGTAGGCGAACTTCTCGCCGCAGCCCATCACAGCCTGCGCAGCTTTCGCGGAGAAGCCACACTGGGGGGCATTCGGCGAGCCTTTCATGTAAAGCAGAATGGTGTTGTTGGCAATCTGCTCTTTAATCGTTTCGATGATATCCATGGAGCACCTCGGCTGAACTTTCCGACTCATGGGTCGGCACGGTGGCGCATTGTAACGGAATCCCGAGCGCCCTGCTCGGTCTCCCCGACAGACTTGCTCACGCCGCCGCCACGGTCACCGGCACGCCATTGAGCGCCGCATTGCCTGACAGCTCGTCGAGCTGGCATTCATCGGTCAGGTCATTGGCGCTGGAGCCGGGTTGGCTGCTGGCAATCGCCATCTGCACACCCGGCCGGGCGTGGCCCCATCCGTGCGGCAGGCTGACCACGCCCTTCATCATGTCCGCGCTGCCCAGCACTTCGACCTCGATCTGCCCGACCCGTGAACTCACGCGCACAAGCTGACCATCACTGAGCCCGCGACTGGCGAGATCGTCCGGATTCATCAACAGCTGATGACGCGGCTTGCCCTTCACCAGCCGATGGTAATTGTGCATCCACGAATTGTTGCTGCGCACATGACGGCGGCCGATCATCAACAGCTCATCGGCGGCCGGTGCCTGCAACGCGGCGAAGCGTGCAAGGTCGGCGAGGATTTCCGGCGGCGCGGCCTGGACTCGTTGATTGACGGTCTTCAATCGCGGTATCAGGTTGGGTTTCAGCGCCCCAAGATCAACGCCGTGGGGATGATCGAACAGCGTCGCCAGCGACAATTTATGCTCGGACGCATCGCCATAGGCGCCCATGCGCAATCCCATGTCGATCATCTTCGCCGGCGGCATCGTCGGTTTCAGCTCCTTGCCGGTCTTCGCGGCGAAGGCCTTGGCCAGGCCGACGAAGATTTCCCAGTCGTGCAGCGCCCCTTCGGGTTTGGCGAGGATTGCCCGGTTGAATCGAGTGACGTTGCGCACCGCAAACAGATTGAAAGTGGTGTCGTAGTGATCGTTCTCAAGCGCCGAGGTCGACGGCAGGATCAGGTCGGCGTAGCGCGTGGTTTCATTGATATACAGGTCAACGCTGACCATGAACTCCAGCCCGTCCAGCGCATGCTCCAGTTGCCGGCCGTTGGGCGTGGACAACACCGGATTGCCAGCGACGGTGATCAGCGCGCGAATCTGCCCTTCACCCTCGGTGAGCATTTCTTCAGCCAGCGCCGAGACCGGCAACTCGCCACCGTATTCAGGACGCCCGGACACGCGGCTCTGCCATTTGTTGAAATGCCCGCCCGAAGTCGAGGCCACCAGATCCACCGCAGGCTCGGTGCACAGGGCACCGCCGACGCGATCGAGATTGCCGGTCACCAGATTGATCAACTGCACGACCCAATGGCACAGCGTGCCGAAGGCCTGAGTGGAAACCCCCATCCGACCGTAGCAGACGGCGCTTGGCGCAGCGGCGAAGTCCCGGGCCAGTTGGCGGATCTGTTCGGCGGGAACGGCGCACAACGGGCTCATGGCTTCAGCGGTGAATCCCGCCACCGCCGAGCGCACGTCGTCCAGACCGTCCACCGGCAAATGACTGTCAGACGTCAGTCCTTCGCTGAACAGTGTGTTGAGCACACCAAACAACAACGCCGCATCGCCGCCGGGGCGCACGAACAAATGCTGATCGGCCATCGCCGCCGTCTCGCTGCGCCGTGGATCGACCACCACCACTTTGCCGCCTCGGGCCTGGATCGCTTTCAGACGCTTCTCGACATCCGGCACGGTCATGATGCTGCCATTGGACGCCAGCGGATTACCGCCCAGGATCAACATGAAATCGGTGTGATCGATGTCCGGAATCGGCAGCAGCAAGCCGTGGCCATACATCAAGTAACTGGTCAGGTGATGGGGCAGTTGATCGACCGACGTCGCCGAGTAGCGGTTGCGGGTTTTCAACAGGCCGAGGAAGTAATTGCTGTGGGTCATCAGCCCGTAGTTATGCACGCTGGGGTTACCCTGATACACAGCGACTGCGTTCTGCCCGTGACGCTCCTGAATCGCAGAGAGTTTTTCGGCCACCAGTTCGAACGCTTCGTCCCACTCGATGGGCAGCCATTCGCTGCCGACCCGGCGCATCGGCTGGCGCAGGCGATCCGGATCGTTCTGGATGTCTTGCAGCGCCACGGCCTTGGGGCAGATGTGCCCACGACTGAATGTGTCCAGGGCATCGCCCTTGATCGAGGTGATCTGCACCTGGCCGTCGGTTTCGGTGGTTTCGATGGTCAAGCCGCAGATGGCTTCACACAGGTGGCAGGCACGGTGATGGAGAGTCTTGGTCATGGCCAGTCTCTGTCTTGTTCTGGGCAGGCAATGACGCCTGCGGGAACAAAACTATGGCCCGCAGCCCGATGCAGCGCCAGCGACGTTCGTCTTGTGAATCGGTGGCCATCAGGCCGGCCGATAGACCCGCGTCAGTTCGCCGGAAGCTGTGGCGGTGCGGCCAGCTGAATTTCCTGGATGGTCTCGATCTGCTCATGGGCGACGTGGACGCCGGTGAGCTCGCCGATCAGTCGCCAATGCTCGTCGAGCCCGGCGCTGATGGTCGCCATGCGGTCGATCATCTGCCGGCTGGCGGCCTTGACCACGTCGTCTTCGCTGCGCAGCAGTTCGAAGGACATCGAAGTCATCGAGGCGGTGAGGTGGGTCAATGAGCGTGCCGTGTGGCCCAGCAGTTCCATTAACAGTTTTTCTTTCGATTCCATGCGGAGGCTTCCTGCGTCGCTCGTGATTTATTTATAACCCAGCACTTTGCTTTAGCAAATGTTTCAACCTGCGCATCCGACCAAGCGAATCGGTGGTTCACCGGTCGCAAACCGACCAGAGCTGTGCCATCCCCGCCGCGCCTGATTGCCAAGCCCGGTGGGGCCAGTGTACAAATGCCTCGCTGCCCTCTCGAAAACTGACCGGAAATCACAGTGTTCGCACTGTTCCAACCCCGGCGCATTTCTGCAAAAACCGTAGCCTATTGGAAAAACGCGACATTTAGTGTCAATATCGCGCCTTCCCCTATTTCGTCGCCCCCGTGCGGCTTACGCCGCAGGTCTCGCCCGTTGTTCCGATAAACAAGGCTTTGAGCATCTGCGGTTTGTAGCAAAAAGGTAGTCAATGATGAGCGCAAGGCACTTTCTCTCCCTGATGGATTGCACGCCCGAAGAGCTGGTCAGCGTGATCCGTCGAGGCGTTGAGCTCAAGGACCTGCGTAACCGCGGCGTACTGTTCGAGCCTCTGAAAAACCGCGTCCTGGGGATGATCTTCGAAAAATCCTCGACCCGTACCCGGATCTCCTTCGAGGCCGGCATGATCCAGCTCGGCGGCCAGGCGATCTTCCTGTCGCCGCGCGACACCCAGCTGGGCCGTGGCGAGCCGATCGGCGACTGCGCCATTGTCATGTCGAGCATGCTCGACGCGGTGATGATCCGTACCTTTGCCCACAGCACCCTGACCGAATTCGCCGCCAACTCCCGCGTACCGGTGATCAACGGCCTGTCCGATGACCTGCATCCGTGTCAGTTGCTGGCCGACATGCAGACGTTCCTCGAACACCGCGGCTCGATCCAGGGCAAGACTGTGGCCTGGATCGGCGACGGCAACAACATGTGCAACAGCTATATAGAAGCGGCGATCCAGTTCGACTTCCAGTTGCGCGTGGCCTGCCCTGAAGGCTATGAGCCGAATCCTGAATTCGTGGCCAAGGCCGGTGACCGCGTGACCATCGTCCGCGACCCGAAAGACGCCGTGCGCGGCGCGCATCTGGTGAGCACCGACGTCTGGACCTCCATGGGTCAGGAAGAGGAAACCGCCAAGCGCCTCAAACTGTTCGCGCCGTTTCAGGTCAACCGCGCCCTGCTCGACCTGGCTGCCGATGACGTGCTATTCATGCACTGCCTGCCCGCTCACCGCGGTGAGGAAATCAGCCTCGACCTGCTCGATGACCCGCGCTCCGTCGCCTGGGATCAGGCAGAAAACCGTCTCCACGCACAGAAGGCCCTGCTCGAGTTCCTCGTCGAACCGGCATATCACCACGCATGAGTCATGAATTACTGCTGAACCTGCGCAACCTCGCTTGCGGCTATCAAGATCAACGTGTGGTGCAGAACCTCAATCTGCACCTCAATGCCGGTGACATCGGCTGCCTGCTCGGCTCGTCCGGCTGCGGCAAGACCACCACCCTGCGCGCGATTGCCGGTTTCGAGCCGGTCCACGAAGGGGAAATCTCTCTCGGCGGTGAAGTGATCTCCAGCGCCGGTTTCACCCTCGCTCCGGAGAAGCGCCGGATCGGCATGGTGTTCCAGGACTACGCGCTGTTCCCGCACCTGAGTGTCGCGGACAACATCGCCTTCGGCATTCGCAAGCACCCGAACAAGGAGCGCGTGACTGAAGAGCTGCTGGAACTGGTCAACCTGAAGAATCTCGGCAAGCGCTTCCCCCATGAGCTGTCCGGCGGCCAGCAACAACGTGTCGCTCTCGCCCGCGCCCTGGCACCGGAGCCGCAACTATTGCTGCTCGACGAGCCGTTCTCCAACCTCGATGGCGAGTTGCGCCGCAAGCTCAGCCATGAAGTGCGCGATATCCTCAAGGCCCGAGGCACCAGCGCGATTCTGGTGACGCACGACCAGGAAGAAGCCTTCGCCGTCAGCGATCACGTCGGTGTGTTCAAGGAAGGTCGACTGGAGCAGTGGGACACGCCCTATAACCTCTATCACGAACCGGCGACGCCGTTTGTGGCCAGCTTCATCGGTCAGGGTTACTTCATTCGCGGCCAGCTCGGCAGCCCGGAATCGGTGCAGACCGAACTCGGCGAACTGCGCGGCAATCGCGCCTACACCTGGCCGGTCGGTGGCGCGGTGGATGTGCTGCTGCGTCCGGACGACATCGTTTACGCGCCGGACAGTGGATTGAAAGCGCGGATCGTCGGCAAGACGTTCCTCGGCGCCTCGACCCTGTATCGCCTGCAACTGCCGACCGGTGCGCAGCTGGAATCGATCTTCCCAAGCCATGCCGACCATCAGGTGGGTGCGGATGTCGGGATTCGAGTGGCAGCGGAACATCTGGTGCTGTTCCAGGCGTCCGGCAGCACGGCGGCGCAGATTCCGGCGGTGGAAAACGGCGTCCGCCGTTACAGCACCGCGCACTGATCTGCACACAAACAATGAGGGAGCCTGATGGCTCCCTTATTTTTTGCTCTCAGCCCAGCATCAATGTGCCGCTGGCCACCAGCGTCGCATTCCCGCCGATCTTCACCCGCTCACCGTCCAGCCGACAGAACAGCTCGCCGCCCCGCGCCGAACGCTGGCACGCGGTCAGGCTGGATTTACCCAGACGTTTCGACCAGTACGGAATCAGGCTGCAATGGGTCGAGCCGGTCACCGGGTCTTCATTGATACCGATCGCCGGGGCGAAATAGCGCGAGACAAAATCATGCTGATTGCCCCGAGCGGTGACGATCGCGCCCAGCCACGGCAGCTTGGCGAGCGCGACCATGTCCGGCGTGCAATCGAGCACCGCCTGCTCGGACTCCAGCACCACAAACAGCTCGTTGGAACTCAGGACGTCCACCGCCTGAACATTCAGCGCCCGCTCGATCTCCAGGGTGACGCCTTTCTCCACCGCTTCGATGGCCGGGAAATCGAGCCACAACCTGTCGCCTTCGCGGCTGACGCTCAACGGCCCGGACTTGCAGGTGAAGTCCAGACGCTCGGCTGTTTCCTTGTAAACCTCAAACAGCACATAGGCGCTGGCCAGGGTCGCGTGACCACACAGCGGCACCTCGGTGGTCGGCGTGAACCAGCGGATGTGCCACGCCTGCCCTTCGCGCACCAGAAACGCGGTTTCCGCCAGATTGTGCTCGGCGGCGATCTTTTGCATCAGCTCATCCGCAAGCCACGCGTCGAGCCGATAGACCATTGCCGGATTGCCACTGAACGGCCGATCACTGAACGCGTCGACCTGATGAAACTCGAGCTGCATAACCTTCTCCCTGTGTCAGTCGAACGAGCATGCGGCGCCGGCCGGATCAGCGCCAGTGACAGTGCCGGCCAATTTTCTTCATACAGACGTCAAGGGCGCCCGATGTCGGCAAATTTCGCCTGGGTGTGTTCTGCCAATACTGCCGGCGCCAGTTCCACTTCCAGCCCTCGCCGGCCGGCACTGACATAAATGGTCGAAAAAGGCTGGGCCGAATTATCGATGAAGGTACGCAGGCGTTTTTTCTGCCCCAGCGGACTGATGCCGCCCAACAGATAACCGGTGGAGCGCTGCGCGGCGGCCGGGTCGGCCATCTCGACTTTTTTCACGCCGGCGGCGTGGGCGAGCCCCTTGAGGTCGAGACTTCCGACGACCGGCACCACTGCCACCAGCAACTCACCCTTCTCGCTGGCCGCCAGCAGCGTCTTGAACACCTGCGCCGGATCGAGTCCCAGTTTTTCCGCGGCCTCCAGGCCATACGACGCAGCCTTCGGGTCATGTTCGTAACTGTGCACGCGATGTTCGGCACGAACTTTTTTCAACAAGTCCAACGCAGGGGTCATGGCAGCTCCGGGCTCGGCAGTGGCAAAAAATCCTGCGGCGGATTTTAGGCCATCGCTGGGCAAAAGGCTCTACCACGCGCCACGTTTCACGGGGTTTTCAGGCCGATGACGTTCGTGCAGAACGGGTGAACCGCAGGATCATTCACGTGACTGATAGTTTATTTGTGACTGACGGTTCACTTTCGACCTTTGACAGGTTTGTTTCTTGTCTATATTTTTTCGAATCTGAATAATGTAAGAATTATCGTCATCGCAGCACCCAGCAGTAAACCGGGAACAGGATGGGGATCCTGCCTCGGCGAAAATCGCGCCTTGCCCTGTCGGCAACGCGCCAGACAACAACAAAAACCGAGGTTTTCAATGACAACTGCGTTACAGCAACCTTCGCTCTCGAGCCAGTGCCTGGCCGAGTTTCTGGGTACTGCACTCCTGATCTTTTTCGGCACGGGTTGTGTCGCCGCGCTCAAGGTCGCGGGCGCCAGCTTCGGTCTCTGGGAAATCAGCATCATCTGGGGCGTCGGCGTCAGCATGGCGATCTACCTCACCGCCGGCGTTTCCGGCGCGCACCTGAACCCTGCCGTCAGTATCGCCCTGAGCATTTTTGCCGACTTCGAAAAGCGCAAACTGCCGTTCTACATTCTGGCCCAGGTCGCCGGCGCCTTCTGCGGCGCGCTGTTGGTCTACACGCTGTACAGCAACCTGTTCTTCGATTACGAACAAACTCACCATATGGTTCGCGGCACTGAAGCCAGCCTCGAACTGGCATCGGTGTTCTCCACCTTCCCGAACCCTGCGCTGTCGACTGCGCAGGCGTTCCTGGTCGAGGTGATCATCACTGCGATTCTGATGGGCGTGATCATGTCCCTGACCGACGACAACAACGGCCTGCCGAAAGGCCCGCTGGCGCCGCTGCTGATCGGTCTGCTGATTGCCGTGATTGGCAGCTCGATGGGCCCGCTGACCGGTTTCGCGATGAACCCGGCCCGGGACTTCGGCCCGAAACTGATGACTTTCTTCGCCGGCTGGGGTGAAATTTCCTTCACCGGCGCACGTGAAATCCCGTACTTCCTGATTCCGATTTTTGCACCGATTGTCGGTGCCTGCCTCGGCGCTGCCGGGTATCGCGGGCTGATTGCCCGTCACCTGACCGGCGCCACACCTGCTACAAAGGATGCAGAACCGGCCATTGACGGCAAACCAAGAACTTCTTGAAACAGTCGGCGCGGGCTCCTGCCCTTTAGAGCCCGCGCCACGGCCCACTCTCCCTTATTTCGTCCAAGGCAATCGACATGACCGACATTGAGAATAAGAACTACATCATTGCCCTCGATCAGGGTACGACCAGCTCCCGCGCGATCATTTTCGACCGCGACGCGAACGTGGTCTGCACCGCACAACGCGAATTCGCCCAGCATTACCCGCAAGCCGGTTGGGTCGAACACGACCCGATGGAAATCTTCGCCACCCAGAGCGCGGTGATGGTCGAAGCGCTGGCCCAGGCCGGTCTGCATCACGATCAGGTCGCCGCCATCGGCATCACCAACCAGCGTGAAACCACCGTGGTCTGGGACAAGACCACCGGCCGCCCGGTGTACAACGCGATCGTCTGGCAATGCCGGCGCAGCACCGAGATCTGCCAGCAGCTCAAGCGCGACGGTCATGAAGACTACATCCGCGACACCACGGGCCTGGTCACCGACCCGTACTTCTCCGGCACCAAACTGAAGTGGATCCTCGACAACGTCGAAGGCAGCCGTGAGCGCGCACGCAACGGCGAACTGCTGTTCGGCACCGTCGACAGCTGGCTGATCTGGAAATTCACTGGCGGCAAAGTCCACGTCACCGACTACACCAACGCCTCGCGCACCATGCTCTTCAACATCCACACCCTGGAGTGGGACGCGAAGATGCTGGAGATCCTCGACATCCCGCGCGAGATGCTGCCGGAAGTCAAAGCGTCGTCGGAAATCTACGGCCGTACCAAAAGCGGCATCGCCATCGGCGGTATCGCCGGCGACCAGCAGGCTGCGCTGTTCGGCCAGATGTGCGTCGAGCCGGGCCAGGCGAAAAACACCTACGGCACCGGTTGCTTCCTGCTGATGAACACCGGCGACAAAGCGGTGAAATCCCAGCACGGCATGCTCACCACCATCGCCTGCGGCCCGCGCGGCGAAGTGGCCTACGCCCTGGAGGGTGCCGTGTTCAACGGCGGTTCGACCGTACAGTGGCTGCGCGATGAACTGAAAATCGTCAACGACGCCCACGACACCGAATACTTCGCCAATAAAGTGAAGGACAGCAACGGCGTGTATCTGGTGCCAGCCTTCACCGGCCTCGGCGCGCCCTACTGGGACCCGTATGCCCGTGGCGCCCTGTTCGGCCTGACCCGTGGCGTGCGTGTGGATCACATCATCCGCGCGGCACTGGAATCGATTGCCTACCAGACTCGCGACGTCCTCGACGCCATGCAACAGGACTCCGGCGAACGCCTGAAGGCTCTGCGCGTGGACGGCGGTGCGGTGGCGAACAACTTCCTCATGCAGTTCCAGGCCGACATTCTCGGCACTCAGGTCGAGCGTCCGAAAATGCGCGAAACCACGGCACTGGGCGCAGCTTATCTGGCCGGTCTGGCGTGCGGATTCTGGGGCAGCCTGGAAGAACTGCGCGGCAAGGCCGTGATCGAGCGCGAATTCGAACCGAGCCTGGACGAAGTCGAGAAAGAGAAGCTGTATAAAGGCTGGAAAAAAGCTGTCAGCCGTACCCGTGACTGGGCACGTGAAGACGCTGAATAAGCCAACCTGAGTACTCGTATCCGTATGTAACTGGTAGGGAGCGGATTCCTGCGGCATCATGGGCAAATTTTGCACGGCAGCCCAAAGGAAGCCCCATGAATCTGCCTCCCCGTCAGCAGCAAATCCTCGAGCTGGTCCGCGAACGCGGCTATGTGAGCATCGAGGAAATGGCCACGCTGTTCGTTGTTACCCCGCAAACCATCCGCCGCGATATCAATCAACTGGCGGAAGCCAATCTGCTGCGTCGCTACCACGGCGGCGCCGCCTATGATTCCAGCGTCGAAAACACCGCCTACGCGATGCGCGCCGATCAGATGCGCGATGAAAAGCAACGCATCGGCGAAGCCATCGCCGCGCAGATTCCCGATCACGCCTCGCTGTTCATCAACATCGGCACAACGACCGAATCGATTGCCCGCGCCCTGCTCAATCACAGCCATCTGAAGATCATCACCAACAACCTGCACGTCGCTTCGATGCTCAGCGCCAAGGATGATTTCGATGTGTTGCTGACCGGCGGCAACGTGCGTCGCGACGGCGGCGTGGTGGGTCAGGCGAGCGTGGACTTCATCAATCAGTTCAAGGTCGACTTTGCGCTGGTGGGCATCAGTGGCATCGACGAAGACGGCAGCCTGCTCGACTTCGATTACCAGGAAGTGCGCGTATCTCAGGCGATCATCGCCAATGCCCGGCAGGTCATCCTGGCGGCGGACTCCAGCAAGTTCGGCCGTAACGCGATGATCCGCCTCGGCCCGATCAGCCTGATCGATTGCCTGGTGACCGATCAGCAACCGGTGCCGGCCCTGGCGCAACTGCTGAGCCAGCACAAGATTCGCCTGGAAGTCGTTTAACCCCCCCCCCTTTTTATTTCTCGTTCCCACGCTCCGCGTGGGAATGCAGCCCGGGACGCTCCGCGTCCCCTCCCAAGCGCTGACGCAGAGCGTCAATGTATGTATTCCCACGCAGAGCGTGGGAACGATCAGCCACACTGCGTGCAACGATCAGTGCTCTGACGCGCATCTGATGTTCGAATATTTTCTTTTAGCCGCCCTTCGATGAGTTTTTTCAATCGAAGTCGGCTGGCTGCGCGCGTCTTTATGGGCTACCATTTTCGCAAATGAACATTAATGTTCGATTTCCAAGACAGAAAATCAAAAGAGCCCGAGGCCAGCCGATGTCCACCTCTACCTTGCGTACGCCCCCTATCTCCGAGATCTACGATATCGCCGTCATCGGCGGCGGGATCAATGGCGTGGGGATCGCAGCGGATGCCGCCGGTCGCGGTCTTTCGGTGTTCCTTTGCGAAAAGGACGACCTGGCCAGCCACACCTCGTCAGCCAGCAGCAAGCTGATCCACGGTGGCCTGCGCTATCTCGAACATTACGAATTCCGTCTGGTGCGTGAAGCCCTGGCCGAGCGCGAAGTGCTGCTGGCCAAGGCGCCGCACATCGTCAAGCCGATGCGTTTCGTGCTGCCGCACCGCCCGCACCTACGTCCGGCGTGGATGATCCGCGCGGGCCTGTTCCTGTATGACCACCTCGGCAAACGCGAAAAACTCGCCGGTTCCAAGAGCCTGAAGTTCGGCGCCGACAGCGCGCTGAAAAGCGAAATCAGCAAAGGCTTCGAATACTCCGATTGCTGGGTCGACGACGCCCGCCTCGTGGTGCTGAACGCCATGGCCGCCCGTGAAAAAGGCGCGCACATTCACACCCAGACCCGTTGCGTCAGCGCCCGTCGCGCCAAGGGCCTGTGGCACCTGAACCTGGAACGCGCCGACGGCAGCCTGTTTTCGATCACTGCCAAGGCGCTGGTGAACGCCGCCGGCCCGTGGGTCGCCAAGTTCATCCGTGACGACCTGAAGATGGAATCGCCGTACGGCATCCGTCTGATCCAGGGCAGCCACATCATCGTGCCGAAGCTGTACGAAGGCGATCACGCGCATATCCTGCAGAACGAGGATCAGCGCATCGTTTTCACCATTCCGTACCTGAACAACCTGACTCTGATCGGCACCACCGACCGCGAGTACACCGGCGACCCGGCCAAAGTGGCGATCACCGACGGCGAAACCGATTACCTGCTCAAAGTGGTCAACGCCCACTTCAAGAAGCAGATCAGCCGTGACGACATCCTGCACACTTATTCGGGCGTACGTCCGCTGTGCAACGACGAGTCCGACAATCCTTCGGCCGTGACCCGCGACTACACCCTGGCGTTGTCCGGCAGCACCGAAGAAGCGCCGCTGCTGTCGGTGTTCGGCGGCAAGCTGACCACCTACCGCAAGCTCGCGGAATCGGCGATGGCGCAACTGATGCCGTTCTTCACCCAGATGCGTCCGAGCTGGACGGCCACCGCTACCCTGCCCGGCGGCGAAGACATGACCACGCCACAAGCCTTGAGCGCGCTGATCCGCGACAAGTTCGACTGGGTACCGACCGAAATCGCCCGCCGCTGGGCCACCACCTACGGCAGCCGCACCTGGCGCATGCTCGAAGGCGTCGACACCCTGGCCGACATGGGCGAACACATCGGTGGCGGGCTCTACACCCGCGAGGTCGATTACCTGTGCACCGAAGAGTGGGCCACCACGGCACACGACATTCTGTGGCGTCGCAGCAAACTGGGCCTGTTCACCACCCCGGCCGAACAGGAAAAACTGGCGACCTACCTGAACAAGGTCGAGCAGAACCGCAAGATCGAAGCGGCCTGATCTTCAAGCCGCGTTGACGAAAGCCCCTGAATCGCGAGATTCAGGGGCTTTTTGCGTTACTGCGCCAGGTGCAACAGGAGGAAATCGATAAACGCCCGCGACTTGTGCGGCAGATGCGCGGTATTGGGGAATACGACGTTGATCGACTGAGAAGGCAACGTATACGCCGGCAACAGGCGAACCAGGCGTCCGCTGGCGATATCGTCCTCGACCACCCAGCCCGGCAACACCGAGACACCGAGCGACGACAAGGTCATCGAGCGAATCGCCGTGGAGGAATTGGATTCGAAATGGCTGGTGCCATTGACCTCCACCGTACTCCCCCGATCATCGCGCAGTACCCATTGCGTGGGTGCCTGCAAATTGTTGTTGGCAATCCATGGCACACCGTTCAGGTCTTGCGGGTGCGCCACCGGGTGGCGCTCGACAAACGCCGGAGTCGCCACCAGCACGATTTGATAATCCGCCAGCTTGCGGCTCTTGAAAGCCGAATCCGCCAGATTGCCCAGACGCACCACCAGATCCAGCTTTTCCGCCACCAGATCATTCAGTGACGAGTTGAAGTTGTAGCACAGGCGAATTTCCGGATAACGCTCGCTGAACAATGGAATCAACGGAAGTATGAACTTCTCGCCGTATTCACTGGTTGAACTAATTCGTAACTTTCCAGAAACCCGGTTATTACCCTTCAGCACATTGTCAAAGGCATTATCAATGTCCGCGATAATCCCCTTGAACTCTTCATAAAAGTCCTGGCCAATTTCAGTCAGCGATATATTCCGGGTATTGCGGATCAGCAACGTCGCCGAAAGAACTTCTTCCAGCGCCTTGACATGCAGGCTGGCCATGGCTTTGCTGATACTCAGGTAGTTCGCGGCCTTGGTGTAAGAGCCGAAGTCGACCACGGCGAGAAATGTCTGAACCCGATTCAGATGAGAATGCATGGCGGTAGAGTTCACTGTTTAATCCTTTCAAACATTGTTTCAAGGATAGTCGTATCGACACTCCAAGTCCATCGCCCCTATGCTTTGCGACAAAGAGGAAACATCAATGAACTATCGCTACAAGATCGCGCTGATCTTTCTGATCGGCTTTTTTATTGACTGCATAAACATATTCATGTCTGCCGTGGCATTACCGAGCATATCGGCGACATTGCAAGTAAGCAGTTCTTCGGTGGCTTGGGTGGCGAATGCCTACATCCTTGGCCTGACCCTGATCATTCCGGTCAGCACCTGGCTCGCCGGGCGCTTCGGCAGCCGCGAGATTCTCACCGCTTCGATGCTGGTGTTTACCGGCTCCGTATGGATGTGCGGCCTGGCCGACAGCTTCCATGAACTGGTGATCTGGCGCTTCGTCCAGGGCATCGGTGGCGGGTTGTTGATTCCCGTGGGTCAGGCGTTGACCTTCAACCTGTTCCAAGGCGAGCAACGGGCGAAAATCTCCACCCTGGTGATGGCCGTGGCCCTGATCGCCCCGGCCATTTCGCCGACCGTCGGCGGCATCATCGTCGACAGCAGTTCGTGGCGCTGGGTGTTCTACAGCAACATTCCGTTCTCGCTTATCGCTGCCGGATTATCCTGGTTCTGGATTCGCGAGAGCCGACCTGCCAGCCTGGCACGTCCGGATATCCTCGGCCTGCTGCTGGTCAGTGCCGCGCTGGGCAGCCTGCTGATGGGCATGTCGCTATACGGCGGCGACTATCCCGCCATCGAGGCCATTGCCTGTGTCGCGGCGGGCCTGATGTTCGTGGCGCTGTACCTGCTGCATTACCGTCGCAAGAGCGACGCGATCATTGACCTGAGCCTGCTCAAGAGCAAAAAGCTCAGCACCTCGATCTTCATCTATTACGCGATTCCCGGCGTGTTCACCGGGGTCAACCTGATGAGCATCTTCTTTCTGCAGAACACCCTGCACTTCAGCGCCCGCCTGACCGGCATGTTCATGATCCTCTACGCCATCGGAGCCTTCATCGCGATGCTCACCTGCGGCCGGCTCTACAACAAGGTCGGCGCCCGACGCCTGTTCACCCTCGGCATGCTGATCCACAGCGCCGGCATCGTAACCCTGATGCTGGTGGATGCGCCGACCGATATCGGGGTGATCGTCATCGCCTACAGCCTGATGGGCATCGGCGGCGGGATCGGCGCCAACACCGCGCAAACCACCTCGCTGATGGACTTCAAGGGCAGCGAAACCCACAAGGCCAGTGTGATCTGGAACATCAACCGGCAGATGTCGTTCAGCGTCGGCGCGGCCTTGTTCCTGATGATCTACAACCTGCTGCTCAAACAGTTCGACTCAACCCCGGCCTATCACGCCACGTTCGCGATTGCTGCGCTGGTCGGACTGTTCCCACTGCTTCAAATGAGCCAACTGAACCCTCCAAAGGAATGCCATGAACAACAACCCGGTTGAACTAGCCCGCCACAGCATCCACCACGTACATGAACTGATTCATCGTGTCTTCACCAATGCCGACGGCGCCGGCGAGGCCACCATCGCGCCACTGATGGATGTCTTCAGCGAAGACTTCAGCATGGTCACCACCTCGGCCGCCGTGGTTGGGCGAGCCCAGGTCGAGCAGCTGTTCAAAGGTGCGGTCGGTGCCCGTCCAGGCCTGGAGATCGACATCAGCGACCTGCACACAATCTGGCACGAAGGCCCGACTGTCGCCCTTCGCTACAAAGAAACCCATCGCCAGAACCAGTACGAGACGTCGCGCATTTCCTTGGCGATCCTGCACGTGCACCAGCACAGCACCCGCTGGCTTTACCTGCACGAAACACCGCTGGCCCAGGAAAACCCGGCATGAATTACACCGTTACCCATTGCCGGATGCTGTCGGCATCGATCAAGGAAATCACCGTCACCGGCGCTCCCGCCGCCACGCTATCGACCCATGCCGGTGGGCACTTCAAATGGCTGATAGCGCCCTCGGGTGAATGGCGTCATTACTCCACCGTGGAGCTGGGCGACCGCGCCGAAGGTCATTTCACCTTCGCCATTCGCCTTAGCGACGATTCCCTCAGCAGCCAGTACCTGCGCTCGCTCGCGGCCGGCGACCAGGTGCAGCTCGAGGGCCCGTTCAACACTTTCAACTACCCGCTCGACACCCAGACCGGTCGCGACATCGCGATTGCCGGCGGCATCGGCATCACTCCGCTGACCGGCATCCTGCGGCATCTGACAGCCCTGGATCGTTCGGTGCACCTGCATTACTTCGCCCGCAGCGTCGACGATGCGGCCTACGCCGAAGATCTGCGTTCACTGCTGCAAGACCGCATGAACCTGCACCTGTCCGGCCAGCGCCCGGCGATTCACCAGGTACTCGCTGACCTGTGCGCCGAAGACCGGCTCTACGTCTGCGGCCCGGCGGCGATGCTCAACGACATCCTGAGCCACGCCGAATCCGCCGGGCTGCCCCGCGATCGCATTCATCTGGAGGTGTTCAACATCGCCCCGGATGAAGGCTCCCGGGGTTTCACGGTCGAGGCGGCGGATTCCGCTGTGAGCATTGAGGTCGGTGCCGACCAGACCTTGCTCGAAGCCCTGGAGGCCGCGGGCCTGGATCCGATCTCTGACTGCCGTCGCGGCGAGTGCGGCGTCTGCGCGCTGGACGTGCTGGAAGGCGACGTCGAGCACCGGGATTTCATCATGAGCGAACAAGAAGCGGCCTGCAGCGCACGGATCTATCCCTGCGTTTCCCGGGCGAAAAGCCCACGCCTGAAGCTGGCGATCTGAAGAGGACACCCCGTTGGACAACTATTTCAATGGCAGAGAAGTGCACAAGTCTCTGTTCCTTGATCAACAACTGTTCGAACAGGAACAGCAACGCGTCTTTGCCGCAAGCTGGTGCTACCTGGGCCACGACAGCCTGATCCCAGAAACCGGCGATTACTTCACCGCCACCCTCGCCGCCCAGCCGCTGGCCATGGTGCGCCAGAAGAACGGTGACATCGTGGTGCTGCACAACCGTTGCCCGCACAAAGGTGTGAAAGTGCTGGCGCAAGCGCGTGGCAACGTGGGCCGCTTCATGCGTTGCCCCTATCACGCCTGGACGTTCAAGACCGACGGCGAGCTGTTGAGCATCCCGGTGAAAAAGGAATACGACGACTGCGACCTGAGCAGTTGCTCGGCCCACAAGGGCATGCAGCCAGTCGCGGCGGTACGCAACTATCGCGGCTTCGTGTTCGTGCGCCTGAGTGAAACCGGCATGGGTTTCGACGAGTTTTTCGGCGACTCGCTGTCAACGCTGGACAACATGGTCATGCGCTCCCCGCAAGGCAAGCTGCGCGTGGTCGGTCAGCCGCTGCTGCACAAGCATCGCTGCAACTGGAAGATGGTCGTCGACAACCAGACCGATACCTGCCACCCGATGATCGCCCACGAATCCTCGGCCGGCGAAGCCATTCGCCTGTGGAAGGAAACCGGTGACCAGAGCCAGCCTGCGCCGATGGCCGTGGAACTGTTCTCGCCATTCATGGCTTCGTACGAATTCTTCGCCGGCATGGGTATCCGCGTCTGGCCCAACGGCCACGGACACACCGGGGTCAGCAACTCGATCCACAAAGCCTACACGAGCATTCCCGGCTACTGGGAGCTGATGGTGGAAAGCTACGGCGAAGACCAGGCCCGAGCCATCCTCGACGATACCCGGCACAACACCGTGTATTTCCCCAACCTGATGGTCAAGGGCCCGATCCAGACCTTGCGGGTGATCCGCCCGGTCAGCGCAACGGAAACCATCGTCGAGTCGTGGATCTTCGAACTGCAAGGCGCTCCGGTGCAGTTGCTGGAGCGCACCGTGCAGTACAACAACCTGATCAACTCGCCATGCTCGATGGTCGCCCATGACGACGTGGAGATGTACGAGCGCGCCATGGAAGGCCTGCACAGCGACGCCAACGAATGGGTCAACGTTGCCCGCCTGTTCGAACCGGGCGAGACCTACGATCAGACCCGCGTAGTGTCCGGCACCAGTGAACTGGCGATGCGCAACTTCTACGACAACTGGCAAAACCTGATGCGGGATGACCATGCACCACGATCAAACTGAACGGGCCATCGAGCGTTTGCTCGAGACCGAAATGCACCTGCTCGATCAACAGGACTTCGACGCCTGGCAGCAATTGCTGAGCGATGACTACACCTACTGGATTCCGATGACCCGCGAACAGCGCAGCCCGCTGCACGAATCCTCGCTGGTGTATGAAGACCGCTTCCTGACCACCCTGCGCATCAACCGCCTGGCCAATGCCCGCAACTTTTCCCAACAGCCGAAAAGCCGTTGCCTGCACATTGCCCAGCGCCCCCGGATCACGATTGAAGAGCCGTCGTACAGCGCCGTTGCCAGCAGCAATCTGCTGTATTGCGAAGCCCGCGGCGAGCGCGAATGGCATTACCCCGCCACCGTCGAACATCGGCTGATCAATCTCGACGGCGAGTGGAAAATCCAGGGCAAGAAGATCCTGTTGCTCAACCCCGATCGCGCCCTCGAAAGCCTGCAGCTCATTATCTGACCGACCGAGAATTACCCCTGTGAACTCCATGAACAATCCTGCCAGCCAGGATACCGCGTGCCTGTCTTTCCCTTATGTCGACCTGCTCTACGATTACGGTCAGTTCCTGCGCAACGCCGACCAGGCCATCGGAAATCTGCCGGCACTCACGGCGGAAAAACACATCGGCATCGTCGGCGCCGGCCTGACCGGGCTGGTGGCGGCCTATGAATTGCTGCGCGCCGGTGCCCGTCGCGTGACCCTGTTCGAGGCCGAAGCAAGCCACATCGGCGGTCGCCTGTTGACTCAATGCTTCGATGACGAACAACCGCAGTTCATCGCGGAAATGGGCGCCATGCGCTTTCCACCGAGCGAGGTCGGGCTGTTCCATTACCTGAACAAGTTCGGCATCCAGACCACCGAAGCCTTTCCCGATCCGGGGGTGGTCGATACTGAGCTGCACTACCGTGGCGAGGCCCATCACTGGGCCGCGATGCAACCGCCGCCAGCGCTGTTCAGCACCGTGCATCAGGGCTGGAATGCCTTCCTGCGCGAAGGCGCGGTACTGGACGACGGCACCCGCCTTGCCCCGCCGCTGCTGCTGACCGAAATGCTCAAGCAGCACAATTACTGCGAAGTGCAGCCGGAATGGCAACGCTATCTGGACTGCTTCGGTGACAGCTCTTTCTATTCGGCGATGGTGCGTATCTTCACCAGCAAGAACCCGCCGGGCGGCAAGGTCTGGCGCAAACCGGAAGACTTCCACCTGTTCGGCTCGCTGGGCATCGGTTCCGGTGGTTTCCAGTCGGTCTATCGCGCCTCGTTCACCGAGATTCTGCGGCTGGTGGTCAACGCGCTGGAAGTCAATCAGCGACTGGTGCCGAACGGCATCTCCTCGCTGGCCGAGTTGATTGCCGACACCCGGTTCAATGGCATGCAACTGCGCGACATGATCTGCCGTACCCGCATCGAATCGATCAACAGGGGGGCCGACGGGCAAATCCTGCTGGCCGGCAGCAACGGTGAAACCTACGCCTGCGACCGGGTGATCACCACCACCACGACCCGCGCCTTGCAGGTCAATCTCAAGCTCACCCAGAACCAGGCGTTCGTCAATCGCGACGTGGCCCGGGCCATCAATGAAACCCACATGGTCGGGTCCTCCAAGCTGTTCATCCTGACCAGGGACAAGTTCTGGCTCAAACATGGCCTGGCGCAGAACATCCAGACCGACACCCTCGTCAAGGGCGTGTACTGCCTGGATTACGCGCCACAGGACCCGGATTCATGGGGCGTGGTGCTGATCAGTTACACCTGGGAAGACGACTCGCACAAGATGGTCTCCATGACCGACAAAGTGCAGCGCTGCCTGCGCCTGGTGGACGAGCTGGCGATGAGCGCGCCGGAATTCGCCCGCCACCTGATCCCGCTCAACGGCGACTACCAGCGCTACGTGCTCGAATACGACTGGCTGACCGACAAGCATGCCCTCGGCGCCTTCAAGCTGAATTTCCCCGGCGACGACATCTATTCCGAACGTCTGTTCTATCAGTTCCGCACCGCTCTCGATCCGCGTCAGGACACCGGTCTTTACCTGGCGGGCTGCGGCGCTTCGTTCACCGGCGGCTGGGCCGAAGGTTCGATCCAGACAGCCCTGAACGCAGCCTGCTCGGTCATCAGCAGCCTGGGTGGCGATCTGATCGACGGTAATCCGCTCGACGGGCTGGTTCCGCAGTACCGCTACTGCTGATTGCGTTCCTTTCTTTTCGCCGAGATTCTCCATGTACAGACAGTTTTCCATCGAACAACTCGTCAACGGATTTCGCCGTGGCGAGCTCTGCCTCGACACTTGGCAGCAAGCCCTGCGCGAGCGCCATGACCGGGCGCAGCATCTGCACAGTTTCATCACCTTCGACCCCGCGCTGTTCGCCTACACGCCGGACGCGGATCGCCAGGCGCCGCTTTACGGGCTGCCGGTATCCTTCAAGGACAACATCAATGTCAGCGGCATGCCGACCACGGCCGGCACCCCTGGCCTGGCCGATTACCGGCCGCAGCACGACGCCGGTATCGTGGCGCGCTTCAAGCAACTGGGCGCGCGGGTGGTGGGCAAGAACAACATGCACGAACTGTCGTTCGGCGTGACGTCGGCCAACCACACCTACGGCGCGGTCATCAACCCGGCCAACGAGCTGCATGGCGCCGGTGGCAGCAGCGGTGGCTGTGCCGCCGCTGTCGCCGCCGGGCTGGTGCCCTGCGCGGTAGGCACTGATACAGGCGGCTCGGTGCGTATACCGGCGGCGTTCTGCGGCGTCGTCGGGATGCGCCCGACGACCGGCGAATACCCGGCCGACGGCATCGTCCCGGTCTCGCAGACCAAGGACACACCAGGCCTGCTGACGCGTACAGTGGAAGACTGCCGGTTCGTCCACGGCCAACTGAGCGGCCGACACCTGCCAGCACTGCCCGAAGATCGTGCTCTGCGCATCGGAATTCCCGAGCGTTTCCTCTGGGCCGATCTGGACAACAACGTCAGCCGCGATTGCCGTGCCGCCATCGATGCGCTCGCCAGCGCCGGCATGGAAATCGTTGCGGTCGACGATACGGTGATCGGCGAGATCAACGAGTGCATCCAGTTCCCGCTGCCGATCTACGAATTCTTCATCGACTTTCCACGGTTTCTGATGAAGGAAGGCCGCGGCGCAGAATTCCTCGACATCCTGGCGCGGATCGGCGATCCCGGAATCAAGAAAATCCTCACTGCACAGCTGCAAAACCCGGCAATTTCCTATACCGACTATGTGCAGGCCTTGATGGGCAAGGTCCGGCTGGAGCAGGAGTACCGGCAACTGTTCAGCCACCACCAGCTGGATCTGTTGGCCTACCCGACGGTCAGTTGCAGTGCGCCGTTGCTGGCTGATTGCGCGGATGAAAGCCATTTCGAGCGGTTCGTGCGCAACACCGATCCGGCCAGCAACCTGGCAGCGCCGAGCATGACCGTGCCGGTGGCGGCGAAGGGTTCGCTGCCGGTAGGCCTGTCGTTCGATGCATTGCCGGGGCAGGACGGATTTCTGTTGCAAGCAGTGAGTCGGTTGTCCCCCCTGCTGAACATCCGATGAGCACGGCTCGCCCCGGCAAGGGGCGAGCTGGATCGAATCCTTCATGACAAAATCAATGCAGGCCCTGCCATGCGTGCCACGCCACTTGCTTCATCCACTTCCACCGCCGCACTCGAACGCTCGCCCTCGGTCCTCGGCGGCGCCATGATCATCGGCGGAACCATCGTCGGCGCCGGAATGTTTTCCCTGCCGGTGGTCATGTCCGGGCTATGGTTTTACGGTTCAGTCGCCGTGTTGGTGTTTGCCTGGTTCTGTACTTTGCATTCGGGCCTGATGATTCTCGAGGCCAACCTCAACTACCACGAAGGCGCGAGTTTCTCGACCATCACCCGTGATCTGCTGGGGCGCACGTGGAACCGGATCAACGGCCTGAGCATTGTTTTCGTGCTCTACACGCTGACCTACGCCTACATTTCCGCCAGCGGTTCAGTGATCCATCACACCGTCCAGTCCATGGGCATCTCGCTGCCACCGCGCATCGGCGGGCTGGGCTTCACCGTGCTGGTGGCGTTCATCGTCTGGCTCAGCACCTCGGCGGTGAGCCGGATGACCACCGTGGTGTTCGGCGCGAAGATCCTTGCATTCTTTCTGACCTTCGGCGGCCTGCTCGGCCATGTACAACCGGCCACGCTGTTCGACCTGAACAGCGGCACCACCCACTACTGGCCCTACTTGCTGGTGACTCTGCCCTTCTGCCTGACTTCGTTCGGATTTCACGGCAACGTACCGAGCCTGATGAAGCATTTCGGCAAGGACCCGCAGCGAATCCGTGCGTGCCTGCTGGGCGGCACGCTGATCGCTCTGGGCCTGTATCTGATATGGATGCTGTGCAGCATGGGCAACATTGAGCGCGAAGCCTTCAAAGGCATCGCCCGGCGCGGCGGCAACATCGACGTGCTGATCAGCGCTCTGGGCTCACGTCTGGACAGTGCCAATGTCGACCTGCTGCTGACTTTATTTTCCAACTTCGCCGTGGCCTGCTCGTTTCTCGGCGTGACCCTGGGCCTGTTCGACTATCTGGCTGACGTGCTCGGTTTCGATGATCGGCCCATGGGCCGCCTGCGAACCGCTGCCGCGACCTTCCTGCCACCGATGCTCTGCGGGTTTCTCTGGCCGGAAGGCTTCATTCACGCCATCGGCTTCGCCGGGCTGGCCGCCACGCTCTGGGCCGTCATCACCCCGGCATTGCTGGCCAGGGCCTCGCGCAAACGCTTTGGCAGCCCGCTCTATCGGGTCTGGGGCGGGACGCCAATGATCGGCCTGGTACTGTTTTTCGGAGTGATCTGCGCGGTTTCGCACCTGCTGTTCACCCTCGACCTGCTGCCGGTCTGGCGCTGAATCGCCGCATTCGGTTTTCCGAACGCGACCCGTCGGTCGGTTCGGATTACCGGATCAGAAACGTTGAAAAACACCATCACAAAACTTTAATAACCAACAAAATCAACCAGTTAACTTGTTGCAACTGGTCTGGCACGACTCATGCTCTACACTCCTTCGACGAATGCCTGTTGCGCCAACACAACCGGAGCCGTCAGGCATTCGAAGTACAAAAGGGCCCGCTCAAACGGCTCCATAAAAAAAACAATGTCGAGGAAAATTTGATGCGCATCGTTCCCCATATCCTGGGCGCAGCCATTGCTGCCGCTCTGATCAGCACACCAGTTTTCGCTGCCGAACTCACCGGCACCCTTAAGAAGATCAACGACTCGGGCACCATCACGCTCGGTCACCGTGACAGTTCCATCCCGTTCTCCTACATCGCCGATGCTTCGGGCAAACCCGTGGGCTACTCCCACGACATTCAGGTCGCTATCGTCGAAGCCCTGAAAAAAGACCTGAACAAGCCTGACCTGAACGTCAAGTACAACCTGGTCACCTCGCAAACCCGTATCCCGCTGGTACAGAACGGCACCGTGGACATCGAGTGCGGCTCCACCACCAACAATGCCGAACGCGCCCAGCAAGTCGCCTTCACCACCAACATCTTCGAAATCGGCACCCGCCTGCTGGTCAAGAAAGACAAGGATGGCAACCCGTCCTACAAGGATTTTGCTGACCTGAAAGGTAAAAACGTCGTGACCACCGCCGGCACCACGTCCGAGCGCATCATCAAAGCGATGAACGCCGACAAGCAGATGGGCATGAACATCATCTCCGCCAAAGACCACGGCGAATCCTTCAACATGCTGGAAAGCGGCCGCGCCGTTGCCTTCATGATGGACGACGCCCTGCTGGCCGGTGAAGAAGCCAAGGCCAAGAAGCCGGCCGACTGGATCATCACCGGTACGCCGCAGTCCTTCGAAGCCTACGCGTGCATGGTTCGCAAGGACGACCCGGCCTTCAAGAAGGCTGTCGATGACGCCATCGTCGGCCTGTACAAGTCTGGCGAGATCAACAAGATCTACGACAAGTGGTTCACCCAACCGATCCCGCCAAAAAACCTCAACCTGAATTTCAAGATGAGCGAGCAGGTCAAGAAACTGATCGAGAACCCGAGCGACAAGCCGGCGCCTGACGTAAAAATCTGATTCCTGACTAACCTTATCGCCTGAGGGAGCCACCCTCCCTCAGGCGTCTGTTACTACCTGCTGGCTTTACTGTGGAACACTCGACCTGGCGGTTTCCGAGCCGATCGCGTGTGCCCGGCGTTCAACGTCGGACGGGAAAGGATCTTCCCCAAGCGGGTGCTTGTACATCGATCGATTTCGAGGGGAGACCCTAATGAATTACAACTGGGACTGGGGCGTGTTCTTCAAGTCCACCGGCGTGGGCAGCGAGACTTATCTCGACTGGTTCATTTCCGGTCTGGGCTGGACCATCGCCATCGCCGTCGTGGCCTGGATCATCGCCCTGCTGCTCGGCTCGCTGCTGGGCATCATGCGCACCGTGCCGAGCCGCCTCGTATCGGGCATCGCGACCTGCTACGTGGAACTGTTTCGCAACGTGCCGCTGCTGGTTCAGCTGTTCATCTGGTACTTCCTGGTGCCTGACCTGCTGCCGCAAAACCTGCAGGACTGGTACAAACAGGATCTGAACCCGACCACTTCGGCCTACCTGAGCGTTGTCGTCTGCCTGGGCCTGTTCACCGCCGCCCGGGTCTGCGAACAGGTTCGCACCGGCATCCAGGCGCTGCCACGGGGCCAGGAATCCGCCGCCCGCGCCATGGGTTTCAAACTGCCGCAGATCTACTGGAACGTGCTGCTGCCCCAGGCCTACCGGATCATCATTCCGCCGCTTACCTCGGAATTCCTGAACGTGTTCAAGAACTCCTCCGTGGCGTCCCTGATCGGTCTGATGGAGCTGCTGGCGCAAACCAAACAGACCGCCGAATTCTCGGCCAACCTGTTTGAAGCCTTCACCCTGGCGACCCTGATCTATTTCACCCTCAACATGAGCCTGATGCTGCTGATGCGCATGGTCGAGAAGAAAGTCGCCGTGCCCGGCCTGATCTCCGTGGGGGGTAAATAATGGAATTCGATTTCAGTGGCATCGTCCCGGCCATTCCCGGCCTGTGGAACGGCATGCTGATGACCCTCAAACTGATGGCGCTGGGCGTGGTCGGCGGGATCATCCTCGGTACCATTCTTGCGCTGATGCGTCTGTCCCACAGCAAGCTGCTGTCGAGCATCGCCGGCGCCTACGTCAACTATTTCCGCTCGATTCCGCTGCTGCTGGTGATCACCTGGTTCTACCTGGCAGTGCCGTTCGTGCTGCGCTGGATCACCGGCGAAGACACCCCGATCGGCGCGTTCACCTCGTGCATCGTGGCGTTCATGATGTTCGAAGCGGCGTACTTCTGCGAAATCGTCCGGGCCGGCGTGCAGTCGATCCCGAAAGGCCAGATGGGCGCGGCGCAGGCCCTGGGCATGACCTACGGCCAGATGATGCGCCTGATCATCCTGCCCCAGGCGTTCCGCAAGATGACGCCGCTGCTGCTGCAGCAGAGCATCATCCTGTTTCAGGACACCTCGCTGGTCTACACCGTGGGCCTGGTGGACTTCCTCAACGCTTCACGCGCCAGTGGCGACATCATTGGCCGTTCGAATGAGTTCCTGATCTTCGCAGGTCTCATGTACTTCATCATCAGCTTTGCCGCCTCGCAGCTGGTCAAGCGTCTGCAAAAAAGGTTCGCCGTATGATCTCTATCAAGAACATCAACAAGTGGTATGGGGACTTCCAGGTGCTGACCGATTGCAGCACCGAGGTCAAAAAGGGTGAAGTGATCGTGGTCTGCGGTCCGTCCGGTTCGGGCAAGTCGACCCTGATCAAGTGCGTCAACGCACTGGAGCCGTTCCAGAAAGGCGACATCGTGGTCGACGGCACGTCGATTGCCGATCCGAAGACCAACCTGCCGAAACTGCGCTCGCGCGTGGGCATGGTGTTCCAGCATTTCGAACTGTTCCCGCACCTGACCATCACCGAAAACCTGACCATTGCGCAGATCAAGGTGCTGGGCCGCAGCAAGGAAGAGGCGACCAAAAAGGGTCTGCAGCTGCTCGAGCGCGTCGGCCTGTCGGCTCACGCCCACAAGCACCCCGGCCAACTGTCCGGCGGTCAGCAACAGCGTGTGGCGATCGCCCGTGCGCTGGCGATGGACCCGATCGTCATGCTGTTCGACGAGCCGACCTCGGCGCTGGACCCGGAAATGGTCAACGAAGTGCTCGACGTGATGGTGCAACTGGCCCACGAAGGCATGACCATGATGTGCGTGACCCACGAAATGGGCTTCGCCCGTAAAGTGGCCGACCGCGTGATCTTCATGGACGCCGGCAAGATCATCGAAGACTGCAAGAAAGAAGAGTTCTTCGGCGACATCAAACAACGCTCCGAACGCGCGCAGCATTTCCTCGAGAAAATCCTGCAGCACTAAAAGCACTGCGTTTCCTGTGGGACCGGGCTTGCCCGCGATGGGGCCCCGTCAGTTGTCGATGATGGCGACTGACAGACCGCTATCGCTGGCAAGCCAGCTCCCACAGGGGCAGTGACAGCTATCAGGTAAGTGTTGTGGTTGACCCAAGGCATCTGTGATGAAATGCGACCCCACCCTCTATCGCGCCACGCCGCCATCACTTGCCGTGAAACCCCGTCTGATCCGCCACCTGTTCCTGCCGCCGCTGGTCATCGCCCTGATGATCGGACTGGGTTACATCGGCTTCTGGACCAGCGAACATTTCGGTATCCGCAGCCTCGGCGAAAACGGCCAGCGCCAGCTGGAACTGCACGCTCGCGCGGTCGAAAGCGAGATCAGCAAATACACCTACCTGCCCAGCCTGCTGGAGCTCGAGTCGAGCGTTGCGCAGTTGCTGGACGACCCGACCCCGGACCACCGGCAAACGGTCAACGATTACCTTGAAGGCCTGAACCGGCGCAGCCGCAGTCGGGCCATCTACGTCATGGACACCACCGGCCGTGTCATGGCCACCAGCAACTGGCGCGACGTCGACAGCTACCTCGGTGAAGACCTGTCGTTCCGCGCTTACTTCCAGAACGCAGTACGCGGCCAGCCCGGACGTTTTTACGGGATCGGCAGCACCAACGGCGAGCCCGGTTATTACCTGGCCCACGGCCTTGAAGAACACGGCAAGATCATCGGCGTCGCGGTGGTCAAGGTGCGTCTGGAAGCCTTGGAGGAACGCTGGCAGCGGGCGCGCCTTGAAGCGTTCGTCAGCGACGAAAACGGCATCATCATTCTGTCCAGCGATCCGGCCCGGCGCCTGAAATCGGTCATACCGCTGAGCGACGAGACCAAGGAAAAACTCGCCCGCAGCCTGCAGTACTACTGGTTCCCGTTGAACGAGCTGCAACCGCTGGCCCGGGAAACCCTGTCCGAAGGCGTGGAGAAACTCACTTTCCCGGCCAACAGCGAGGTGCCGAGCCAGCAGGATGGCGATGAAGAAAACATCAGCTACCTCGCACAAACCCGGCCGCTGAGCGATACCCCGTGGAATTTCACCCTGCTCACCCCGTTACAGGACCTGCGGCGCGAGGCGATCAATCAGGGGATTCTGGTGGCCGTGGCGTTTGCCCTGGTGGCGTTCCTGCTGATCGCCTGGAACGAGCGGCGCAAGGTCATCGCCACCCGCCTCGCCGCCCGCGAAGCCTTGCAGGAAGCCAACAATCAGCTGGAGCGTCGGATTACCGAACGCACCGCCGACCTGCGCGCCAGCAACGAACGGCTCAAGAGCCAGATCCGCGAACGGCGTCAGGCCGAAGAGACTTTGCGCCGCGCCCAGGACGAACTGGTGCAGGCCGGCAAACTCGCGGCCATCGGCCAGATGTCCACCAGCATCGCCCACGAACTGAACCAGCCGCTGGCGGCGATGCGCACGCTGTCGGGCAACACCATTCGCTTCCTTGAGCGCGGCCAGCTCGATGTCGCCAGCACCAACCTCAAAACCATCAACGACCTGATCGACCGCATGGGCCGGATCACCGCCAGCCTGCGTTCCTTCGCCCGGCGCGGCGACGACAAGGGCCGCGCCAGCCTCGGCAAAGCGGTGGATGCCGCACTGCAAGTGCTCGGCGCCCGCGTCGAAAGTGCATTCCTGCAACTGCATCGCCAATTCGACGATGTGCAGGTGCAGATCGACCAGACCCGCCTGGAACAGATTCTGGTCAACCTGATCGGCAACGCCCTCGACGCCATGCAGGCGCAACCGCTGCCGGAACTGTGGCTGGAAGGTGAAGAATTCAACGGCAAATATCGCCTGCGAGTGCGCGACAACGGCCACGGCATCGACGCCGAAGCGCGCAAGCACCTGTTCGAACCGTTCTTCACCACCAAACCCGGCGAACAGGGCCTGGGCCTCGGCCTGACCCTGTCGGCCAGCCTCGCCGCCGCCACCGGCGGGCATCTGGGTGTCGAGCACCCGGCCAGCGGTGGTACCACTTTCGTCCTCAGTTTACCGTTGGTAAGCCCTACTCCTGCCGAGCCAATATGAACAACGACCTCAGTGTATTGATCGTCGAAGACGACCCCCATGTCCTGCTCGGCTGCCAGCAGGCGCTGACCCTCGAAGACATCCCCTGCATCGGCGTCGGCAGTGCCGAAGAAGCGCTGGAGCAGGTCGGCGACAACTTCGCCGGGATCGTCATCAGCGACATTCGCCTGCCGGGCATCGACGGCCTGGAACTGCTGACCCGGCTCAAGCAACGCGACCGCAGCCTGCCGGTAGTGCTGATCACCGGCCACGGCGACATCTCCATGGCCGTCGGCGCGATGCAGAAAGGCGCCTACGACTTCATGGAAAAACCGTTCTCCCCCGAGCGTCTGGTCGATGTGGCCCGTCGTGCCCTGGAGCAGCGCAGCCTGAATCGCGAAGTCTCGTCCCTGCGCCGGCAACTGGCCGAACGCGATTCCCTTGAAGGACGGATCATCGGGCGTTCGCCGGCCATGCAGAACCTGCGCGAACTGATCGCCAACGTCGCCGACACCTCGGCCAACGTATTGATCGAAGGCGAAACCGGCACCGGCAAGGAACTGGTCGCCCGCTGCCTGCATGACTTCAGTCGTCGCCACACCAAGCAATTTGTCGCGCTGAACTGCGGCGGCCTGCCGGAAAACCTGTTCGAAAGCGAAATCTTCGGTCACGAGGCCAACGCCTTCACCGGCGCCGGCAAACGGCGGATCGGCAAGATCGAACACGCCGACGGCGGCACGCTGTTCCTCGACGAAGTGGAAAGCATGCCGCTGCCGTTGCAGATCAAACTGCTGCGGGTGTTGCAGGAGCGCACCCTCGAACGCCTCGGCTCGAACCAGAGCGTGGCGGTGGATTGCCGGGTGATCGCAGCCACCAAGTCCGATCTCGACGAATCGAGCAAGGCCGGGGCATTTCGCAGCGACTTGTACTACCGCCTCAACGTGGTGACGCTGGAACTGCCACCCCTGCGCGAGCGCCGCGAAGACATCCTGCAGCTGTTCGAACACTTCACCCAGCAATCGGCCCTGCGCTTCGACCGGGCGCTGCCGGAGCTGGACAACCAGACGTTGTCGAGCCTGATGAGCCACGACTGGCCGGGCAACGTGCGCGAACTGCGCAACGTCGCCGAGCGTTTTGCCCTCGGCTTGCCGGCGTTCAAGAAAACCGGCGCGGGCAGCGCAGGTCAGGGCCTGGCTTTCGCCGAAGCGGTGGAAGCGTTCGAGCGCAACCTGCTCAGCGACGCCCTGCAACGCAGCGGCGGCAACCTGACCCAGGCCAGCCTGGAACTGGGGATGGCCAAGACCACGCTGTTCGACAAAGTGAAGAAATACGGCTTGAGCCATTAAGCGAGAACGATGTGGATCTGATTTTCAAGGCAATGCTCGGTGCGGCCGTGGTGGTAATCCTCGCCATGCTGGCCAAGACCAAGAACTACTACATCGCAGGGCTGGTGCCGCTGTTCCCGACCTTCGCCCTGATTGCCCATTACATCGTCGGCAAGGGCCGTTCGATCGACGACCTGAAGACCACCATCGTGTTCGGCATGTGGTCGATCATTCCGTACTTCGTGTATCTGGCGACCTTGTACGTGATGGTCGACCGCATGCGTCTCGAAGCGTCGCTGGCGGTGGCGGCGGTGGCGTGGCTGATGGCGGCGACGGTGCTGGTGTCGGTGTGGGTGCGGCTGCACGCCTGAGTCAGAGCAGGTTGTGCTCTGCCACCGGTTCGATCTGCGCCCAGTGCGACGTGTCTTCGCGATGCTCGCGCAAATACGGCAACACTGCCGCCAGCAACGGCTCCTTGAACGCTTCCTGAAAACGGTGCGCCAGCCCCGGAATCAGTCGCAACTGACTGCCACGAATGTGCGCCGCCAGGTGCACGCCGTGCATCACCGGCAGCAACGGATCGGCCGTGCCATGCACCACCAGGGTCGGGACGCGCAGTTGATTGAGCAACGCCACCCGGCTCGGTTCGGCGAGGATTGCCATGATTTGGCGCTTCACGCCTTCGGGATTGAACGCCCGGTCATAGGACAGCGCCGCCTGATGCAGCAACATCTGGCGATCATCAGTGACCGTCGGACTGCCCAGCGCCGCCAGCAGATCCGCCTGTTGCTCCAAGGCGATCTGGCGATTGGGAGCACCGCGCCGTGACAACAACTGCACCAACGCCGCGCTCGGCGCCGGCAACCCTTCGGCACCGGAGCTGGTCATGATCAGCGTCAGGCTCTCGACCCGTTGCGGTGCCATCGCCGCCATGTGCTGAGCGATCATCCCGCCCATGCTCGCGCCGAGCACGTGGAATTGCTCGACGTGCAGCGCGTCCATCAGGCCCAGCGCATCGTCGGCCATGTCGGTCAGGCTGTAAGGCGCCGCCACCGGCAGGCCGAGTTTGTAGCGCAGCACTTCAAAGGTCAGATTGGCGTCGGCCGGCGCCTGGCGCCATGTCGAAAGACCGACATCGCGGTTGTCATAGCGGATCACCCGGAACCCCTGCTGACACAGCGCAACCACCACTTCATCCGGCCAGTGGATCAACTGCCCGCCCAGTCCCATCACCAGCAGCAACGCCGGATCCGACGCACGACCGATGCTCTGGTACGCCAGGCTCACCTGCTGCAGATCGACCCGTTCGGTCGGTACATTGACGTCGCAACGCGACGCCGCGTAGGACGCCGGAACGAAAAAAACCGCGGCCAACAACGCCGCGATTGCAAAAAATCCCTTGAACATGAAAAACACCGAAACGCAGAACCCCAATAGAGCGCGAGTCTGATGAAGTTTGTTCAAGCGCGCTGCCACAGTTCGATGACAGTTTGATGAAGAGTGCCGAGCGGTCGGCTGGACCCGATAACCATGCACCACCCGCTCCCTGACCATTGCTCTTGAATGGCGCCTGAATGAGCGGATCCGCCGCTCTCTGTCTGAGCTTGTCGCCATGGTCGAACGATCCTTTTTAGAAAATCTCCCTGCCCCGCTGAACCTGCAGCACGAGTTCCCCCCTCTGCCCCTCTCTGTCGATGAAAGCCTGCTACAGGGCGCGGCAATCCGTCGGCGGACATGCAGCGAAGGGCTGCGCCAACTGTGCGCTGGCGCGCCCTCGGTTCGCGATACCCTCGACCGCTTGCTCCACGAAAAACTGGGGCTGGACGGGCAGCAGTGCGGGTTGCTGTTTCACCCGACCAACAGGCACGCGCAGCGTTTTGTCAGTCTCACGGCAGCCTGCGCCTTCGTCGTTCAGCATCCGCGACTGGAAGAATGGCTCGACAACCGATGCCGGCTGACCGGTGTGAACAGTGCCCATGCCCTGTCGACACTCACCCCGTCGCAATTGCTTGAACAGATCAAGGCTCTCGAACCGGCACTGGCGCTTGATGAGCGCTGGCAGGCTTACTGGAGCTCCCGAGCGCCGGGCACGCCGCTGTCCCGCCGGGATCAGGCCGATCGTCTGTATCGGGGACATATCGAGGCCGCCGCACAAATGGCCTTTGCCCGGCGCACGGTAACGGCTGAACAGCTGGAACCCCTGTGGGCGCTGATGGACGGGGCGCAAACGCGCAGCGCTTCGGACGATACCCTGCGCATCGAACTGCCGACCCTGCGACTGCACAACGGCGTGCGGGTCAGACCGGCGGCCGCCTGGGTCATCAGTCGCGCAGACGACGCCGCCCACTTGCTGTACGTACCCGACCAGGCGGATGCGATCCAGGCCTTCGCCCGACGCAGTGATGTGCAGACCTGGCTGGCGCAGCCGCCATTCGTGCCCGCCGGACTGCCGGTCGAGAACCTCCAGGTCGAATATGCCGCGGTCGGCCGCTCACTGACGATGGTCTTCACTGAGTGGCTGTCGCAGCAGCAAATGACCCAAGTCGCCGCATTGCGCAACGGATCGGACGGCAAACGCGATCTGGCCGAGCACGGCCCTCGCTCGCTGGACATCGCCGAGCGGATCGACCGCCAGCGCAACCTCGCCACGTTCAGCGCACCTCCCGGCCTGGACAGCCCGGCCCCGACGCCGGAGAGCGAAGACGAACCGTCACTGTTCGGCAACCTGCAGGCCGATGTGCCCTGGTCCCTGCGACAGACTGCCGTCAAGCGAGCGTTCGATGCACTGGAGTCATTGGCGGATGATGAAGCCCTGCGCTCGTTCAGAGCGCTGCAAACAACGCAGGAAAACGCCGAGCAAGCCGCCGACCTCGCCGCGCGGGCGCTGCTCGAGCGTGAGCGAACGTTGGACATCCCCACGTTCAATCGGCAGTTCACCGCGCTGTACAACGCCCACAGACAAGGGCTGATTGCCGAAGCGCAAATGCAACGGGCCCTGAATCAGATCAGCGTTGAAGAACATCAGCTGCTCACAGCAATGCTTGGCACAGCCGACAGCGCCGACAGCGATTTTGTAGCAGCCAGCCTCACGCTGTCGCTGACCGAGTCCGAAGAAAGCAGCACCACGATCAACCATCAAGAGATCAACGGCGCGTTCGTGCTGATGCGCCGGCAGCGTCCACCAGACCGCACGCAAAGCCTGATGCTCTACTGGCCCGGCAGCGGCGGCGGACTGCAACGGTTCGCCGATCGCCAGGCCCTGGAACAGCAGTTGTTCAAGGTGCATGCAAATGCAGACAGCCCGGCGCTGGTGTTGACACCACTCTCAGGCGATCCGCTGCAATACGCGTTGAATCAGCTGACCGGCGAGTTCGAAACCCGGGCGGCCACCATTCGCCAACGCAACAGCGAACCCTCGCAGGCACGACAGCGTGCAGATGAGCTGCAACACCTGCGCAGCCAGACGCTTGCCCTTCTACAAGTGCCAATCCACGCAGCCCGACGGCTGGCCATGGACTTTCGACTGGATCAGCAACGCAGCGCCACCCTCGCCACACAGTTGCCCGACTGGCTGCGTAATTTGCCGCAAACCGAACAACGCCCCCTCAAGGAACTGATCCAGGCCTGGATCGTTGCGATGAACCGCAGTCACGCATTGCTGACCGTCACGTTGCCGCCTCGCGAGGATTTCACCCGCCAGCGTCTGCAGGAACGGCTGCGTGGGGACTTCTCCCTTGAAGGGCATTTTTCGGTGCAACTGAACCTGCCGGATTCGGTGGCACTGCAGAAGCAGACATTCAACGCGCCCGGCGCCCCCGGCACACCTCAGAAACTGGTGGCGATACCCAGCGCCACCCGCAGCAGCCTGTCGCTGGAGACCCTGGCGCAGCTCAACATCGACAATACACCGTCGATGAATCTGGAACCCTTGCTGATGCGCCTGGACTTCATGCAGGTCGAAGTCAGTGCCAGCGACGACCGCGAACGCTCCACCCTGCTTGAGGGGATCACCCTTCCCTATCTGCGCAAGCTGCTGCCGGAGCTGGATCTGCCCAAGGCCTACGAGCAACTGATTCACTCCACCTTCAAAGGCGCGACCGACGAGCCGCCGTTCCGGCGGGATCATCGGCGCGAATGTCTGCTCGAACCCTGGCGCCTGATGCTCAGGCTGCAAGGTCGATGCGCATGGCTGCAACATCAGATCGACCAATCTGCGTTGCAGATCTTCGATACGGCCATCGATGCCGACACCGACGAAGCCTGGAACCATGGTGATCGACGTATCGTGCTGCGCCCGGCGTTCCTGTCCGCCGGTGGTCCGGACACACCGGGCGAAGGGCCCGCTACGCTGTCCGGCGTGACCTTTATCGAAGAACAGGCAGGCGGCACGACATTGCTGTACCTGCCGGATGCGCCCGACGGTCGATTCCTGCGTGGTTACGACAGCCTCGAAGCGGCTCGCAAGGATCTGTTCCATCGCTGCAGCCAGGACACGATGATCCGCTATCTCGCCGGCCGCGCCTTGCAGGGCAGCGTCCGGGCCCACGAAAAACGTATCGCTGAAGCAGTGGATAAACGCTTTGACGGCATGATCGGCGTCGGACTGAAATGGCCACCCACCACATCGCTCGCCGCGCATCTGCTCGATGCCCACATGGGCCGCCTGATCGAGGCCCATCGCGGCACCTCGCGCTCAAATGAAGCGCTGTACCAAGAGCGCTATGCCCTCAATGGTCCCCGAGTATTCAACTACCTGAAAATGGCCTTGGGGCTGGTGCCCTTCGTGGGTACGGCAATCGCGCTGTATGACGCCTGGATCGCCGGCAATCAGGCCGTCGCGGCGTTTCTGCGGGGCAAGGTCGGCGATGGGCTGGCCGAGGTCGAATCGCTGCTGCTGTGCCTGATCGATGCCGCCATCGATCTTTTGCCCGGCGCCGGCGCGAGCCTCAAAGCCCGTTCGGCGACCCGCACCCGCCTGCTTCGGAACCTGGCGACAGACTCAGCAGCGCTGACGCTGCGCAATCAAACCCAGACGCGCCGCATCGTCGAACGATTCGCCGGATACGAATATGAGAACCCGCTCTCGCTGGCCGGTGTGCAACCGGTCGACAGTGGCGTGTGGCGAAACATTTACCGGCATGCCGACGGGAATTTCATCGTCCGCCAGGGCAGGGTCTACAAGGTCGAATGGAGTCGTGATTCACGCAACTGGCGTTTGAGCGGCACCCCCCGCAAGACCTATAAACAACCCATCGCCCTGAACGAGGCAGGTGAGTGGGATACCTGGTTCGGTGTCTACGGCACCACGTTCGAGGGCGGGGGACTCGGTGGCGGCAATGTGCTGGGGTACATCGCCGACACCCTCGATCCGGTCTGGCCGCAAGCCATCCGCAACCGCCTGCCGCGCCGGTGGGTCGACCGCGCTTATCGGTTGCACCATCGGCTGACCCTTGAATGTGACAGCTTGAGCAACCGCATCGACGCCCAGGTCCGAAGAAGCGATGTGGTGATCAATACCCACTATCAGAACCCCGATAATCTGTTGTTCAGACTGGCCGCAGAAAAATGCTGCCGGGATGACATTGCCTTGGCCAAGCGTCAGTTTCAGACAGTGGCCGAGCTGCGTCCCCTTTCTCACGGCAACAAGCTGCGTGCGTTGCTGGATATACAGAGCCGCGACGCCAAACTGATCACCGACCGCCTCAAACACCGCGCGCTGATCACCAACCAGCGCATCAGGAAAAGACTGGATGACCTCGATGCACAGCATGAGGCCCTCGATGCGCTGCCGGCGGAGTCGATCGACGCACGCTGGAGACAGCGTCAGGACATGCACCGGACCCGTCTCGAGATCATCAGCGCTATCGAGGACGTAGAAGGATTCATGAGCGATCTCAACCGTTGGTACAGCCTCATCACCGTGCAAACGGACAGGGCCAGACTGAGGGCGGTGGTCGATGACATGAACCGACGCATGACCGATTTCAATCTCGGGTACGTCAAGACTTCGCAACGCCTGGAGACGGTGCAGAACTTCGAACACAGCGGCGATATCTCCTGGCGTTATCTGCAACAAAGTGCCTGGCAATTGCGGGCCGACATGGACCGAGCCCTGTTCACTCAGTTCAGTCTGTCGGAAGTCAGCGCCACGCGGGCGCAGCGCATGCAGATACTGACTGACTGCCTCGACACCTATGCAAAATATCGCCGGGAAATGAACCAGTGGACCGCCAGTTACCCCCAGTACTTTCATATGGAAGAGTTCGAACCATTGATGGCCGGCGTGGAAGCCATGGCCGAGCGTGCCAGAAAGGCCATCGACCTTCCGGTACCCGCTCGCCCTGGCGGGCAGCGCGACAAGAAAATCTTCCGGACCGAAAACGATCAGTGGCTGATCGGGGTGGAGAACTGGGAACTCAGAACCCGCAAACGGCAATTCGTCCTGAACCACGGCAAAGCCGGGCAGCAAGTCTGGGAACAGGCAACCAACGGCCGGTATCGCCAGGTGACGCCACAGCCACAAACACTGCCGCCGGCGCCCCGCCATCTGCCGTCACTGCTGGCCGATGCGCGCAAGCGGCTTGATGGACAACCGGCCTATCAGGCAAAGGTGCAGACCTATGCCGAACATGACATGCTCCCGGTGGATCTGGAACACATGATGGTCAGTGAAGCCAATGACTTGTCGCGCCGGGCCAGAGATATCGAAGCCCTGTCCGCCGGACATCCGGTGATCGCAGAACTGAACGCCATGGCGGCCCGAATGCGTATTCAAGGACGGCAAATGCGCACCCGGCAGACCCTTGCCAGCCGAAGCCCCACCGATGGCATGCTCGAAGATCTGCTGCAACAAAATGCCGTGGAGGTCCGCAAGGTCGCGCTGATGAAGCAACTGCGCAATCGCACCGACGGCCGGCCAGATTACCTGCAGGAATACGAAATTCGCGATCTGAGCCTCCAGCCGCCCCGGCTGTTGTGGTATGCACATTTTCACTACAGCAAGGCCAGGCCAGCGTTCGGCGACTTCGAAAAAGCCCATTTGAAACTGCCTGAACACCGTGGCAAAACCCACGCTGACGATCAAACGTTACCCTACGCCGACATCGGCAAACGTTCGCCAGTGCTGCCCTGGTTCGAAGCGCTTTGACACGCCCCGGGGAGCGGTTCGCCGCTCCCTGTCTCTTGCGTGTTACGCCAACTGACTGCGCAACTGCCGCGCCGCCGCGACCATGTTGACCAGCGCTGCTTCGGTCTCCGGCCAGGCGCGGGTTTTCAGCCCGCAGTCGGGGTTGACCCACAGGCGCTGCGCCGGGATCCGTTTTACGGCCTTGCTCATCAACTTGACCATCTCGGCAGTGTCCGGCACCCGCGGCGAGTGGATGTCGTAGACACCCGGGCCGATGTCGTTCGGGTAGTCAAACGCTTCGAAGGCCTCGAGCAATTCCATGTCCGAACGCGAGGTTTCGATGGTGATCACGTCGGCGTCCATGTCGGCAATTGCCTTGATCACATCGTTGAATTCGCTGTAGCACATGTGGGTATGAATCTGGGTTTCATCCTTCACGCCCGAGGCTGTCAGGCGGAACGCCTCCACGGCCCAGTCGAGGTATTCCTGCCATTGTTCACGGCGCAGCGGCAGGCCTTCGCGGAACGCGGCTTCGTCGATCTGCACGATCTTGATCCCGGCGTTTTCCAGGTCCACCACTTCGTCCCGCAGAGCCAGCGCCAGTTGTTGCGCCTGGACTTTGCGCGACACGTCTTCGCGCGGGAACGACCACATCAGCATGGTCACCGGACCGGTCAGCATGCCTTTCATGACCTTGTCGGTCAGGCCCTGGGCATAAGTGATCCAGTCCACGGTCATGGCGTTCGGACGACTCAGATCGCCATAAATCACCGCCGGTTTCACACAGCGCGAGCCATAGCTCTGCACCCAGCCGAAGCGGGTGAGCAGGTAACCGTCGAGCTGTTCGGCGAAATACTCGACCATGTCGTTGCGCTCGGCTTCACCGTGCACCAGCACATCCAGGCCGAGGCGTTCCTGCACCTGCACCGCGTGGCGGATTTCGCTGCGCATGGCATCGTGGTAGTCGTTGGCCGACAGCTTGCCCTGCTTGAACGCCTGACGGGCCAGGCGGATCGAACCGGTCTGCGGGAACGAGCCGATGGTGGTGGTCGGGAACGTCGGCAATTTCAAACGCGCCTGTTGTGCGGCGATGCGCTTGGCGAACGGCGAGTGACGCTGGCTGTCGCCGGCATTGATCGCCTCGACCCGCGCTTGTACGTCGGCTTTGTGAATGCGCGGCGAGCGGGCGCGACTCTCTTGAATCACGCGGCTTTCGGCCAGAGCGTTTTGCACTTTTGGCGCCTGTGGATCGTTCAGCGCATCACGCAACACCGAAATTTCGCTGCACTTCTGCACGGCGAATGCCAGCCAGCTTTTCAGTTCCGGATCGAGCTTGTCTTCACGCTCGACATCCACCGGGCTGTGCAACAACGAGCAGGAACTGCTGACCCACAGGTTGTCGCCAAAACGCTCCTGCGCCGGTTGCAGTTGCGCCAGCGCCTGCTCCAGTTCGCAGCGCCAGACGTTGCGTCCGTTGACCAGCCCGACCGACAGAATCTTGTAGGTCGGCAGGCGATCGAGCACCTGACCGAGTTGCTCCGGTGCACGCACCGCATCGATGTGCAGGCCTTGCACCGGCAGGCCGACGGCCAGACCAAGGTTGTCTTGCAGGCCACTGAAATAGGTCGCCACCAGTTTCTTCAGCGGCGAGTACTGAAGGATGTGATAAGCGCGTTCGAAAGCGCTTTTCCAGGCTTGCGGCAGGTCGAGGGTGAGGATCGGCTCATCGATCTGCACCCATTCCACGCCTTGTTCGGCGAGGCGACCGAGGATTTGGTTGTATACCGGCAGCAGGCGCTCGAGCAGATCGAGCTTGTCAAAGCCGTTGCCTTTCGCCTTGCCCAGCCACAGGTAAGTCAGCGGGCCGATGATCACCGGTTTGACGTTGTGACCGAGGGCTTTGGCTTCTTCGACTTCATCGAACAGCTGTTCCCAGCTCAGCTTGAATTGCTGGTCGGCGCTGAATTCCGGGACCAGGTAGTGGTAGTTGGTGTCGAACCACTTGGTCAGCTCTTGGGCGTATTGAGTCTTGCCGTGCTCGCCGCCGCAGCAGGAAGACGTGGCGCCACGGGCCATGGCAAACAAGGTGTCGAGGGTCGGCAGGCCGCGTTCGTCGCGCACAGCGTCGAAGCGCTCGGGGATCACACCGAAGGTCAGCGAGTGGGTCAGCACCTGGTCGTACCAGGCGAAGTCGCCGACCGGCAGCAGGTCGATGCCGGCGTCCTTCTGCAGTTGCCAGTGTCTGGCGCGCAGTTCGCGGCCGACCTGATTCAGGGCGGCCTGATCAAGATCACCTTTCCAACAGGCTTCGAGGGCTTTTTTCAGTTCGCGGTCGGCGCCGATGCGCGGGAAACCCAGGGTGTGTGCCACGGCCATGTCGAGTGTTCTCCATTGCGTAAAAGATGGCGCCATTGTCGACAGCCAGGGCAACATGAGACAAACTCAACCTTTTCGTGTTGATCACAAATTTCCCTCATGGAGCCTGCGGTGCTTGAGATCCGTCACTTGAAAACCCTGCATGCCCTGCGTGAAGCCGACAGCCTGGTGGACGCAGCCGACCGCCTGCACCTGACCCAGTCGGCGCTGTCCCACCAGTTCAAGGAGCTGGAAGAGCGCATGGGCATGCCGTTGTTCGTGCGCAAGACCAAACCGGTGCGCTTCACCAGCGCCGGCCTGCGCCTGCTGCAACTGGCCGACGCGACCCTGCCGCTGCTGCGCGCCGCCGAACGTGACATCGGGCGTCTGGCCGGTGGCACCGCCGGACGTCTGCACATGGCCATCGAATGCCACAGCTGCTTCCAGTGGCTGATGCCGACCATCGACCAGTTCCGCGATGCGTGGCCGGAAGTCGAACTTGACCTCGCTTCGGGTTTCTCGTTTGCACCGCTGCCGGCGCTGGCCCGGGGCGACCTGGATCTGGTGGTGACGTCCGACCCGCTGGAAATCGCCGGCATCACCTACGTGCCGCTGTTCACCTACGAAGCCATGCTTGCGGTCGCCAACCAGCACGCGCTGGCAAGCAAACCGTACATCGTCCCCGAAGACCTGCTGACGGAAACCCTGATCACCTACCCGGTCGAACGCGATCGGCTGGACATCTTCACCCGCTTCCTCGAACCGGCCGACATCGAACCGGCGCAGGTACGCACCTCGGAGCTGACGGTGATGATGATGCAGCTGGTGGCCAGCGGCCGTGGCGTGTGCGGCATGCCGCACTGGGCGCTGCATGAATACAGCTCGCGGGGTTACGTGAAAGGCAAGCGGCTGGGCGAGAAAGGTCTGTTCGCGACGCTGTACGCGGCGATCCGCGCCGACATGCTGGACGCGCCGTACATGCGCGATTTCCTGCTGACGGCCAAGGACACCTCGTTCTCGACCCTGGATGGGGTCAGCGCGGTTCGTTGAGGCTGGCGGTTGGCACGAAAGGCTGGGACCACATGTGGATCTTGTCGAAGTAGTCCTCGCCGACCCGCACCGCCATCGGTTCGAGGCCGAACTGGATGAAGCCGCAGCGCTGGTACAACTTGAACGCCGCGTCATTGCCGGCGGTGACGGTCAGTTGAATGACTTTCAGCGCCGGATGCTGCTGCGCTTCACCCAGCACCGCCTCCATCAGTTTCAAACCCAGACCGCGCTGGCGATACTCGGCCGACACATACATGCCGAACACCGTTGCCTTGTGCCGGGCCTTCTCACGAGGCTCAAACGCCAGGCCGACGATGCCCGCCAGCCGGCCGTCCTCGAACGCGCCGAACACCGCATCGAGCTTGCTGGTCAGGCGTGACTCCCACCAGCTCAGCGGCATCACTGCGCGCTCGCGCACGCTGGAGGTGAACGCCTGGGGATGCCGGTCATAGGCTTCCAGCATCAGTTCGCGATAAGCCAGCGCATGACTGGCGTCCAGCCGCTCGATCCACATGCTCAAGCCGACCGGCGTTGTTCAAGCATCAGCCGTACGGCCAGACCGCCGAGCACAAACCCCATGAAATAACGCTGCGCCGCCAGCCAGGTCGGATTGCTGACGAACCACGACGCAATTCCCGCCGCGAAGAGCGCGATCAACAGATTGACGCTGAAACTGACGCTGATCTGGGTCAGGCCGAGAATGATGCTTTGAGTGAACACCGAGCCGTGTTCCGGGGTAATGAACTGAGGAAATACCGAGAGGTAGAACACCGCGATTTTCGGGTTCAGCGCGCTGGTTAGAAAGCCCATGGTGATCAGTTTGCGCGACGAATCCGCCGGCAGTTGCTGCGCCTCGAATGGGGAACGGGCGCCGGGCTTCACCGCCTGCCAGGCCAGCCACAGCAGGTACAGCGCACCGGCCCACTTCAACACTTCATAGGCCATCGGCACCGCGAGAAACACCGCAGTCAAACCGGCAGCCGCCGCGAACAGATGCACAAAGAAACCCGCCACCACGCCGAGCAGCGAAGTCACCCCGGCGCGCCGCCCCTGACAGATCGACCGCGAGATCAGGTAGATCATGTTCGGCCCTGGCGTCAGTACCATCAGCAGGGCGGCGGCGGCAAAAATCAGCAGGTCTTGAAGCGGGATCATGACGAAGTCCTTTGCACGAATGATCAGGCGATCGCGGTCAGCGAGGCTCGATAAAACGGCAGGATCAGGTCGCGTGTCAATGGGGCGAGAACCACATCGCCGTCGGTGGCAGGATCAATCCAGATCACCTCTTCGATCTCGGCGGCCGGAGATACTTCGGCGTCGATGGTCAGCTGAAAGATCTCGGCCTGCACGACGAATCCCGGCTCGTTGGCGGCGGGTGCCGAGAACTGGCCGAGAAAGCTCGCCTGCGCCGGAACGATCACCAGTCCCAGTTCCTCTTCCAGCTCACGGGCCAGCGCATGCACCGGCAGCTCGTGGGCCTCGATTTTGCCGCCCGGTTGCATGAACGCCGTGGTGTTGCGCTTGCGCACCAGCAGGGTCTGGCCGGCGGAGTTGAGCAGCAACGCGGCGGCAATACGAATGATGCGGGGGGAAACAGCGGATACAGAGGTCATGGGTCAGCCATCGGCCTTGGGAAAAACCGCAAGGATCCCATGCCGACCGCGCCAGCGTCATCACCCCTGGGCCAGAAGCACGCTTTCCCCCTCCTCCGGTACTTTCACGAACACCTTGTATTTAGCGCCCTCCATGGCTTCGAAACTGATCAGTTTGTCCACCAGCAAAGCACTCAGCACCTTGCCGGCATTGAGCAGCAACATGCCGTTGTCGGCGTTGAGATTGCGCGCCAGGATCATCCCCGCCGCCAGTTCCCGGGTACCCAGCACCTTGACGCTCGGATCGGTCAGGGTGATGTCGCTGACCATTGCACAGACCTTGATGAAATCCTCGATCAGTTCGGGATCGTAAAGTTTGCCGGCGTACTGGCGCAGGTACAGCAACGCTTCATCACTGTTCATTTGCCGCTCGAGAATCAGCCCGCGCTGCAACTCGACGAAATCCACCGCCAGTTTCAACAGCCGCGAACCCAAGGGAATGGCTTCGCCCTTGAGCCGGTCGGGAAACCCGCTGCCATCCCAGTGTTCCTGATGATGCAGGATCAGCCGCGCGGCATCCTTCATCGGGTCAAGGGTCATCAACAGCGATTCGCTCTGTTTCGGATACGCCCGGTAGCGATCGCGCTCGGTGCTGTGCAACAGGTCCGACGGCGTGGTCATCATGCTGTCGGTCCAGCTCAGCTTGCCGATGTTGTAGAGCGCGGCGGCCATGGTCAGGTCGCGGCTGGCGGCTTCATCAAACCGATGTTCGCGGCAATAGCAGCGCACCAGTTCGATGATCTGCCGGTTGGTCTGCTTGGTCGGCGGCAGGCGCAGGTTGGCCAGCAACGAGAACATTTCGGTGCCTGTCAGGAAACTGCGCTTGAGCTCCTCGTAGGCCAGATCGAGCATGTCGGCGGTCTGCTGCAGCTCGGCGGTGCGGGCGGCGACGCGCTTTTCCAGAGTGCTGTTGAGCAACTTCAGCTGATCGTTTTGCGCTCGCGTCAGTTGTTCCAGACGCTCGCGCTCGCGTGCCAGATGCTGATGCTCGAGGGCCTGACGCAAGGTCAGGAGCATTTCTTCGTCGTTCCAGGGTTTGCTGATGTAGCGCTCGATCTGCCCTTCGTTGATGGCCTTGATGATTGCAGAAGGTTCGGCGTAGCCGGTGAGCATGATCCGCGCGGTCGCCGGGTACAGCTCATGAACGCGAGCCAGCAGCGTAGCCCCATCCATGTTGGGCATGCGCGCATCGCTCATCACCAGATTCACCGGTTGCTGCTCGAGGATTTCCAGAGCCTGGGCACCGCTGGTGGCCAGCAACACGTCATAAGGCTGGCCGCGCAGCAGACGGCGCAGGCTGTTGAGGATCGGTTCCTCGTCATCGACCAGCAGCACTTTGGGCCGGGGCGGCGAAATCGGGGCGGACGGCTCTTCCATGGCGAAGCCTCGTGAAAAACGTTGGACATGACTGACGCGCCGACAGACCTCCCCGCTTGCCCGCGCCTGAACCAAAGGCTAGATGATTTTCGCCGGGGCCGTGTAAATCCTCTGTTACACCGCGACAGGCGAAGTTGCGTCCCTGCAACTATGCTCAAGTGGCGGGACGACACCATCGGCCTGCGCGCAGGCATGGGATGAGGGGAAAGGGATGCTCCCGATGACGAATGTACGTGTACAGGCGGGTATTGCGTCATGAGTGCGCAACCCGGCCCTATCAACCGTCGTGTGCTGATCGTCGACGATACCGCGTCGATCCATGAGGATTTCGCGAAAATCCTCAAGTCGGCCACGGTTACAGACGACAGTCTGGACGAAACCGAAAACCTGCTGTTCGGCGATCCGACCTCCGCTCCCGCCGCCCCCAGGGACCCTTTCGAGCTGGACTCGGCCTATCAGGGCCGCGAAGCGCTGGACAAGGTCGAAGCCGCACTGGCCGCGGGGCGTCCCTACGCCATGGCCTTCATCGACATGCGCATGCCGCCGGGCTGGGATGGCCTGGAAACCATCGAGCGACTGTGGCAGGTCGACCCCAAGCTGCAAGTGGCCCTGTGTACCGCTTATTCCGATTACTCCTGGGAGGACATTGACCAGCGGCTGGCCCTGACCGATCGCCTGCTGATCCTGAAAAAACCCTTCGATGCGATCGAGATCCGGCAGCTGGCCAGTGCCCTGACGGTCAAGTGGCAGATGACCGAAGACGCCGCCATGAAGATGAACCTGCTGGAGCAGGCGGTTCAGGCGCGTACCCGGGAGCTGTCCGACGCCAACATCATCGTGCAGAACAGTCCGACCATCCTCTACCGGTTGCGCGGCGAACCGTCGTTTCCGCTGATGTACATCTCCCACAACATCACCCGCTACGGGCATGTCGCGGCTGATCTGGTGGGGTCGGCCACTTGGGCGCAGACGCTGATTCACCCGGACGATCAGCCCAGTGTCGATGCCGCCATGGGCCGGGTGCTCGATCGCCATGCAGAGGGCGCCTCCATCGAGTTTCGCCTGCGCACGGGCGCGGGCGACTGGCGCTGGGTGGAAAACCGCTACATCCCGGTGCGCGATCACGACGGCCGACTGCTGGAAGTCGAAGGGATCATTCTCGATATCACCGAGCGCCGGCTGGCCGAAGAAAAGATGAACCTGCTGGCCCGCACCGACGGTCTCACCGGGCTGGCCAATCGCGCCACCCTGATCGAGCGCCTGCATCAGGCCTTCGCCGCCGCGCGTCGGGGTGCGGCGCCTTTTGCGGTGTTTTATCTGGATCTGGACCATTTCAAGCGGATCAACGACACCCTCGGCCATCCGGTCGGCGATTTGCTTTTGCAGGAAGTGGCACAGCGGATCAAATCGAATGTGCGGGAAAACGACGTAGTCGCACGGCTGGGCGGTGACGAATTCGCGATCCTGCAGTTGGATGTCAGCGACCCGACCCAGTCCGCCACCGTCGCCGCCAAGATCCGCGATGCACTGTCGCAGCCTTACCACTTGACGGGCAATGCCGTGCACACCTCCGTCAGCATCGGCATCTGCCTCTACCGGGCCACAAGTCTGGATGCCGACAGCCTGCTGGCCGGCGCCGACATGGCGCTGTACCGCGCCAAGGAAACCGGGCGCAATCAGTACCAGTTCTACTCCGAGCAAATCACCCGGGAAGTGGCCGAGCGCATTACCCTTGCCGAAGAGTTGACGACAGCGCTCATTCAGGGAGGACTGAAGCTCGATTACACGCCGGAAGTGGACATGCACAGCGGCAAGATTCTCGGCATGGCCGCGCAGGTCAAATGGCAACATCCCAGGCTGGGTCTGCTGCCGGCGTCGGCCTTTGTACCGGCAGCGGAAAAGACCGGTGCAATCATCCCGCTCGGTCGCTGGATACTGGATCACGCCTGCTGGCAGATGCGCCAATGGCAAAACGAGGGAGTGGCGCCTCCGGTGATGGCGATCAGGATTTCCCTGGCGCAACTCAAGAGCGGGCCCGAGCTCATCTATGACGTGCTGCGCACCACCGCCCGTTGGGAGCTGGCACCGTGGGATCTGCGTTTCGATGTCACCGAAGCGACCCTGGCCCAGACCAAATGGACCCACAACGATGTGCTGCCGCGCCTGAGTGAGCTTGGGGTGAAGATCGCCATCGACGATTTCGGCACCGAATACTCATCGTTCGATTACCTGAAAACCTACCGGGTCAATCACCTCAAACTCTCCCAATCCCTGATCGACAGTGCGGCCCAGGATGAAGGCAGCGCCAACACCCTGCGCGCGATCGTCAATTTCGCCCGGGATCTGGCGATCGACATCAGCGCCGAAGGCGTCCGGCCCGCAGATCGGGATGACGCCCTGGCCTCGTCGGCACCGCTGAAAAACGTGCAAGGCGTTTGCTTCAGGGAAGCGGTCAGCCCCGAACAGGCGGCGCGTCTGCTGAAGGGCGGGAACGCGACTGCCCCGCTGCCCAGGGAGGATGAGGGATGAAAACACCTTTTCCCCAGACCAACCGGCGCATTCTGATCGTCGATGACACCCCGGCGATCCATGCCGACTTTCGCAAGATCCTCACCCCGGACACCCACGGTGAAGCGGATCTGAACACGCTTGAGCAAACGCTGTTCGGCACCCGCCAATCGCCGCACCTGACGTTCCAGCTCGACTCCGCCTATCAGGGCCAGGAAGCACTGAAACTGGTGCAAAACGCACTGGACGAAGGCCGGCCCTATGCCCTCGCCTTCACCGACATGCGCATGCCGCCCGGTTGGGACGGCCTGGAAACCATCGAAAAACTCTGGGCAGTGGACCCCAATCTGCAAATTGCGCTGTGCACCGCCTATTCCGACTACAGCTGGGAGGCCATGGCCGAACGCCTGGAGTTCGGCGATCAGTTGCTGATCCTGAAAAAGCCGTTCGACACCCTGGAAATCCGCCAGATGGCCAATGCCCTGACGTGGAAATGGCAGCTCGCCCAGGACGCTGCACTGAAGATGCTCAACCTCGAGCAGACCATCGAGGCCCGCGTGCACGAATTACTCAAGGTCTCGCGCCTTTTGCAGTACGACAGCCTCACGGGACTGCCCAACAGCACCTTGCTCGGTGATCGTCTGACTCAATCGCTGGCCGCTTGCCGGCGCCATGACAAACAACTGGTGGTGATGTTTCTCGGGCTGGATCGCTTCAAGCGCATCAACAATGCCCTGGGCCATCCGGCGGGCGACGAGATGCTCAAACGGGTCGGCCAGCAATTGCTGGCCTGCGTGCGCGAATCGGATTCGGTCTTTCGTTATGGCTCCGACGAATTCGTGGTGATGCTCAGCGACATCAACCATCCGCAGCAGTCGCGCAGCATCGCCGAGAAACTACTGAGCGCCATCCGCGCTCCACAGACAATCGTCGGGCATGACGTGAGCGTCACGGCCTGTCTGGGCATCAGCCTCTACCCCGATGACGGGCTCGAGGCCATCGAGCTGATCAAGAAAGCTGAAACGGCCATGCGCAGCGCCAAGGAAAACGGACCGAACGAAATCGGCTTTTTCATCGAAGCCATGAACCAGCGCGCCCGGGAACAGCAAAGCATCGAGTCGGGCATTCGCCAGGCCCTGCAACGCCAGGAATTCGTCTTGCACTATCAGCCGAAAATCGAGCTGGCCAGCGGCCGGGTAGTCGGTGCCGAGGCACTGGTGCGCTGGCAGAAACCGGGGCATGGCTGGGTCTATCCCTCGGAGTTCATCCCGGTGGCCGAAGACAGCGGCCTGATCGTGCCGCTGAGCAAATGGGTGCTGGCCGAGGCCTGTCGTCAGACCCGTGAATGGCAACAGGCGGGATTGCCGCCGATTCGCATGTCGGTCAACACCTCGGCCATCGACTTTCGTCAGCGCCACTTCGTCGAGGGCATCGAGCAGGTGCTGGCACAGACCGGACTGGATCCCCGTCTGCTGGAACTGGAGATCACCGAAGGCGTGCTGATGCAGAACGTCGACGCGACGATGAGCGCGCTGAACCGGCTGAAGGCGTTGGGCGTCCGACTGGCCATCGACGACTTCGGCACCGGCTATTCCAGCCTCAGCTATCTGCGCCGGTTTCCCATCGATGTGCTGAAGATCGATCAGTCGTTCATTCGCGGCCTGAGTCATGACAGCAGCGATGCGGCGCTGGTCGGCGCGATCATCAGCCTGGGCAAGAGCCTGAATCTGAACGTCATCGCCGAAGGGGTGGAGACCGCGCAAGAGTTGGCGTTCCTCAAGGATCACCACTGTGAGGAAGGCCAGGGCTACTACTTCAGCAAAGCCTTGCCGGTGGACGCCTTTGCCCGATTGCTGGCGTCCGCTCAGCCTGGTCCGTGGGGTGTTTCATGAATCGCCCGGCGTTGTTTCTACTGTTCGCGCTATGCGCAAACACCCTCGCCGCGCCACTGGACGAGCCGCTCAAGCCCTTGCCGGCCATCCCGCCACAAGACCCGAAGCGGGTCGAACTGGGACGTCAGCTGTTCCATGACCCACGGCTGTCGATCAACAACACGCTGTCTTGCGCCAGTTGCCATCAACTGGATAAAGGCGGCGCCGACACCCGCGCCTTCTCCAACGGCTTCGATGGGCAACCGGTGGCGGTCAACACACCGACCGTGTTCAACGCCAGCCTCAATTTCCGCCAGTTCTGGGACGGTCGCGTCGAAACCCTGGAAGAACAGAGCAACGTCGTGATCACCAGCCCCCACGAAATGGGCAGCGACTGGAACACGGTCGTGCAACGGATCGCTGACGACGCAGCCTATGGTCAAAGCTTTCGTGCCGCCTACCCCGATGCCGTGAACCGGGCCAATATCCAGAATGCGCTGGCCACCTATGAGCGCACGCTGCTGACCCCCGACTCCCGTTTCGATCAGTACCTGCTGGGCAATACCGATATCCTGACCCTCGAAGAAAAATACGGCTATCAGCGTTTCAAGGAGTACGGCTGCATTGCCTGCCATCAGGGCGTCAACATTGGCGGCAACATGTTCCAGAAGTTCGGCGTGTTCGGCGACTACATCGCCGATCGCGGTAACCCGACAGTGGCCGACCAGGGCCGTTTCAACGTGACCGGCGACGAAGCCGATCGCGCCGTGTTCAAGGTGCCGAGTCTGCGCAATGTTGCCCTGACCGCACCGTACTTCCATGACGGTTCGGCGCCCACCCTCGAACGGGCGGTTGACGTGATGTTCCAGTATCAGTTGGGGCGCATGCCCAGCGAAGAAGACAAGACCCTGATCATCCTGTTTCTCAAGACCCTGACCGGCCAGAGGGAGGGCAAGCCATGATGAAGGTCTCACGCCGTGTCAGCCTGCTGTTGCTCGGTCTCGTCACCGTGTTGCTGGCCTCGATTCTGGTGTTTCTGTACCTGAAATCGAGTTCCGAGCAGACGACGGCCTATACCGAATCCCGGGATCTGATCCGCCAGATCAAGCAACAGGATTCGTTGTGGGAAAACGAAATCCTCAAGGCCCGGGTGGCGCTTTCGCACAATTACGACCCGTTGATTTCACCCATGAACGAAATGAACCGTTTGTGGGAACGCTTCGACACCATGGAGTCCGGCCACGGGCGCAGCGACTCGCAACAATGGAACGAGGCTCACGACAGTTTTCTCACGGCCATGCAGGAAAAGACCCGGCTGGTGGAACAGTTCAAGTCGCACAACGCCCTGTTGCGCAATTCCCTGGCGTTTCTGCCGACCGCCGAAGATGACATTCAGGCGCAACTGGCCGACCTGTCCGACCTCGACAAGATCCAGGTGCAGAACATCGCCACCGACACCTATGACCTGCTGCTCAGCGCCCTGGAGTTTTCCCAGGTCACCTCCGACGACAAGGCCGCCGACATCGTACTGGGCTTGAACAAACTGGCGGTGAATGCGCAACGCCTGCCCCAGGACTTCCAGGCCCCGATCAGGATCCTGAGCAATCACATCAGCCTGATTCTGCGCGAGCAGCCAATCGTCAACCGGTTGCTCGAAGAAATAGAGGCGATCCCCGTGGCCGAGCGTCTGGACAACATCACCACCATGCTCAACCAGGATCAGCAACAGGCCGAAAAAATCGACCGTAAATATCACTTCTATCTGCTGCTGTTTTCCGTCCTGCTGATGTTGTCGCTGTTGTGGCTGGCCATCCGCCTGATCCGCAGCTTTGCCGAGATCAATCGAGTCAACGCGGCCCTGCAAACCGCCAACGATGTGCTGGAGCAACGGGTCGACGAGCGCACCCGGGAGCTCAAGAACGCCCAGAGCGAACTGCTCGATGCCGCGCGCCAGGCCGGCATGGCCGAGATCGCGACCAACGTGCTGCACAACGTCGGCAACGTGCTCAACAGCGTGAACATCTCCTCCGACCTGATCTCGCGCAAACTGCGCAGCAGCAAGGCGCAGGGGCTGGGCAAGGCCATGCAACTGATCAACGAACACCCGGACGACCTCGGCCATTTCCTCAGCGAAGACCCCAAGGGCAAGCTGCTGCCCGGCTACCTCAATCAACTGGTCGGCGCCATCGCCCAGGAACAGCAGGAGATGGTCGACGAACTGAACCAGATGAACAAAAGCGTCGATCACATCAAGGACATCGTCGCCACCCAGCAATCCTATGCCGGGGCCAACAGCATGACCGAGGCGCTGTACATCAACGAGCTGCTCGAAGACGCGCTGCGCATGAACGCCGGCGCCCTCACCCGGCACCACGTCACGGTGGTCAAGGAATACGCCGAAGTCCCCCAGGTGATGGGCGACAAACACCGTTTGCTGCTGATCCTGATCAACCTGATCAGCAACGCCAAGTACGCGATGTCCGACCTGAGCAACCGCCCGCGCACCATGACCCTGGGGGTAAAGATCGTCGACGACAGTTTTCTGGAAATCAGCGTCAGGGACGACGGCGAAGGCATCGCACCGGAAAACATGACGCGGATCTTTGCCCACGGTTTCACCACCCGCAAGGAAGGCCACGGCTTCGGCCTGCACAGCTGCGCGCTGGCGGCCATCGAGATGAACGGCCACCTCACCGCCCACAGCGACGGGCCGGGACTGGGCGCCTTGTTCACCCTGCAGATTCCGCTGATCACCGTTACGGAGAACGCATGAGCGAGCTGTCTAACCGCCGCATCCTGCTGATCGATGACATGCCGTCGATTCACGAGGACTTTCGCAAGATCCTCGCCCCGGCGCCGGCGCACTCGGCAAAACTGGACGAGATGGAAGCCGCCCTGTTCGGCGTGCCCGCCAAACCCCGGCAAGCACCTTTCGAGCTGGATTCGGCCTACGGTGGAGAGGAAGGCCTGGCCAAACTCAACCTGGCCCTGCAGGAGCAATGCCCGTATGCCCTGGCCTTCGTCGACATGCGCATGCCGGACGGTTGGGACGGGGCGCGCACCATCGAAGAACTCTGGAAGCAGGATCCGCAGTTGCAGGTGGTGGTCTGCACCGCCTATTCCGATTACTCCTGGGACGAACTGCTGGATCGTCTGCACGCCCATGACCGACTGCTGATCCTGAAAAAGCCCTTCGACAACATTGAAGTCCAGCAGATGGCCAACACCCTGCTGACCAAATGGCAGATGACCGAACGCGCGTCCTTGCAAATGCATCACCTGGAACATCTGGTGGATCAGCGCACTGCCCAGTTCCGGCAGGCCAGCGAAGCCTTGCAGCGGGAAATCGACGAACGCAAACAGCTGGAAGGCCAACTGGTGCAGTCGGAAAAACTCGCCTCGCTGGGTCAACTGGCCGCCGGGGTCGCCCATGAAATCAACAACCCGATCGGTTTCATTTCCTCCAACCTCGGCACGCTCGACGGCTACTTCCAGCAACTGCTGGCCATGCTCGGCGCCTATCACACCGCCGGGCAGAACTTGCCCGCCGAAGCCGCCGCGCAGTTGCAGCAATTGCGCGAGCGTCTTGAACTGGACTATCTGCTGGAAGACATCCCGACGCTGATTCGCGAATCCAAGGAAGGCATTGGTCGGGTCGGACAGATCGTCCGGGATCTCAAGGATTTCTCCCGGGTCGACAGCCAACAGGAATGGCAGTGGGCCAATCTGCAACAGGGCATCGAATCGACCCTGAACATCGTCGCCGGCGAGCTCAAGTACAAGGCCGATGTGGTCAAGGAATATCAGGATCTGCCGGACATCGAATGCCTGCCCTCGCAAATCAATCAGGTGATCATGAACCTGGTGGTCAACGCGGCGCAGGCCATGGGCCCGGAGCGCGGCACCATCACCCTGCGCACCGGCGTGCAGGGCGAAACGGCAATCATCGAAGTGGCCGACACCGGTTTGGGCATCGCCCCCGAGACCCTGCAGAAAATCTTCGACCCGTTCTTCACCACCAAACCGGTGGGCCAGGGGACAGGCCTGGGCCTGTCCCTGTCGTATGGCATCGTGAAGAAACACGGCGGCGATATTTCCGTGCGCAGCACGTTGGGCGCCGGCACGACGTTCCGCGTGCAGTTGCCGTTGCGCCAGACCCGCCCGGCGGCCTGATGCCGGGTCAGGCGGCTTCCTGGAAATCCATCTCCGGCGGTTGTCGGCGGAAACCACCCGTGAGCACCGCCAGGTACACCACGCCAATCGCCAGCCAGCTCAGGCCCAGATACACCGCCAGGTGATCGAGGCTGACCATCAGCCACAAGTCCGCCGCCAGGCCGATGAACGGGAAGATCAGGAACAGGATCAACTCGCGCAGACCCTTTTTCTCGCCGCCGATCCAGTAGTGAAAAATCACCGACAGGTTGACCAGACTGAACGCCAGGAACGCCCCGAAGTTGATGAACGAGGTCGAGGTGGTCACATCGAGTTTCAGCGCCAGCAAGGCCACCACCGCACACAGCAGGATGCTGTTGACCGGCGTGCCGAAGCGCTCGTGCAAGGTGCCGAAGAATGACTTGGGCAGCACACCGTCACGGCCCATCGCGAACAACAAACGCGAACCGCTGGCCTGCGCCGACAGACCCGAGGCGAACTGCCCGACGATCAGGCCGATCAGGAAGATCGACACGAACAGATCACCGCCAATGTTGCGCGCAATCTCGTAAGCCGCCGAGTCGACGCTGTCGAACTGGAACGAAGGATGGGCGATCTGCACGAAGTACGAGACGCCAACGAAAATCAGCCCGCCGATCAGGGTGATCAGCATGATTGCCCGAGGGATGGTCCGGCGTGGATCGCGGGTTTCTTCGGTGAGGGTGCTGACCGCATCGAAACCGAGGAACGAATAGCAAGCGATGGCCGCGCCGCTCATGATCAGCGGCATCTGCATGTCGCCATTGAAGAACGGTTTGATCGACCACAGCGGCGTGCTGGCATCGCCGCCGACGTAATGCACGCACAGCGCGACGAAGGCGATCAGTACCAGAAACTGCACCAGCATCAGCAAGGCGTTGATGCCGTTGGCCAGCTTCAGGCCAATGATGTTGATTGCGCTGGTGATGCCGATGAACGCCAGCACCCAGATCCACTGCGGGATCGACGGGAAGGCCGACGCGAGGTACGCGGCGCCGATCAGCCAGATCGCCATCGGCAGAAACAGATAATCGAGCAGCACTGCCCAACCGGCGATGAAGCCGAGTTTCGGGCTGATGGCCTTGCGCACATAGCTGTAGGCCGAGCCGGCCACCGGGAACGCGGCGGCCATGCGCCCGTAGCTCATGGCGGTGAAAAACATCGCCACCAGTGCCGCCAGATAGGCGGCGGGCACCATGCCGGCGGTGGACTGGGCGAGGATGCCGAACGTGCCGAGGACAATGATCGGCGTCATGTAGGCGATGCCGAACAGCACCACCGACCCCAGCGAAAGGGTGCGTTGCAAACGAGCCATGGGCGACTTACTCCGGATTTTATTGGATTTATGGCAGAGGCCGAGTTCGGCGAATGTTTCGGGTGTTGCTGATCGTTCCCACGTCGAGGCGTCGAACCGTCTGCGTGGGAATGCCTCAATGGACGCTCTGCGTCCGCTCTTGGGACGCAGATCGTCCCGGGCTGCATTCCCACGCAGAGCATGGGAACGATCGGGTACAACGGGTCAAGGAATCAGCAGCTCACGTACTCCGCAGGCGTGTTCAACCACCTCCCCCGGCAACCTCAACCGCTGATCATCCAGATACCGATAATCCTTGCGCGCCAGCTCCAACTGGCCGAAATCCAGCTCGACACTGAACCGCCCTTCCTCACGCCCGGCCTCGAATAGCACCGTGCCCAGCGGATCCACCAGCGCACTGCCGCCGGCAAACATCAACCCGTCATCCCCGGCGTCGACCCGATTGACCATCAGCGCAAACGCCTGGTTTTCCTGAGCCCGGGCCATGATCGCGGTGCGGTGGGTCGGGCCGTACGGGTCCATGTTGCCGTTGGTCACGATCAGCAATTCGGCGCCCAGTTGCGCCAGGGCCCGGGCCGACTCGGGGAACTCGATGTCGTAGCAGATCAGCAGACCGACCCGCACGCCGTTCCACAGGCAGGTGGCGTAACGGTCACCCGCCTCGAACACACCGCGATCAGAGGCCCAGAGGTGGGTCTTGCGGTATTTCAGGGCGATGCCTTCGGGAGTCATCAGCAGCGTGGTGTTGTAGAAGCGGCCGTTGTCGTTTTCGGCCATGCCGATCACCACGGCAAGGTTGCGCTCGCGAGCGGCGGCCTGCACGGCGCTGACGGTCGGGCCGTCCAGTGGTTCGGCGATCTGCGCCACGGTGTCGGCGGTCGGAAAGCCCATCAGGTGGGTCTCGGGGAACACGATCAATTGCGTGTCGGCGGCGCAGGCCGCCATCGCCGCGAGGGCGCGTTCGAGGTTGTACGCAGTGTCTTTGTCACGGCCCGCCAACTGGGCGAGTTCGACTTTCATGGGTAGTCCTTGTTATGAGCGCCGGGCGCCGAAAGATTGCCCGGCGGCTGTCTGTGGGCCAGTATGCTTCGCATTCGACCGGCCAGGGAATTACGCGGCCGGGGTAACCCGATAGGGGTAGAGGCATGACTCTTTCGTTTGACGACATCACCTGGCACCGCGCCGTCGGGCAGTTGATCGACGCCCTCGACAAGCCGAATTTCTGGGCGCAACTGGTGCGTCTGCTCGACCAGTACGTGCCGTTCGATAGCTGGGTGGCGCTGCTGTTCAGCGCCGACCGCCACCCGCAGGTGTTCGCCGAATGCCCCGGCGCGGATGGCAGTCCCGATCAGTTGTTTCAGGATTACCTGCGCGGTCTGTACCTGCTCGACCCTTTCTACATTGCCTGCCGCGAGCAATCGCGCACCGGGTTGTATCGCCTGTCGGAGGTCGCGCCGGAGCACTTCGAACTGACCGAGTATTACCAGCGATACTTTCGTCTGAATGTGGTGGCCGACGAAATCCAGTTCAATTGCCAACTCGAAGGCGACCGCACGCTGTGCCTGTCGCTGGGCAGTCAGCAGCGCTTCACCGGCGAGCAGATTGCCCTGCTGTCACTGATCCAGCCGTGGGTGCTCGGCCTGTTGCGCCAGCGCCTGCCCTATGAAATCAACGAAACAGTGGCCCTGGCCCCGGCCCCTGCGCAACCGGACTGGCGGGTGCAGCTCGAAGCGTCGGTGCAGCAACTCAAGGGCGCGCAACTGACCGCCCGGGAACTGGACGTCGGGCGCCTGATGCTCAGCGGTTGCTCCAGTAAAGAAATCGCCCGTAAGCTGGAAATCTCTGTTGAAACCGTGAAAGTCCATAAGAAACACATGTACAGCAAGCTGGGGATCAAGTCCCAGTCGGAACTGTTTTCGATCTTTCTGCAGGCGCAGAACGCCTGACTGCCGCAAAAAAACCGTCCGAACCAAGGAAACCGTATGAGCCTGTCACTCCTGAGCCGCTACGCCTTCTTTGCCGTCTGCGTGATTTTCACTCTCGCCAGCCTGCCCTTTCTCGAACATGACTGGCTGTGGCCGATCACCGCCGTCACCGGCGTATTGAGCCTGATCGGTCTGTTCGACCTGATGCAGAGCCCGCACGCGGTGCGCCGCAACTATCCGATCCTGGGCAACATCCGTTATCTGGTCGAAGGCATCCGCCCGGAAATCCGCCAGTACCTGCTGGAATCCGACAGCGACGCCCTGCCCTTCTCTCGTGCCCAGCGTTCGCTGGTGTACTCGCGGGCCAAGAATGAAACCGCCGACAAACCGTTCGGTACCCTGATCGACGTCTATCAATCCGGTTTCGAATTCATCGGCCACTCGATGCGCCCGGCGCCGTTGAGCGACCCGAGCAGTTTCCGCGTCACCGTCGGCGGCCCGCAGTGCACCCAGCCATATTCGGCGTCGGTATTCAATATCTCGGCCATGAGTTTCGGCTCCCTCAGCGCCAACGCGATCCGCGCGCTGAACCAGGGTGCGAAACTCGGCAATTTCGCCCACGACACCGGCGAAGGCAGCATCAGCCCCTATCACCGCGAACACGGCGGCGACCTGACCTGGGAACTGGGCAGCGGCTATTTCGGCTGCCGCACCAGCGACGGCCGCTTCGACCCGGAACGCTTCGCCGCCCAGGCGCAGACCCCGCAAGTGCGGATGATCGAAATCAAAATGAGCCAGGGCGCCAAACCCGGCCACGGCGGGATCCTGCCCAAGCACAAGGTGACCCAGGAAATCGCCGATACCCGCGGCATCCTGATGGGCGAAGACTGCATTTCACCGTCGCGACACAGCGCGTTCTCCACACCGATCGAGATGATGCATTTCATCCAGCAACTGCGTGAACTGTCCGGCGGCAAACCGGTGGGCTTCAAGTTCTGCCTCGGCCATCCATGGGAATTCATGGGCATCGCCAAGGCCATGCTGGAAACCGGCATCCTGCCGGACTTCATCGTGGTCGACGGCAAGGAAGGTGGCACCGGCGCCGCGCCGGTGGAGTTCACCGACCACATCGGCGTGCCGATGCGCGAAGGCCTGCTGTTCGTACACAACACCCTGGTGGGGTTGAATCTGCGGGACAAGATCAAGCTCGGCGCCAGCGGCAAGATCGTCAGCGCCTTCGACATCGCCAGCGTGCTGGCCATCGGCGCCGACTGGGCCAACTCGGCGCGCGGCTTCATGTTCGCCATCGGCTGCATCCAGTCGCAAAGCTGCCACACCAACAAATGCCCGACCGGCGTCGCCACCCAGGACACCCTGCGCCAACGCGCACTGGTGGTGCCGGACAAGGCCCAGCGGGTCTACAACTTCCACCGCAATACGCTCAAGGCCCTGGCGGAAATGCTCGCCGCCGCCGGCCTCGACCATCCGTCGCAACTGTCGGCCAAGCATCTGGTACGGCGCATGTCGGCCACCGAAATCAAACTGTTCTCGCAGCTGCATGTGTTCCTGAAACCGGGGGAATTGCTCACCGGGGAAGTGAACGGCGAGTTCTATTCGCGGATGTGGCAGATGGCGCGGGCGGACAGTTTTGAGCCGCAGGAAATTGCGGCTGCCTGAGAATCAAACCGGCGCACTCCCTTTACAGATGTTGCGCCGGTCTCCCTTAATATAAGCCATCCTGAAAAGCGGGTAATGCGCACGTTTTAAGTGCCTTAACGCCTGGAGATACAATCAGCTCCATCCCTGGACTTCAACAGTGCGATGGAGCTTTGCTGATAATCGTTTTTTTCAACCACCATCGTATCCAACTGCTTTGAGTAACTGCTTAATTCATCAGCATCCGGATCGATTACATAGAAACAAGGCCCCGTACTCCCTGCTTTCAGTTGCCTCTTCAACTCCTCGAAGGATTTTGTACGAACCGACGACCCCAGTATCTGGAGATAATCGGAGTAAACCGAGTTGGCATAGACTGGTAAATCTCTACCCTCCTCCATTACTTTTTTCACCGGTGATCGCAGATCGCTCTCAATTCTGAACTGGCTGCGATCCGGGTCACTCAAAACAAACGAAGCGGAAACTCCACAAACGAATATCAACATCGTCCACCTGACAAAACCATCACGTACCAGACCAAAACCGTACGACACTAAAACAATTGTTATCGGAAGAAAAACCATTGCATTTTTCAGAGTCAGGATTGGCGTAAAAAACAATGACCTTAGGTAAGCCACCGTCACACCAAAGAACCAGCAAAACAACAAAACCTTCAACACATCCTTCTTATCCTGAACCCGAAACAACTTCACCAGCGCGAGAACCAGCAAGAACAGACACAGCAGCACTACCGGCAAACTTCCGAACTGCACGACAAACATATCTATAAAAAAACTTTCTGCCGGTTTTTTTATCCACGTCCCGGTCCTGCCAAAGTTTTTCAACAGGTACTGGAACAGTGGAATCAATGAGCTGCAGATCAGCAGTCCAGCGATAGCACTCGCACTAAACAAACGCCTTTCAAAACCAGCTCGAATAGAAAAATAAATTAAAAGAAAAAACTGCGCCGCCATCGGAAGAAAACCAAAGTAATGGGTATTCACAAGCATTGAGCCAACAACTGAATACAACAAAACAGTTCTGAAATTTTGTGTCTCAAGCAAATTGAAAAACATCAGGAGCGACCACACCATCAACAAGACCAGAAGACTGTAAGATCTTGTTTCTTGCGCTTCGACGACAAGAATAAAGCTGACCGTGCTCAACAAGGCTGCAATCACGCCAACCCGACGATTAAACAACGCCGCCCCCAAGCAATACATTGAAGGAATTACTGCAACACTCAAGACAAGCGAAAAAATCCGTCCCACCCGTTCCCCATAACCAAAAACCTGATGCACGAGCCAAAGCAAGATCTGATACAGCGGCGGATGAACATCTTCGACGGTCAGCTGAAAAACGGTATTTAAACTATTAGCCGGATTACTGACATTAACGCTAAAGACTTCATCAAACCAAAGACTCCGCTCAAACAGGCCATGGCCTCTCAAGCCCCCTCCAATTATCACAAAAATTAATAATGCGACGTGTTCTCTCTGCACCACACTGATTGCTTTTGAAAACATGAACCTCTCCTGTGTTCCGGCGCTGCACCTGCGATTGGAGTATTTATTGTTTGATGTCTACAAACATTACTGCACCCAAACCGACTGCCAGCCACAGCGTGACGAGCCGCAACAAGACTGTTGCCGCAATGGAATCCGGTAAACCGACACCATCCGAAACCAGCAGCCCCACCATCACCGCTTCAGCACTGCCCAACCCACCGGGCATGAAACTCAGCGCGCCGGCCAGCATCGAAACGGCATAAATAAAAATCGCGGATATCAGAGTTACGTCTGCCTTCATCGCCAGCAAAATCCAGTAAAACGCCAACCCTTCCAATCCCCATGCCAGGACGCTCAACAGCGTCGCGCCAATCTGGCGGCCTGGGGTGTGGCAGCTGCGAGACTGATGCAACACATGAACGCAATGGCGTAGTAACCGGGAAAACCAGCCGTGCCGGTGCTCGATGCGCCGATCAATCGCGCTGACAAGACCCGACCGGGACACGAGCAACATGCAGCAGGCCAGCAGCACCAGACAGGCGACAATCATCGACAGCCATTCGGGATGAGCGCTCAAACCCAAAAGAGCCAGCGCAACTATCCCCAGCAAGTCGGAAAGTCGTTCACTGAACAACGCAGCAAAACTGTGCACGTAAGGCACATCCCAACGCTTGAGCAGGACGCCGCGCAACGCCTCGCCAGCCTTGCCAGGGGTGGTGGTCAGGGCGAACCCCGCCAGGTAGATTTTCAGGCTTGGCCACCATGGCATCGGATGGCGCAAGGCATTGAGATAAACCTGCCAACGCAAAAAGCGAAGACCGTAGCCAAGCAGAACCAGCCCGATGATTTTCCCTGCCTCCCACCCTCCCACCCGGCTGACCGCCGCGCTCACGGCCACCCCTCCGCCCCACAGGGAAAGAGCCAGATAAACGAGAGCGGAGCAGACTGCCGAGCCGATCAGAACTCGATAGCGCCATCCGGAGAGCTTCACAGACTGATTCATAGATTCAGTCTCTTGAAAATCGGCTGGGGTATAGCCCGTATCAGACACATGATCCAAGCCCAGAATCCGGGTACGTAAAGCACCGCCTTCCTGGATTCGATGCCCGCGACAATCCGTCGGGCGACTGTCTCCGGTTGTGCAACCAGTAACGCCGGTATCTTCAGCCCCTGCGTCATCGGCGTATCGACAAATCCGGGTTTGATCGTGATCACATGCACGCCCGACTTGAACAGACGTGGGCGTAAACCTTCACAAAATGTGGAAACCGCTGCCTTGGCTGAACCGTAGACATAGTTGCCGGGCCGCCCGCGATCCCCGGCAACCGAGGAAATAACCGCCAGCGTGCCGCTGCGCTGGACAGCCATCCGGTCAGCCAGCAGCGTCAGAAGCGCAATCACCGAAGTGCCATTGGTGACGAATGCCTGCACAGTCAGCTCGATGCTTTTTTCGCACGCGGTCTGATTCGGCAAGGAGCCGTAGGCAATCAGGCAAATATCCACCGTCTGCAATGTCGCCAGGCAGTTCTCCAACATCATCGAGTGCGCGGCGATTTCGTTGACATCCATCACGTACGGCGTAACCGCACTCGCACCGCGTATTTGCAGGTCGGCGCAGGTCTGTCGCAGTTTTGGCGCATCCCTGGCGACAAGAAAGAACTGACTGCCTTCAGCCGCCCAATGACGCGCGCAAGCGCTGGCGATCGCCGATGTGGCGCCCACAATGAGTATTTTTTTCATTGAATGACTCGCTGCCAGAAACGGGAAATCAGGGCCGGGTCACGCATCGCTTCCACTTGCTCCCAGGCGGGATAGGCTCGGCGGAAATCACTGCCGCTCATGTGGGCGTCCTTTGCCGGATACAAACGGCCACCCGCTTCCCGGACGATGGCATCGAGGCTCGGCAGGAGTTTTCTGCTCAAGGTTTTGTTCTGTGGAAAGTCCAGCGCCAGTGAGGTGCCCGGCATTGGAAATGACAGCAGCCCGGGCGATGCGATATCGCCGCAGCGCTTGAGTACTGCGAGAAAGGATCCGCTGCCGCTGCGGGCAATGGATTTGAGCAGTTCGGCCAGTGCCGCTGGGGCCACCGAGCTTGGCAAGACACACTGAAACTGCTGGAAGCCCTTGTGTCCGTAAAGGCGGTTCCAGTGCTCGATGCTATCCAGTGGATAGAAAAATGGACGGTAAGCAAGCGTGCGACATTGCCTGATTACCGGTTGCCGTTGCCAATAAAAATGGTTGAACAGTTTCAATGTGATTGGATTGACCAGCGACACGGGCAGCCGAATCGGCAAACGCAGCGAATGTGAAGTGGCAGCCTCAAGCGGACCCGTTTCGCAATGATTGCCGGCCGTATAAACACCCCGCCCTTGCGCACTCCCCTTGGCCAGACAATCGATCCACGCAACGCTGTATTCGTGGCCGGCATCCATTTCACCCGACAGGTCAAAGAATGCCTTCAAGCTGTCAAAGCGCACCCGCAAGGTATCGATGAGGCTGGACTGGATTCTGCGCAGGCGAAGACTTACCCAAGTGATGATCCCCGTCAGGCCCAATCCTCCTATTGAGGCGGCAAACCACTGCGGGTTTTCCGATGCGGAACACACCATCGGCGGTTGCATGGATCGATGCAAACCGAAACTCATCACAGAATGGGCAAACGTGCCGCAGCGATGATGATTTTTGCCGTGCACATCATTGGCCACCGCACCGCCCAGCGTCACATGTTGCGTCCCGGGCGTAACGTGCAAAAACCAGCCGCGCGGGATGGCCAGTTGCAGAATCTCGCCCAAGGTGATTCCGGCCTCGGCACAAATCCAGCCGTTATCCCAATCGGCATCTATCAAGCGATTCAGAGTACGCATTTGCAACACATGATCACTGGCAGCCAGACAGCTGTCGCCATAGCTTCGGCCATTGCCGAAGGGCAACGAAGAGCCGTAAATTTCGACCACCCGATGCCACTGCGGTCCCAGGTCGGTTTGCCAGTGGCATGGATGGCCGGTTTGTGGAGCGGAGGGGTAATTGCCCCATGACGAGAGCGACAATTGAGTATTCTCCCTGCGGTAACTGAGCCCGTTGACAGTTTCGTGAGTCACTCGAAATAATTGATTTCAAACTTGTTGCTGTGTTCTTCCTCACGAAACGCCCTCAGTACACCTCTAAGTTTGACAGCGGATACTGAGTCCACTGCATAGAGAGACACTGAGTCCTCTGCCGAGGTTATATTTGGAACGACCAACTTCAAACTGGCAACTTTTATAAAATACGCCGGCCGCTTGCTGAACCACTCGTCATAAATAAAAGCGTATTTAACATCGTGACGCCTCATCAAATCACCGATCCACAACGAGTTACTTTCCAAGCGCCCAAATTTCAACACTTCATAATTCGCCAGACCGGTGAGGTCTAGTACATATTGATCGGTCACCAATGAAACCAGCCCCAAATCGTTGACGGCTAACGGCTCATTCAAACGAGAGGCAATCAATGCCATCATGTACTGTTGATTGTAGATATTGGCAGATGCCCATGGCGTACTCAATGTCACATACACAAAGCTGGTAAAGGCCACAGGCAAACAACTGAATACCACTAGCATCCAGCGCCCGCTCAGATACCTGCTGCAGGCCACCAGAAAAAAAAGCGAAACAAATGCAAGCCAATACACTTCATATCGGCCGTACCAACCCGACTTGCCAAATACCATATGCAGCACCGTGACGTTTAACAACAGCAACACCAGTGCCATTCTTCTGGAGTAAATACAGCAAAGCATCAACACACCGAAAACCACCCAACCCCATAGCTTGAATTGCGCCAGCGCATGTGCAGCAAGGGATTGAAGATCGGAAATATCTGATTTGGAAAGTACCGAAGATGGCAACACATCGAGTCCGACGCTTTGCAGGAACAGGCTGAAGGCTGCAAGGGCCATCAGTATGGCAACACCACAATAAACTACTCTCCAGCGCTCACCGCTCATAAAAAGATAGCCCAAGGCGGGAAAGGAAATTGCCAAATCTTCGTAACGTACCAGCGGCAGCAAGAAAATCGCCAAATACAGAACGATCGATACTTTTTGTTCTCCGAAAAACTCTTTACGAATAACACCTGCGGCAATCAAAACCGTCAGATAAACTTGCAAGCTGTGTTCCATCCCGTTGAAGACAAGTCCATATAGATTCAACGAAAAAAACAACCCCATCGCGATCAGCACCGAAAACTGACGATTCAAGCGCTTCAACAAATCAAACATCAACAGAAAAGTCAGAAGCGAAAAGATGATATTCAGCACCAGTGGCGCATAGTAAAACGCATCCCCCAACATTGAGAAAGGCGCAAGCAAAACAGGCCATATAATGCTTGACGAAGGGGCAGAATACTCTCCCGCGTTAACTCCGTAGTGCCCCGCCCATATATTCCTGGCCATCTTCATATGAATATATGGATCATCCAGCGTATAGATCATCACACCATGATTCATCATCATGATCGATAGAAACAAAACACCTGCCGGAACAAAAAAAATGAATACGGCTGTCCATACTTCCGGAGCGCTTATGCGCTGACTTGCGGAAACGCTGGTTATGACTTCACCCATTTTTGATTAAACCCTTGATCAGCCTAATGAATAGCCACAGGCACGGTGTGCTCTGGCTTATTCGTTTCATGCCGCCACCCAGAAAATCAGACAAAACACTGCGCCCATTGCCAGGCTCAGGCGATCACGCACGGCAAAGACCACCGGGTCGTCATTCATCCGGCCGCGATGGGTCAGCAACCAGATTCGGGTAATCCAGAGCAGCAGCACGGGGCAGGCCAGCCAAATCCAGCGAGGGTGCGCATACAGCGCGGTCGTCGCACCGTCATGGATGTAAAGCGCCAGCACCATGACAGCCAGGTACCCGGATGCAGCGCCCAACGAGGAGAGCATTGCCAGATCCGCTGGAAAGTAGTCGCGTCCGCCGGTTCTCCCGGTGATGCCGCTGTTGAGCGCCAACAACAGTTCGGCGTAGCGCTTGATCAGCGCCAGGCTCAAAAACATGAACATGGAAAAGGCCAGCATCCAGACCGTCAGTTCCAGTTCGAAAGCAGCTCCGCCAGCAATGATGCGCAGGGTATATAGAAGGGCCAAAGCAATGACATCGAGCGCCATAAGCCGCTTCAGCACCAGCGAATAAACCAGCGTCAGCAAGTAATAACAGGCAAGTACCACCACGAATTGACGCGGCAGCCAGATCCAGGCCCCCGTGAAGGCCACCAGCAACAGCAAAGGAAAAACCATCAACCCGGACTTGATCGACAAATCCCCACTGGCGAAGGGCCGTGCGTGTTTGGTTGGATGCTTGCGATCATCGGCAAGGTCAAGCAGGTCGTTCAGTACATAGACACCCGATGCGCATAATCCAAAAAACAGGAAGGCCAGCACGCCGTGCCACAACGACATCGGATTGACCAGTTGATGCGCGGCGAGCAAGGGAATAAAAATCAGGGTGTTCTTCACCCATTGATGAATGCGAAAGGCTTTGTACCAACTCCTGAAGTTCGAAGCGTAGGCACGGTCCACCTGAACGACGTTGCCCAAGTGCCTGGCGGCAAGTTCGACACCCGGTAACGGATTGACGACATAGCCTTGCCTGGCGGAACGCCATACCGGGAGATCGTCGAGTGAGTTGCCGACGTAGTCGAATCCCCCGTCACCGTACAGCTCCACCAACAAATCACGCTTATTCATCCCCGACAGGTTGCACTCAAGCGTGGTTGCCAAAACCTCATCGAACACCTTCAGGTGCTCAGCTATGCGTAACGCCAACGAATGATGGCTGGCCGTGGCCAGCACTATTTTCCGGCCGCTGTTGCGTTGCGCCTCGATCATCCATAGAACATCCGGATCGTAGGGCAATGTCGTGACATCGATGGTCGTTGCATGAGCTAACTGTTCTTTCAGATAGGATCGACCGCGACCGAGCCAGATCAAGGGTTTGCAACATTGCAGCGGGGCCTGCCTCATAAAGGCCATTGCACATTCGAACAACAGATCAGTCTTCAGAAGCGTTCCGTCCAGATCGATGACGAATGGCGTCGTCGACAGGCAAGGGGCATTTACCGACGGTGCATCAGGCAGAGATACGTTCATGGCTGGCGCTCCCGACACAGCACAAACCGAAAAAAGCAGTACCCCAGCAGCAGATTCATCAGGGAAAACCCAGACACCGTCACCAGCCCCGGCAAATTGCGTGAATCGGCAAATACGCCCACGCCATAACTCAAAACACCCATCACGCTCATGAACATCAGATACGCCACCACCGACGTTCGGGTCTCGAACGTGTAGAGCGCGTTCATGTAAAACGAGAAGGATGCGGCGATGCAAAACGCAGCGAAGTTACTGGCAGACTGGTCCAACTGAACCGCGCTGCTCAGTACAAAAAAAATCTGCCAGTGAACCAGCGTTGCGGCCAGGCCGATTGCCGTTTGCGCGGGAAATCCTTTCCACAAGATCCTCATCGTCAATCCTTGCTGTCACTGCAACGGGCGGGGCTTTCACGCTAGGGCAAGGTACGGGTGCGGTCTACTGTCAGAAATTACAGGTCGGCGCTGGTTTCTGACCAACGGTCACCATTGTAATAACCGCCCGTGAGGCGGCTCTTTCAAGACGATGAAGCCGTAGTCGCCGATCAGGTAGAGGCGGTAATAGAGGCTGTCCACCAAGGGTGGATAGCCCATCAGACCGGCGTGGGTCGCGTTGCGCCGTTCGCGTTCTGCAACCACATTGGTGATGCCCGCCGACGGCAGGGTTTCGGCGAGCATGAAGTAGTCGATGTTCAGCAAGTAACGCAGCACCGGCAGTTGTTTGAACGTCCCTTCCGCCCCCGCGAGCCAGCGGTCGGAGTACGTCACCGAGAGATAAATCCGTTTGGCTTCGCGCAGTTCTCGATGGGACGAGATGTCGTGGCTGAGGATGTAGAGAGCACTGCTGGCGAACGTTTTTTCCATCGTCAGCACCCGGCCATAAGCGAAGGACAGCGACAGCGTGGCCAGAAGCGCAATCGCCAACACCAAAGGCAACCGTTGATGCAGCGGCATCAACCCCAGCCAGGCCAGATAGAACAGCAACATCAACAGCACGCCAAACCCCATCAGGGTGCGCGCGCCTTCGTTGAAATCGCGAAACAGCAGGGTCATGCCCGGCACCAGCAGCACAACCAGCGGCAATGCCAGCAGGCAGCTGAAGCTCAGCAGCAAGCCCTTGGCGCGGGACAGGTGGCGCTCGCGAATCTGCCGCCCCAACTGCACGGCGCCGCTCACAGCACACAGCACCAGCGCAATAAAAACCGCCGTGTAACCGCCGTGAAACAGCAGCGCAACCTTCTCCATCACCCGAGCGAGATTGATGCCGAGCTGCAGCCACGGATCGGCGCCGGGATTGAGCAATTGCGCGCGCCCGGCGTCAGTGAATGGATAGGCCGTGACGCTGTAGATCAGCACCGCCAGCAGCAGTTGCGCCAGCCGCCAGCCTGACCGGTGCCAGAGTTCATCCCAAGGCACTTGCCGATGAACATTGCGCAGCAATTCCAGGCAGCACAACCCGAGAAACACATTCAGGCTGATCTGATACAGCCCGATCGCCAGCGCCAGCAACGCTGACGGCACCAGCCATCGCTGAATGCGTGAAGCGCCGCAAAAGGTGATCGCGTAAATCACCGCGACCAGACTCAGTGCCATGCCGGCCCCGTCGTATTGATAAGACAGGTTCTGCAACAGGAAGGGGTTGTACCAGAGCGGCAACGGCACCAGACAGCACGCCAGGGTCGGTTCGGGAAAGTAATGGAAGGTCAGCCGGGTCAGAGCGAACGACATCGCTACGGTGGCGAGCAACAGCGGTAATGGAAAAATGTTCGGTGCTGCGCCGGTAAATGTCAGCGCCTGATACAGCCAGTCCATGAACAACCGCCCCTGCGCCGCCCAGGCATTGCCGGCAGCCAGAGTGCGCCAGTTGTCGTCGATGTAGGGGAAGTCGGCGAGGATCAGCGGCAGGATGTAGAGCAACGTGGCGATCAGGAAGAACAGCACGACCTGACGGCGGCCAAGTTCTCGTACGAGAAAATCGCTGATCCTCATACCTGCGCCTCTGTTCACGGCTGCGCTGGAAACAACGTAGATAAAACTTCGAACATGACTCTGAATAAGAAGTCGTTTTTTGCGCTGATTTCAGACCAGCGGCATCAACTCACACCCATGAAAAAGCCCCGGACTTTCGACCGGGGCTTTCAGGTTTCAGCGACAACGAATTACGAAGCCGAACGCATCGCGCCCTGTACCGAATCCTTCGGTTGCAGCTTGAACACGTAGAACAACACGGTCAGCAGCACCAGGAACGCCGGGCCCACATACAGCGCCACGCGAGTATCCGGGAAGTACGCCATCAGGCCGACCACCAGCACCAGGAACGCCAGCGCCAGATAGGAGCTGACCGGGAACAGCCACATTTTGTACTTCAGGCCGGCCCGTTCGCTGGCGCTCAGGCCTTTGCGGAATTTCAGCTGGGCCAGCAGGATCATCACCCAGGTCCAGATCGCGCCGAAGGTGGCGATGGATGTCACCCAGACGAAGACTTTTTCCGGTACCAGATAGTTGAGCAGCACGCCCAGCAGCAGGGCGAAGATCGACAGCAGCAACGCCCGACGCGGTACGCCGTTGCTCGAGGTGCGAGCGAAACCGGCCGGCGCCTGACCGTTCTGCGCCAGGCTGTAGAGCATGCGACCGGTGCTGAAGATGCCGCCGTTGCACGACGACAGTGCGGCGGTGATCACCACGAAGTTGATGATGCCGGCGGCGGTCTTGATGCCCAGACGCTCAAAGGTCATCACGAACGGACTGCCCTGGGTGCCGATTTCGTTCCACGGATAGATCGACAGGATCACGAACAGCGCGCCGACGTAGAACAACAGGATCCGCCAGAACACCGAGCCGATCGCATTCGGGATGGTCTTCTGCGGGTTCTTCGCTTCACCGGCGGTCAGGCCGATCATTTCCACGCCCAGATAGGCGAACATCACCATTTGCAGCGACATCAACACACCCGTCACACCGTTGGGCATGAAACCGCCGTGGGCCCACAGGTTGGAAATCCCCAGCGCCACGCCGTCGTTGCCGAAACCGAAGGCGATGATGCCGATGCCGCCGAGCACCATGGCGATGATGGTGACAATCTTGATCAGGGCGAACCAGAACTCGAATTCACCGAAGGCCTTGACCGCGATCAGGTTGATCGAGCCCATGCTGACCAGCGCCGCCAGCGCCCAGATCCAGCGCGGCACATCGGGGAACCAGATGCCCATGTACACCGCCACCGCCGTGATTTCAGCGACGCAGGTCACCAGCCACAGGAACCAGTAGTTCCAGCCAGTGAGAAAGCCCGCCAGCGGGCCGAGGTAATCCTGTGCATAGCGACTGAAGGAGCCGGCGACCGGGTTGTGCACGGCCATTTCGCCGAGGGCGCGCATGATCACCAGGATCGCCAGACCGCCGATGATGTACGAGAGCATGATCGCCGGGCCGGCCATTTCGATGGCCTTGGCCGAACCGAGAAACAGACCGACACCGATGCAGGCGCCGAGCGCCATCAGGCGAATATGCCGTTCACCGAGTTCGCGTTTGAGCGGACCGCCTTGAGCGGTTTCGCCATGGGGCGGGTGATTGCCGACTGGCATGGGGGACTTCCTCGTCTTGTTATTGGATGTGACCACCGAGTGTTCAAGCGTCGGCCGATAAGCCTGCGCCTGGGTAAAACCGGCCCTGCCTCGTGGGCAGGGCCGTCCCGCAGAAGCAACCTGCGGGATCAGCGGGCCGTGCAGTATAAAAAGCTTGCGACAGGTTTTTTCACTCTATAAGGCATCTGATTCAGACGTAAACCTCGACAATCTTGCGGTTTACGAGACAAATCATCCTGCATTTCGAGGATTATTCACCGCACAAATGGGCGCGGAGTATTGCACAGCAATGGTGCAACGTCATGCCGCAACCGGGTCTGAAGGTTTACTCAGATGACGCCGGCCACCGTTCTTCACAATTTTTTCACCGACGCCAACCACCGACTAAGCTTCAGACAAGTCCGATCAATCTGCGTGAATGGATCAATCGACTATGGGCGCTTTGTGGCAAACCGATTCGAGTGAAAAAGTGGTTCCGACTGAACGTGTGGATGAAGCGCCTGTCCCTGAAAAACCCCGTCGCAATCGGCACGGGTGGAAGGCTTTCTGGCTTCTGGTGGTGATCATCGCGATTGTCGTGGGCCTGGCTGCGATGAAGGAAATGCGCACCTCGCGTTTTCAGTCCCGCGAGGTCAGCCAGTACGCCGCCAAACTCAAGTACGAATTGCAACCGGGGCCCAGCGAAGCGATCCGCTATCCAGGCAACGGTCCGTTCGATCTGCGTCTGGGTTACAGCTCGCTGGACGAATTCCTGCCACGGCTGATCAAGCGCAACTACGTGATCACCGAGCAGACGCGCTTCTCCCCGGCCCTGCTCAATTACACTGACAAGGGCCTGTTCGTGCCCTATTCAGAGAAGATCCAGGCCGGGCTGTCGATCACCGATTGCCGGGCCGCGCCGCTGTATCAGTACAACTATCCGCAACAGCTGTATTCGAGTTTCGAGTCGATTCCGCCGGTGGTGGTCAACAGCCTGCTGTTTATCGAAAACCGCTTTCTGCTCGACCCCAGGCAACCGCTGGCCAACCCGGCGGTGGACTGGCCGCGCTTCGGCATGGCCGCGTGGTCGCAAGTTGCCAAGCTGCTGCACTTGCCGGGGCAGTCGGCCGGTGGCAGTACCCTGGCCACGCAACTTGAGAAATACCGCCATTCACCCGATGGCCTGACGGTGTCCGGCGCGGAGAAAATCCGCCAGATGATTTCCGCCAGCGTGCGCGCCTATCAGGGTGGCCCGGACACCTTGCCGGCGCGGCAGAACATCGTTCGCGATTATCTCAACAGCGTGCCGCTGTCGGCGGTGCCGGGGCATGGTGAGGTACATGGCATGGCCGAGGGCCTGCGGGTCTGGTATGGCGCAGATTTCAACGAGGCCAACCGCAAACTTTCCAGCTCAGCGACCGATCCGCAGTCCATGGCGGACAAAGGTCTGGCCCTGCGCGAAATGCTTTCGCTGATGATCGCCCAGCGCCGCCCTTCGCATTACCTGACCAAGGGACGAGAAGAACTGGTCGAACTGACCAACAGCCACTTGCGCCTGCTCAAGCAGAACGGCGTGATCGACGCTGCCCTGGCCGATGCCGCGTTGGCCAGCACCATCAGCTACCGCGACTGGCAGACCCAGCCGACGATTCAGCCGATCGAAACCAACAAGGGCATCAGTGTCGCCCGCAGCCGGCTGGCGTCGATGCTCAACCGTCCGCTGTACGACCTTGACCGCCTCGACTTGTCCGCCACCAGCACCCTGCAAGGCGAACTGCAAACCCAGGCCACCACTTACCTGAAGAAACTCGCCGACCCGGCCTATGCCGCTGAAATCGGCCTGATGGGCGAACGCCTCCTGACACCCACCAGCACCACTCAGGTGCGCTACAGCTTCACCCTCTTCGAGCTGACCCCGGACGGTTCCCGCGTACGGGTGCAGACCGACAGCACCGATCAGCCGTTCGACATCAACGAAGGCAGCAAGCTGGAACTGGGCTCGACCGCGAAGATGCGGGTGCTGACCACCTACCTGCAAATCATCGCGGAGCTGCATGACAAGTACGGGGCCATGAGCGCGCCGGAACTGAAGAAAGTCGAGGTACCGGATCAGGATCGCCTGAGCCAGTGGGTGATCGATTACCTGATCCAGAACAAGGATCACGACCTGTCGAAATTGCTCGGCGCAGCTCTTGATCGCAAATACTCAGCCAGTCCCGGCGAAGCTTTTTTTACCGGTGGCGGGCTGCACACGTTCCATAACTTTCGCAAGGAAGACAACGGCCGCCTGCCGACCCTGCGCGATGCCCTGCGTGAGTCGATCAACCTGCCGTTCATTCGCCTGATGCGCGATCTGGTGCGCTACACCACCTACTCAGGTCCCAACAACAGCGCCGAACTGCTCAAGGACGACCGCGACCCAAGACGTCAGGAATACCTCGCCTCGTTCGCCGACCGAGAGGGCACCTCGTTCCTGCTCAAGTTCTGGAAAAAGTACCGGAACAAGGACACCCAGGCCCGGCTCGACACCTTCCTCGACAGCATGCGCCCGACTCCGATCCGCATGGCCGCCGTGCACCGTTACCTGCTGCCCGACGCCAGCCAGGAAGACTTCAACACCTTTGTGCGCTCGCATCTCAAGGGCGTCAAAATCACCGAAAAACTCACCGACGAACGCCTGGAACGGCTCTATCTGGCCTACGGCCCCGGCACCTACGACCTGCCGGATCAGGGTTTCATCGCCAAGGTTCACCCGCTGGACCTGTGGATGATCGGCTACCTGCTCAACCACCCGGACGCGACGTTCAAGGACATCGTCAAGGCCAGCCAGTTCGAGCGCCAGGAAGTCTACAGCTGGCTGTTCAAGAGCAAGCACAAGGGCGCCCGCGACAGTCGCATCCGAACCATGCTGGAAATTGAAGCGTTCCTCGACATCCATCAGCGCTGGCAGAAAGTCGGCTATCCATTCGATCACCTGGTGCCGTCGCTGGCCACCGCGATCGGCAGTTCCGGCGACCGCCCCGCCGCGTTGGCCGAACTGATCGGCACCATCCTCAACGACGGCGTGCGCATGCCGACCCTGCGCATCGACAGTCTGCACTTTGCCGCCGGCACGCCTTACGAAACGAAACTGGTCAATGATCCTCACGTCGGCAAACGGGTGATGCCGTCCGAAGTGGCCACGGCGATGCGTGAAGTGCTGTCGCAGGTGGTGGACTCGGGAACGGCCAAACGTGTTTCCGGCAGTTTCAAACTGGCTGATGGAACACCGCTGACCATGGGTGGAAAAACCGGTACCGGTGACAACCGGATCGAGGCCATCGGCTCCGGCGGGCGAATTCTCAGCTCGAAATCGATCAACCGCACGGCGACCTTCGTGTTCTACATCGGCGACCACCATTTCGGCACGCTCACCGCGTTCGTGCCGGGGCGTTCGGCGGAGAACTTCAAGTTCACCTCGGCCTTGCCGGTACAGGTCCTCAAGGGCATGGCGCCGATTCTGATGCCTTACCTGCAACCGGGCAGCGACTCACAGTGCCGTGCCCCGCAGACAACGACCGTGGCCCTGGCTTCAGATTGAACCGATAGTGGGCGGTAGTTATGTGTTTTATACATATCAATATTCAATGATTAACGTATCAACCCGACACGGAGACAACAGGCATTTAAACTAATTAATCGAGACATTGAACGTTAGGCTGAGAATTCATTACTTGTTCAAGGCCTGCACAATGACAGCAACATCCACATATAAAGGGCAACATTACGATTTAATTAAATCGCGCATCGATCCGGTATTCAGGGCTATGCAATTGCATCGGGCCCGAGCCCTGGGAAAGGCGTCACTCAACCGTGAGTCATGGATGGTCACGACTCCGGATGCCGAGCTGGAACGCCTGTCCGCCGATAACCGCCGCGCCTGGGGCGCGCAGAACCGCATTGACAGAATGCTCGGGAGCCTTCAGGACGTTTATGCATTTGCCGAGCCTTTGCTGAAGAAGAAGTTGCTCGAACAGTTCAATGTCGAAGTCGATGTGAGAAATACATACGTCAGACTCTACGAGGCGGCGACAACCCCCTGGTACGTGATTGATATCACGAAAGCGTCACGGGCCCGCACCGTTTCAATGCTCGACGCCGCGCTGCACAACTTCGCGCACGATGAAACCTATCAACACTACTCGACATTCATTATCAAAACCGATGCGGCCCGAGACTTGTTCGACGTCTCGCCGATTGGCAAAACAATCAGCATCAGCCAGTTTCAGACGCTGTGCCGGGAACTGGACATCGGGGCCCGGTACAGGGCCCATCTCGAAACATTCCTGCTGAACAAGGAGCCAGTCGCCGAGACCTATCTGCGCACACGCGTCGAGCAAAGTCAGCAAGCTGCGCTGAAGGCTGCCGCCCGCATGGCGCAGATCAAAAAGGACATTGGCCCCGGTGCCTACGTGTTGATTCGCGAGCTGTTGCTGGGCCGGCAGAATCTGGTACTCGACGGTCAGGCCATGTGCGTCTGCGATCTGGGCCTGATGGACCTGACCTTGACGGGGATCGTGATCATTCGCCCCGACCCGGCACAGGCGCAACACTCGCAGAAAATGATTGCCTACGTGCCGCACGACCCCGACCACCCGCTCAAGGAATACGCTTCGACACTGGCGTTCATGGACGAGCTGACACGCCAGTTACGGGCAAACAGAACGCTGCCGTCTTCCGGTATCAGCTATCGCCAGTTTTTCAGCCAGTTTGTTGATCAGGAACAGCGCGGGCACTTTTTCGCCGGGCTCGAGCAGCGCCTGACGTATGTCAAATGGTACGCCAGGGAACCGGGGGATCCGCGACCGTCCTGGCGGGAAACCCCGGTCGAGAAACCTCAGCTGCAATTCAGCGCACCGCCGATCACAGCCCCCCTGTGGACGTATCTGTACCAGCAACGACTCAATAAAATTCTCAACGACGCGCGCGGTCTCGCAGTATCGACCGCCGATGCCGACAGCCAGGCGCGTTGGGCCTGGTGGGAGAACTTCAAGAAGATCGCCTCGGACATCTTCAATGCCGCGCTACTGGTGATGACGCCCTTTGTTCCGGGACTGGGCGAACTGATGATGGCCTATACCGCTTATCAGATCGTCAACGACGCCGTCGAGAGCGTGGTGGACATGATCCAGGGGCATTGGGTCGAGGCGGCAGAATATGTGGTGGGAGTCCTGACCGATGTCCTGCAACTGGAAATCTTTGCCGCCGGTTCTGAAACAGGTCACGCTTTGGGGCTCAAACCGTCACTCTTGGTCGAGGGAATGAAACCGGTACAGTCGTTCGACGGTAAAACCCGTCTCTGGCAGCCGGACCTCAGACCTTACGAACAACCGCAGCTGGCGCCACCGAAGACATCACGCCCCGATGCACTGGGGCTGCACAGGCATGCCGGCAAGATTGTCTTGCCACTCGAGGGCAAGCACTACGAAGTGCAGCGCGACCCGCGCAGCGGACTTCATCGGATTCGCCACCCGACACGCCCAAACGCCTATTCGCCCGAGCTGCGCCATAACGGTCAGGGAGCCTGGGTCCATGAGGGGGAAAAACCGCAGGACTGGCACGGACCCAGGCTCATGCAGCGCCTTGGTCATAGCGTTGATGGCTACACCACCGCCGAACAGGATCACCTGCGCAATATCAGCGGGACGCCGCAAGCTTCGCTGCGACGCATGCACGTCGAAAATGCCGCTCCCCCGCCCCTGCTGGCCGACACGCTCACACGCTTCAACACTTGGAATGAGGCCAAAAACGTGGGCCGGCTGATCCGCTCGGGGCAGCCGCTGGACCCGGCCTCGTACTGGTTTGAACGAATGGTGCCGGACATGCCCGGCTGGCCGGCCGACAAAGCCCTGAAGGTTTATGAAAACGCCGATCTGACCGGTAGTTATCGCCAGTACGGCAACCGGCAAGCCACGGACCGGCAGACGCTCGGCATCAGCCTGGCCGACATGATGGCCGGCAAGCTCCCGGAGCGGCTCGTGAATTTCCTGGACCATACGCAAATGAAAGCGTTGCTCGGCAAGCAATACCCGAAAAACCAACGGGCACAGGTCTTGCGCAACCAACTGGCGGATATCGTGGAAACCCGCACGCCGGACATCTTCCAGTACCAGTACCGACTCAAGGATCACAACAGCGATGCTCGGGTTCAACTGCTGCAGCAGCAGTATCCGCAACTGCCTTCCAGGGTCGCTGAAACCCTGCTGACAAGAGCGACTCCCGATGAACAGCAAGTCATGCTCGAGGAGCGACGCATCCCGCTACGCCTTAGGGACCAGGCCCGGGAAAGCGCTTTTGAGGTCAGCGCTGCGCGCGCGGCTGAAGGCTTGCATGAGCCGGCACTGAGGGGGCCCGACACCGAACGCCTGACCCTCAATGCCCTGAAGTTTCATACCGACACGTTTGCCGATTTACGCATCGATGTGCGCGAAGGCACTTATGACGGTCCGCTACGCTGCAGCGCAGGCAGTACAGAGGCCACGACCCGACGTGTGTTGATCAGGGACGAACATGGCCAATATGAAGTGCGCGACGGCACGAACAATAAGCTGCACGAGGGCGGCGACTTGTATGAGGCCATCCTGCAGGCGCTGCCTGCTGACAAGCGCGCGGCCCTGGGCTATCGCACCGGGCAGGGAGAAATGTTCAGGCAATGGGTGATGGCCAAAACCCAGGCGCCCGCCGAGCGCAGGACATTACTCGCCCGGCCCCCGATCCGCCCGGTCGTACCACTGGAAACCGAGTTGCTGCTGCGCGGAGGGGGACTGTCCAGAGATGCCCGGACCGTGGAAGAAAAAGTCAGGAACCTCTATCCGCATTTCAACGAAAACGAAGTAGCGGCTTTCAGCCGATCGCTGCATGCCAATGGCGATCCTCATGCGCATATCGATCGGCTTGAACGCGAGCTCAAGACGTTGAAGCAGGAACTCGAACAGTGGCGACAACGCTACCTGAGCAATTGGGATCCCGATGCCGCCGATACCAACCTGCCTCAAGGCTACTGGGACTATCATCGCAAGGGCGGACGCTTCATTGCCGACCGGCTGCTGGAGTGTTTCGAAAGAAAGTCCGAAGTGTTCGGCGAGCGCTCCACGAGCCTGGAGAGCGGCTATGCGCTGGATCTGTCCAAGGAGTTTCTAGCCCATGACCTTGAACGTTGGTGGCGGGAGATGCCGAGCGAGCTCAAACCCTGGCTCGAACAGGTCACGACCCTGAACCTGGATGGCTCACGGTTCTCCCCGGCACCGAACGGTCTGCTCAAGGACTTTCATCATCTGCGCCAGTTCAGCGCCAGAGGCTGTGGATTGCCCGCACTCCCTGAAAGCGTCGGCAAGATGCGGCTGCTCGAGACACTGCGCCTGAACGACAATCAGATCCGGTTGACGCCTCCCGCCCTTGAGCAACTGCGTAATCTGACACGCCTTGAAACCCTCAGGCTGGATGACAATCCTCTGGGCACGCCGCCGAATATCGAGCGGATGCCCAGACTCAAGGTGTTGAGCCTGGTGAACGCCCATATCGACACCTGGCCCGAGGGGCTGTTTGCGAAGGCCCGGCCTCGAGGCTTCTTTCTGGACCTGCGGATGAACACGATCAGGGATGTCCCCCAGGTACCTCTGGGCTCCAATGAAGCGCAGCTGATTGCACGTTCCCGACTTCACGGGGACCGGTTGTCGTCGTCCGCGCGCGCCACATTCGAGGCGTACAGAACGTCGGTGGGCAGGGCCCCTCACGATACCTATTCCACTGTCGCCGATGACCTGCTCGAACGGTGGCCCGTCTCTGTCGACACGTCCTTTATGGAAGAAACGGCGGGCGTGGGTGCCTACCGGGCGGAAGCCTGGCATGCGGTGGCCAGCGAACCCGGTTCCGACGGATTTTTCAGGGTTCTGCAAGACCTGACCCGTTCCGCCGATTACGAGCAGGGAGGAGAGGCGCAGGACCAGTTGACCGACCGTGTATGGCGAATGATCGGTGCCATGGACATCGATACGCCGCTGCGCGAAGACCTGTTCCTCATGTCGACCGATCCTGAAGGCTGCGAGGATGCCGGCGCCCAACTGTTCAACAACATGGGCGTCAAGGTACTCGCCTCCGAGGCCCGCTCGTTTTCCACCCACCGCGCGGAACTGGAAAGCAAGCTGGTGACGCTGGCCAAGGGCTCGGCGCGCCTTGGACAAGTCGGCGAAATCGCCCGGGCAGACATCCGGGCGCGCGAGGGCAACCCCGATGAGGTCGAGGTGCATCTGGCCTATGAAACCGGTCTGGCCAAACGCCTGGAACTGCCCTGGCAGTCCGAAGCCATGAAGTTTCGCCCGGTCGCCGGAGTCGATGACGCGACCATCGACCGTGCGTACGACACAGTGATCGAGCGCGAGACAGGCGACGGTCTGGTCAACCAGATGATCGAGCAGCCGTTCTGGGAAGCGTACTTGCGTGAGACCTGGCCTGGAGAATTCGAAAGCAATAAACGTGTTCACCTGGAAAAATTCGATCTGCTGGAGGATCTGCGCTCGGCCCAGGAGGACTGGGTTCGTTCGGCACAGCTGCCGCCGGAACAACGCTATCTGCGCAGGCATGCCCTCAGTGAGCTTGCCCGCAAACTGTCCGTACCCGAGGAGGAAGTCTTCACACCAGAACCGATGAGCGACCAGACCTACGAACGCTTGCTGCGAGACATCGGCTATCAGGAGAAGGAACTGAGCAGAAGGCTGACCCGCGAGGCCATGAGCCGGGCGAGGATCTGACCCTCGCCACGCCCTGAAGGCAGCTGCCTTCAGGGCGTGGCACAGGCGCGACCTAGACCTCCGAATCCCAGATCACGGTGATGTTACCGGCATACCGTCTGGCCTTGCCGGGTTGCAACATCTGCTCCACGTAGAACGCCGGTATTTCAAAGTGCAAGGTGCCCGCCGCCCGCTCCAGAAAGCGCTTGGGTTGAAAGATCGTCCCCTGCGAATCGTCCGTCAGAGGCCTTTGTCTGACCGGTTGACCGGCCATGTCGGTGATGCCGTGAGGCAGGCTCACGCTGAGGTAGACCTGCGGGAACGTCGAGCCGGTTTCGGTATCACGCAGGGCACAGGCACCGATACCGCCATACTCGCACTGGAAGAACATCTTGAATTTCGAAGAGGCAGAAATGTTGAAGGTCTGATCCCGGAACAGTCGTGCAGGCCGGCGTCCTTCCTGAAGCCAGGCCTGCCAGCCGCCCTGCGGCACCAGTTCGATCCTGTTGCCGCCCGGCGGCAGGGCGACCTTGAGTACATGCTGGACATCCAGTACGAAGCGAAAGGTCAGGCTCGAATTGTCCGGCAGCATGTTGTCGCCCATGTCAAAGTCGCCGCCAGGCGCGATGGAATAACTCAGTTCCCCCGTGTACAGCCCCGCCGACATGACCAAGGGATCGGGGGTGCGCAGTTCGTAACCCAGATCCAGGTAGTCGTAGGTCATCCACGGAATGGAGAAGGCTGCTGCCTTGCTGCACGCCGAATCGCTCGGGGTCCGCCAGAAAAACGTATAACTGTCAGGCCCGTAGGTGGCCATCGCGCCATGCTGACAGGAGCCGGGCGCACCTCCCCATGAGCCACCGACCCACAATCGATTGTGTCCCTCCAGATCGTTCGAGGCACCCGTCAGATCGGTCACGGTGTCGCTCAGGACATATTGCGATCCCAGGGCTCCGATCCGGATTTCCACGGGATGCGACTCCCCCGTCACCACATTCGAGACGTTCAGACTTCGCCACTGCGCTGGCGCCTTGAGCGTCGCCCCGGCCCGTTCGGGCGCTCCGGGTTCGATGGCGTGGATTGCGGAAAAACGCAGTGGCAACCGTAGACCGGACAGGTTGTAGGCCTTGCAATCATTGACGTATGTGGCGCAATAACCACTCTGCGGGGTCTGGTTGATGAATTGATTGTTTTGCGGATTGGCGGGATCGGGAATGAAACTGGCGCGAATCTCTTGAGTGACCGCCAGCGCCGAGGACGAAAACACTCCTGCGAGCACGTGAACAAAAAACCATCCTTTACCGAACGTCCTGACTGTTCCAAAGCTGAAATCCATTGACCCTTCCTTGCACTGAAAGCCGTGGTGAATGCTTGAGGTTGTCCTTCAATTACCCCGCCGGAGCTGCCGCGCTGAACATGATGTTGACGGTGCCGTAGTAATCACCCGGTTTGTAGCCTCCGGCCTGCTCTCTGGGCTCGATCTCCAGGGGCACCCGCACGCCGAGCTTTGCCTCTTCGGCCGACACCACTTGCAGCGGGAACGGATTGTTGGTGAGCTCCTTGCCGTTGAATGTCACCCGCAAATTGATGTTTTCCCGAGAATCGCGGCCATTGGTCAGGTAGGGAAAACTCTCCAGGCGTGCTTCTATGGCACTGCTGTCATGTTTCACATCAAAGTTGCGACGCAGCGTTCCCAGCTTCGAAGTGTGCACATTCCAGTGCAGGCGCTGTTCACGATGTATCCAGTCCGGCTCGCTGGGAATGACATAGAAGTTCAAGGTGGGAATATCCACCGAAACGAAGAATTCGATCTCCTCGCGCGCGGCGAATGCCCAGGTTCCCGTCAACGCCAGCCCGCTGGCTGAGGTCAGAGCGATCCATTGTCTGATCATTTTCCGATACCCGTTACTTGCATGAATGAAGAGCAATTGCCTGTGCCTTCGGACGCTGTCACCCGGCGACACGCAGGTTTTTCTTCGCCTCACCTTCGACCAGAATGAAGCGGTATTCACGTCCCGGTTTCTTCTCGAACTCGAATGACTTGCCCGCCATGACATGGTGCTTGGTGGTTGGCTCGCAGTCGGTTTCATCGGTTTTCGAGCAACTCTTGAACTCATCGATCACCACCACCGTATTGCCGTTGTTACGCACCTTGTAAGCACCGGCGCTGTCTTCGATCACGCTGTCGAAACGCGCATTGGCCGGGCGCACGAAGAAAATGGTGCCGAAGCCGGCCATGACGTTCACGCCCGCCGTCAGCGTCTTTTTGTAGTCCTCGCGCTCTTCCTGGGAGACCGCGAATTCGTCTTCCTTTTCCGGCACCACCGGCACGAACCGCACCCGGAAATAACGCTCCTTGTCCCGCTCGCCCATAAACAGTAAACGGGTGCCCTGCATGCCCTGGGCCGGAATGATCAAACGGGCCGGGCTGGCCATCAGACCGTCCCGCGCACTGGCATCGGCCTGGACTTTCACGGGCACTTCGGAGGATGTGCCATCTGCGTTGTAAATGATTTCCAGCACATTGATCTTGACGAATGCCGTGCTGTCACCGCTGTTGTAGACACGTTTCAGATACGTGCTTTTATCACCGGCCAGATAGTCGTAGACGACGCCGATATTGATGTTCGGACCGGCGTACGCACTTTGAAAAAGCAAACCTGCCACCAGCAGAGCAACGAGTTGTTTCATCAGCAGAACCTCGATTTGAGTACAGTGACTCGATCAGATTTCCGAATCCCAAATCACCACGACCGTACTGGAATACCTGTTTCCACGATCAGCCTTGAGTATTCGTTCGGTGTTGGCCTTGTCGATTTCGAAATGCAGGGTTCCGGGCTTGCGATCGACATAGATTCCCGGTTGAAAAACGATGGCCCTCGACTCCTGCGGGAACAGTTCCTGTCGCTTGACTGGCCGTCCACTGGTGTCGGTCAAACCGTTGGGCAGGGTCACACTGACGATGATCGGTGTGCCGTAGTTGGTCCCCTCATTCCATAATCCACAGGCCGTTACCGTTCCGGAGCCGCACTCCAGGTACATCTTGAATCTGGAGCTGGCCGAGATGTAGAAGGTCTGGTCGCTGAACAGGCGTTCCGGGGCCCGCCCTGAGTTCAACCAGCGCTGCCACCCGCCCTCGGGTTGCAAGGTAATCCGGTTGCCACCCGGTGGCAGATCCACCTTCAGTGTGTGCTGTACGTCCAGCACGAAATCCAGCGTGAGGTTGCCGTCATCCGCCCCCATGAACGGCCCCATCGTGAAATCGGCGCTGCCTCGACCGACGCTGTAGGTCAACGATCCGGTGTACAACCCGGACGACATGCTCAAGGGATCAGGCGTGCGCAACTCATAGGCGATATCGAGGTATTCGAAGGACATGTGCCCCACGTCGAACGCAGCCGTCTTGATGCAGGTTCCCGGCTGAGGTGTTTTCCAGAAAAACTGGTAAGTGGTCGGGCTGTAATAGCCAACGCCGCTGTACTGGCATGGCGGCGGCGCGTATACCCAGGAATTGCCGGTCCACAACTTTCGATGCCCCTCAAGCACATCGGTCTGTCCCGTCAGTTCGGTGACCGGTTTACTCAGTTGAAACTTCGACCCGATACCGCTGATACGGACTTCAACGATGCTCGTTTGCTGAGTTTCATGATTGATCACGTTCAACTGTCGCCATTCGGACGGCACTTTTACCCACACGCCGTTACCCGAAAACATGGGGGTGAAGGAGCTGAAGCGAATCGGCACCTGAATACTGAACATGTTGTTGTCCGCGCATTGGGCCGGATGACTGGCGCAATAACCACTGTTCGGCGTCTTGTTGATGAACACGTTTTTATTGGGTTGCGACGGATCGGGCTGGAACAGCGCCCGGATCTCCTGGTTTGCCGCGTGCGCACCTGATGTGCCCAGCACGCTCAGCAAGCCCAGCCAACAGGCTGTTTTTTTCATCGCTCAGCCCGCCTTCTGATCGGTGAATGTGGCATCGGCCAGGGTGTCGGGGCTACAACGCAGGTCACCAATCATCAGCACGTTGTTCTCCACTCGCCCCTGTTGCGGATCGAGGCGGAACTGGCACAGCAACTGGTCCGCGTAGCGAACCTCCAGCGTCGGAGAACCCTCGTTCATTTCCATGGAGAAGAACCCATCCACTTCGCTCACTCCGCGGCTGGCGTGATTGATGACGTGATGCCCCTTGAGCGGTCGCCCCTGAGGGTCGAGCAGACGGCCGAGCACGGTCAGGGTTTTCATCACTTTCACCTTGCGATACTCCACGCCGCCCTTGTTCAAGTGATAACGGGCGCGCGGCGGTTCGATGGACGCTGCCGGCACGTCGTTGCCTTCGAAGTCGAAGCTCACGGAACTGTTCTTGTAGGCCGTGAGGGGAATGAAGTTGCGTCCCGGCCGCAGGGCTGCGCTGCCACCACTCAAGTCGTCGGCGCGCAAAGCGATGCCATCGATGTCGGACTCGACATCCACGATCATTCCCGCCCCTCGCCCCTGATGCTGGCTGGTCATCACGATCTGCTGCCCACCAATCGCTACGGTGCTGTCGAGGTTCAGCCCCCCTGTGTAATTGCCGTTGTAGGAAGAGCGCTGAACGAAACCATCGCCGTTGATACTGTCGGTGCTGAAATATGCCTGGCCGTTCAGACCGACTCCGTAGGTGTCGGTGATGAGCGTTGCCGCCACGCTCTGCAGCGCGTGACCTTCAAGGGTTTTGCGATAACCCAGAGAAGCGTTGTTATCACGGCTGCCATCGCGGGCCGTGCGGGTGCCGATGCTGCCGGAAATCTGCTGACCCGGACCGCCGAGCGCCACGTTGAGGCTCAGATCGATGCCCCGGTTGCGTGCATCGCCACTGCTGTAACTGCCGGGACGGTCGAACACTGACAGACGCCAATTCGAGTCACTGCCAAACACCGTGGTGCGCTGGGTCCAGCCCAGGTCGACACCGATGCCCTCGACGTTACCCTCGCTGTGAGCCACCCGGGCGTTGATCGAACTGTTGCGGCTGAGACGATGATTGAGCGCCAGCGATGAATTGCTGGTCTGCCCGACGAACACATTGCGCTGACGAATGCGTGTGCCGTCAGGCAAGGTGTCGTAGGTGTCAGTGGTGTCCAGCCAGCTGCGATTGTGACTGATCACCAGACTGCCCGAGCCATAGTTGTACAGGCCTTGCAGGTCGAGACCGGTGCCATGGTCCTCGGTCTGATAGAAATTGGCATACAGGCTGATGCTGTTGGCCAGGGTCCAGTCGATGGAAGTGCCGTATTGCAGCTTTTCCCGGACTTGACGCGCCGACAGCCCGAGGATGACCCGCGGGTGCAGCAAGTAGTTGAGCGAAGCCCCGGCGGTTGCGTCGCCACTGGCCTGTTTGTCCCAGTTGCTGAGCAACTTGGTCTCCTGACCGGCAAACAGGTTGTAGCGCCAGCGCTCGTCGGGGTTGCGCCAGTTGTTCGGCTTGTAGACCAGCTCCTGGGTGGTCGAGGTTGTCTGGCCGTCTTCGATCAGACGCACCTCCACTTCATAAATGCCCCCGGGCAAGGGCCGGGTGTCGAGGGTCTGCAAACCGGCGGGCACCGACTGGGTGTTGATGAGCAGTCCGTCGCGGTAGATTTCCGCCGACGCCTGACGGTTGGCGGTGACATAGATCGGGTAGACGCTGGGGTTTTGCAGGTCGATCGCCAGGCTGTCGGAACTGCCGTACATCACGCCCACAGTGGTATCGGGGCTGGTACCAAAGGAACGCGGCTGACGGGTCAAGCCTTCCGACGTGGGGGTGAAATAGCCCAGGCGCAGAAAACTGCCTTGCAGTTCGCGTTGCGTGTGCAGCTCGTAGACCGCGTGATAGAGCTGGTCGTCGGGACCACCCAGGCGGGCCAGTTGCATATTGAACGTCTGGCTCCAGTTGCCCAGGCTGCTGCTGGCTTCGAGGCCGAAACGCCCACCCAGATCCTGCTCCTGGCCGCCATTGAGATTGAGCTGATTACGCACGATCAGGCCGGTGCTGCCCTGATCCGGCTGGTCGTAAAAACGCTTGGCCTCGGTGTCGCGCTCGGCATTCTCGGTGAGGATGGAAACCAGCGAGTTTTCCAGGTTGTAGTGCACCGCCAGCATTTGCTCGGGGCATTGACCGGTGCAGGATCCCAGCGCCACGCCGGGTTTGAGGTAGCTTGCCCATTTTTCCCGTTCGACGGCGCCGAAACGGTTTTCGCTGGTATCGGTGAAGTCGAGCAGGGTCAGGCGGTCATCACGAGACAGCACGATCATCGCCTCGCCCAGCGGCTGCTGATCGAGTTCGACCCGAACAGCCAGGGGGACATCAAAAAAGTGCTCCTCGAAGTCTTTCGGCAAGCCTTTGGCCTGCGCGAGCAAACTACGCGGTGTCGTACCGACAGGTTCGGGAGCCGCTACTGCGCCAGCACACAACAACAGCGCAAACGCAGCCGCGACGGGGGTCATCGGGAACATGAACACGGACTCTGATGGCGATCGGAAAAAGTCCGGCTGACAGACATTCGCGTCAGCCAGCCGGCTTTTGTTACTTCAAGGGTTAGAGCGCGGCGCCGACGGGAGGAACAGCGTCGAACATCATGGTGACTGCGCCGGTGTAATCGCCCGGGGTGAAGTTGGTGCCGGCGGCGGTGATGCGTAGCGGTGCACGGTAGTTCACATCGGACTCGGCCTCGCCAACAACCATTTGCGGGGTCTGGGTCAGAACCTTGTTATTGAACTCGACTTTGAGATCAATGATGCTTGAGCCGCCGACCAGTTTCGGCACGCCTTCCAGATAGCCATGAACCGAACCGTTGGTGTTGCGCACATCGAAGAAACCTTCCACGGGTTTCATGGTTCCGGTAATCGGGCTGAAGCTCATGTCCTGATCCTTGTTGACCAGGTCAGCATCCGTTGGCACCACATAGAATCCGTTGGTCGGTACATGGGCGACCAGGCTGATGGAGTGACGTGCTTCACCGGCAGCGAAGACCACGGAAGAGCTCAGAGCCAGAACAGCCAGTGGGGCAGCGAAAGCGATTTTCTTGAACATCGGTCAGTACCTGTTTTCTTTTAAAGGATCGAAGCGTTGAAACTTCAAATCATTCACGCCGACAGGGGCTGTGTTGACATGAAGTTTCAACGCCGGGGCATGATCGACTGTTCACTCCGGAATGTAAGCAGGCAACTTCCAACAAACTTGTAGTTAAACCAGCTCATGACCAGAAAGAAAAAACGCGATATTTTCGACATTCAAAATAACGACTGTCAGTTTAACCCTACATACAGTTTCATATAAAAAACCACACAGCAATTCCAACTAAGGAATGCGGGGATAATTGCACTTTCCAGAGCATTTACTCAATCATTTATAGAGTTTCAACTTTAACTTTCCGGTCATTGATACAGATATTTCTCAGTGTTACAGACGCTCGAAATTCGCCTTCAGACCCGCCCACCGCTCGTCAGGGAGAAGGCACGCTCAGTGAAAAAGCCCTTGCCCGCAGCAAAAGATATATCTTAAGTTGTATCTAAACACGACGAGAGAACACTGAAATGAGAGACCATCATTCCCCCCACCGCGAGCATGGCGACAGCCGTGACGGCTTCGAAAAGCGCCATGGTCGCGAACGCGGCGGTCGCGGCCCGCGTGTATTCGCTCCGGGCGATCTGAAATTGCTGCTGCTGGCGCTGATCGCCGAGCAGCCGTGCCACGGTTACGACCTGATCCGCCAGATCGAAACCATGTTCGACGGCGCCTACAGCCCCAGCCCGGGCGTGATCTACCCGACCCTGACGTTTCTTGAAGAAAGCGAAATGATCACCGGCGACGCCGAGGGCGGCAAAAAGCGCTACGCGGTGACCGATGCCGGCCGCCAATCCCTCAGCGAACAGGCGGTGGCGCTGGACGGCGTGCGCATGCGCATCGACGTCAGCAAGCGCTCGCTGCGCGGCCACGACCGGCCGCCGGAAATCCATGAAGCGGTGCACAACCTGCGCCACGCCCTGCAGATGCATCACGGTCGCTGGAGCCCGGAAGAAATCCTGCGCGTACGCGACCTGCTCAACGACACCGCCAAAGCCATCGTCGACGGCCCCGCCGTTCAACCTGCCCCGGAGAAAGCCGAATGACCGCAGTCGATACCCAAACCATTCACCGCGTCATGCATGAAATCAAACGTCGCCGCCTGGAAGTGTTGCGAGTGGTCGACCTGACTCCACGCATGCGCCGCATCACCCTCGGCGGGCCGGAACTGGCAGGTTTTATCAGCCTCGGCACCGACGATCACGTCAAACTGCTGTTCCCGCAGAACGCCGAACAGGCCGCCGCGCTGGAAACCCTGGTGCTCGGCGCCGGCAAGAGCGACGTGCCGATGCCCGAGATGCGCGACTACACCCCGCGTCGTTATGACCTGGACAAGCTTGAACTGGACATCGATTTCGTCCTGCACGGCGACGGCCCTGCCTCGACCTGGGCCGAACAGGCCCAACCTGGGCAGTTCCTGCACATCGGCGGCCCGCGTGGCTCGATGATCGTGCCGGACATCTTCGACAGCTACCTGCTGATCGGCGACGAAACCGCCCTGCCCGCCATCGCCCGTCGCCTCGAAGGGCTGGCGGCCAATCGCAAGGCGCTGGTGGTGATCGAAGTGGAAAACGGCAAGGAGCAGCAAACGCTGGAAAGTGCGGCGCAGGTCAACGTGATCTGGGTGCTGCGCGAGGGCGGCAAGGACAACCTGCTGACCACTGTCAAACAATTGCAGGTGCCCAAGGGCAATCTGTATGCGTGGGTGGCGACCGAGACCAAGGTTTCGCGGCAGATCCGCCGGGTGCTGCTCGATGAGCACGGACTCGACGAGAAGTTCGTCAAAGCGGTCGGTTACTGGCGCGCAGAAGGCTCCGAAGAAGAGTGAATACGAGCGGCGGCGCTGCTAAAGGCGCCGCCCCTGCCAGCGATCAATCCCGATCACCAGTAAAGCCATCAGCACAAACCCCAGCAAAATCCCCCCGGCATTGACGAACACCTGTGGATAACCCAGCAGTGCCACGTCAATGAACGGATACGCGTAAGCCCCCAGCAAATGCCCGCGCAACAGCGCATAGGCGAAGTACACCAGCGGATAGATCAGCCAAAGCGGCAGGTGCTTCAGACGCAAAGAGCCCTTCGGCACACACAACCACCAATAAGCCAGAAACAGCAGCGGCATTACGTCGTGGAGCAATTCGTCAGCGATAAACTGCCAGCCCTGCGGGTGCCACAGATGTCGTAGCAGAATGCTGTAGGCCAGTCCCACTACGGCAATGCTCACCGCGATACCACTGCTGACCCAGGGTTGCAGAAACCAGCGGCGCGCGGCGGATTCGCGCTCGGTCACCGCGCAGGTCAGCACCACCGCCACCAGGGTGTTGGTGAGCACGGTGAAATAACTGAAGAAACTCACCAGCCCGCCCAGCAGGCTGGCGCCGACGCTCAGCCGGGCGAAGAAAATCAGGTACAGCTGAATTCCCAGCCCGGCCCAGCCCAGCACCGCAACCGAAGTGATCAGGCGTCCCCGCAAGACGGCGTTCATCTCAGAGCGGACGCTTGGTGCGCATCAGTTTCACGTACAGCCGCTCGACTTTCTCCCGCGCCCACGGCGTCTTGCGCAAAAAGGTCAGGCTCGACTTGATGGTCGGATCGCTCTTGAAGCAACGGATGTCGATGCGCTCGGCCAGGCCCGACCATTCGTAGTGGGTCACCAGCGCATTGAGGATCTGTTCGAGGGTCACGCCGTGCAGCGGATCGGGGTTGTGGTCGTTCATGCCGGGCCTTTGGGCGAAGTGAAAATGCAGAAGCCGCGCACCTTAGCCGAGGGCATGGGCGGGTGGAAGGCCTTGGGTTAAATGTAGGCCAACCGGAGAAGATCGCAGCCTGCGCCCACGCCTGCAATGCGCTGTATTGCCGCACTGTTACCGAATCCGAAAGGGTTCATGTCAGCAAAAGCCCTTTGTGTTTTTGTAACAGGACATTATCCTGCCGCCCTTCTGCTGAACCGCTTCACTGCCTGCGTCAAATCGTAGCGGCCAGTTTATCCCCCAAAAAAGATCAAGAAAGACCCAATTCATGCCCGATTTTCCGTTCTCCCGAGACAGCGCTATCTCAACCCTGCGCCTGATCGGCGGCTGCACCGCCCTTGGCCTCGCCACCTGCACCCAGGCCGCCCCGGCCTTCGACAGTGAATCACCGTGGATGCTCGGTGACTGGAACGGCACCCGCAGCGAACTCGCGGCAAAAGGTATCGACTTCAAGCTCGACTACACCGGCGAAATGGGCAGCAACCTGCACGGCGGCTACGACCACGACCGCACCGCGCGCTACAGCGACCAATGGGGCCTCGGCACTCATCTGGACCTGCAAAAACTGCTCGGCTGGAACGACGCCGAATTCCAGTTGACCGTGACCAAACGCAGCGGCAACAACATCAGCAACGACCGCATCAACGACCCGCGCGTCGGAGGCTTCACCTCGGCCCAGGAAGTCTGGGGCCGTGGCCAGACCACCCGCCTGACGCAGATGTGGTACCAGCAGAAATTCTTCGACCAGAAGCTCGACATCAAGGTCGGCCGCTTCGGTGAAGGCGAGGACTTCAACAGCTTCCCGTGCGACTTCCAGAACCTGGCGTTCTGCGGCTCGCAGGTCGGCAACTGGGTCGGCGGCATCTGGTACAACTGGCCGGTCAGCCAATGGGCGCTGCGCGTCAAATATCACCTGACGCCAGAGCTGTACGCGCAGGTCGGCGCCTACGAGCAAAACCCGTCGAACCTTGATCGCGGTAACGGCTTCAAGCTCAGCGGCAGCGGCACCCAGGGCGCAATCCTGCCGATCGAACTGGTGTGGAAACCGAAGCTCAACGGCCTGCCGGGCGAATACCGCGCCGGTTACTACTACAGCAACGCCAAGGCCACCGACGCCTATAAAGACAGCAACGGCCAGCCGGCGGCCCTGAGCGGCGAAGCCTATCGCAGCGCCTCGAGCAAACACGGCGTATGGCTCGGCGTGCAGCAGCAGATCACCAACGTCGCCAGCGACAACTCCCGTGGCCTGAGCGTGTTCGCCAACGGCACCATGCACGACAAGAAGACCAACGCCATCGACAACTACGTCCAGGCCGGCCTGGTCTACAAAGGCCTGTTCGACGCCCGCGCCAAGGACGACATCGGTCTCGCCCTGGCCCGCGTCCACGTCAACCCGGCCTACCGCAAGAACGCCGAGGCGACCAATCAGGTCCGCGCCGTCTACGACTACGAAGATCCGTCCTTCCTGCCGCCGCAGGACACCGAATACAGCGCCGAACTCTACTACGGCGTGCACGTCACCAACTGGCTGACCGTGCGCCCGAACCTGCAATACATCCGCCATCCGGGCGGTGTGGACAAGGTCGACGATGCGCTGATCGGCGGGATCAAGATCCAGTCGTCGTTCTAAAAGAACGACAAAGAAACCTGTGGGAGCTGCGGTGCGACGATTCGACTTGCCAGCGATAGCGGTGGGTCAGACAGCAGATATGCCGGCAGATAGACCGCCATCGCTGGCAAGCCAGCTCCCACAGGGATCGAAGAAAAATTCGATAGCTAGACAAGTTTTTATCTGAACCATGCCCGCGCCAAATCGTCATCTAAAGTGACTACAGCGCGGGACAACTTGAAACGTCACGGAGAATCACACTATGAGCACTGAAGGTGCTTCGAGTCGAAGCCGTCTTCTGCCGAACCTGCTCGGCATTCTGCTTCTGCTGATGGGCCTGGCCATGCTGGCCGGGGGAATCAAGCTGAGTACGCTCGGCGGCTCGCTGTATTACCTGCTGGCCGGTATCGGCATCACGCTGACCGGCATTCTGATGCTGATGCGCCGTCGCGCAGCACTGGGCCTGTACGCCATCGTGCTGTTTGCCAGCACCGTCTGGGCGCTGTGGGAAGTCGGCCTGGACTGGTGGCAACTGGTGCCGCGTCTGGCGCTGTGGTTTGTCCTCGGTTTCGTGATGCTGCTGCCGTGGTTCCGTCGCCCGCTGCTGCTCAACGGTCCTGCACCGATGGGCACCGGCGGTTTGACCGTGGCCGTGATTCTGGCCGGCGTCACCGCTCTGGCCAGCCTCTTCACCCACCCGGGCGAAACCTTTGGCGAACTGGGTCGCGACACCGCCGACACCACCAGCACCGCGCCAGCCATGCCTGATGGCGACTGGCAGGCCTACGGCCGCACCGAGTTCGGTGACCGCTACTCGCCGCTGAAGCAGATCACCCCGGCCAACGTCGGCAAGCTGCAAGAAGCCTGGCGCATCCAGACCGGCGACCTGCCGACTGCCGATGATCCGGTGGAGCTGACCAACGAAAACACCCCGCTCAAAGCCAACGGCATGCTCTACGCCTGCACCGCCCACAGCAAAGTGCTGGCGCTGGACCCGGACACCGGCAAGGAACTGTGGCGCTTCGACCCGCAGATCAAGAGTCCGGTCGGCTTCAAGGGCTTCGCCCACATGACCTGCCGTGGCGTGTCGTACTACGACGAAGCCGCGTACGCCAAGTCGGAAAACGCCGCGTCCGCTGTCATCTCCGAGGCCGGCAAAGCCGTCGCCCAGGCCTGCCCGCGTCGCCTGTACCTGCCGACCGCCGATGCCCGACTGATCGCACTCAACGCCGACACCGGCAAAATCTGCGAAGGCTTCGGCAATAAAGGCGTGGTTGACCTGACCCAGGGTATCGGCCCGTTCACCGCGGGTGGCTACTACTCCACCTCGCCTGCCGCGATCACCCGTGATCTGGTGATCATGGGCGGCCACGTGACCGACAACGAATCGACCAACGAGCCATCGGGCGTGATCCGCGCCTTCGACGTGCGTGACGGTCACCTCGTGTGGAACTGGGACAGCAACAACCCGGACGCCACCGAGCCTTTGGCGCCGGGCGAAACCTACAGCCGCAACTCGGCCAACATGTGGTCGCTGGCCAGCGTCGATGAAAAACTCGGCATGGTTTACCTGCCACTGGGCAACCAGACTCCTGACCAGTGGGGCGCCGACCGCACCCCGGGCGCCGAGAAATTCAGCGCCGGCGTCGTGGCCCTGGACCTGGCCACCGGTAAAGTGCGCTGGAACTACCAGTTCACCCACCACGACCTGTGGGACATGGACGTCGGCAGCCAGCCAACCCTGCTGGACATGAAAACCGCCGACGGTATCAAGCCTGCGCTGATCGCCCCGACCAAACAGGGCAGCCTGTACGTCCTCGACCGTCGCGACGGCACGCCGATCATCCCGATCCGCGAGATCCCGGTCCCGCAAGGCGCCGTGAAAGGCGACCACACCGCCCCGACCCAGGCCCGTTCGGACCTGAACCTTCTGGCCCCGGAACTGACCGAAAAAGCCATGTGGGGCGCCAGCCCGTTCGACCAGATGCTGTGCCGCATCCAGTTCAAGGAACTGCGCTACGAAGGCCAATACACGCCTCCGTCGGAACAGGGCAGCCTGATCTATCCGGGTAACGTCGGCGTGTTCAACTGGGGCGGCGTCTCGGTCGACCCGGTTCGCCAGATGCTGTTCACCAGCCCGAACTACATGGCCTTCGTCTCGAAAATGGTGCCGCGCGAAAAAGTCGCCGCCGGCAGCAAACGCGAGAGCGAAACCGCTGGCGTGCAACCGAACACCGGCGCGCCATACGCGGTGATCATGCACCCGTTCATGTCGCCACTGGGCGTACCGTGCCAGGCCCCGGCCTGGGGCTACGTCGCCGGTATCGACCTGACCACCGGCAAAGTCGTCTGGAAACGCAAAAACGGCACCAGCCGCGACAGCTCGCCAATTCCGATCGGCTTCACCCTGGGCGTGCCAAGCATGGGCGGCTCGATCGTCACTGCCGGCGGCGTCGGCTTCCTCAGCGGCACGCTGGACCAGTACCTGCGCGCCTACGACGTGAACACCGGTAAAGAACTGTGGAAATCGCGCCTGCCTGCCGGCGGCCAAGCGACCCCGATGACCTACACCGGCAAGGACGGCAAGCAATACGTCCTGCTCGTTGTCGGTGGTCACGGCTCGCTGGGCACCAAGATGGGTGACTATGTGATTGCCTACAAACTGCCGGAATAAGTTTTAGCGGCGGTAAGGAAAAAGGCGATGCCCTGTGAGGGGTGTCGCCTTTTTTTGTGGACTGCGGTTTTTTACACGAGGTGTTTATGTCCTACAGACGGGGGGGGTTTGCAGGGGATGTTTCTGACAGGTCGCGTCGGTTGTGGCTCGGAAATGGGGTGGATAGGCTTTGGGGGTCGCTGCAAATTCAGCGAACGGGCGTCGCGGCCCGATAACTGATGCATAATCGCCAACCTCACGGCACCTCGGTGCCTGTTGTTTGTTTCATGGCGGCTGTGCGCGGGATACCTTCTTTGGAGGTATGCCGATTCCTCAGTTATCGGTCCGCGAACCCGCGTACAGCTGCCACCTCAGATTGCGTCGCGGCAATCGAAGGCAGCTCCAATTTCACCAACTGAGTATTCACCATGAAAAAGCCAACACCCAATCCCCCCGAATCAAACGACACCTCACCCTACGAATCCGCCGATTCAAAGAAACTCCACGACGCCGCCGAGCGCGCGCTCGACCACCATTTCAATCCCATTCCAAAAAAATGCCCTGGCCGCCGACCGAGCCAGATGTTTCAGATTTCCCCGGACATGGACGATGAAACCCTGCTGGCTCATGCGTGTGAGTCTTTGGCCACAGCCAGTGTCATGGCCAGTGATGTAGCGGCTTTTGTCGATACGCCGCAGCGGCATCGGATCCTGGGGATTCAGCAGGTGATCATGCTGGCGGAACTGGCGGTGAATCGGGTGCTGGATAACGTCGAAGTACAACGTTACCCAACACACAGCTAAGCCGCCCTGACAAAATCGACTGCCAGCCACAAACCGCATTCGCTGGCAGATCGACTGGGACGCAGAGCGTCCCGGGCTGCATTCCCACGCAGAGCGTGGGAACGATCAAAGTCGCCCTGACGGAATCGACTGCCAGCCACAAACCGCATTCGCTGGCAGATCGATTGGGACGCAGAGCGTCCCGGGCTGCATTCCCACGCAGAGCGTGGGAACGATCAAGTTACAGCCATGCGCGGGAGGGCCTACGCCCTGCCAGGTTCCATTCCCCGGTCGACCAACCCGCGCATGGCTCCCCAAAAAACAGGATGAGCGTTAGCTCGACAAAGCTCTTGATCTTGATCCACCCGTCCCTTCGGAAGGCTGAGTGGAGGTGTTCATCCGGGGATTGGCGCGCAGCGCCGTTTGGCGAAGCCGAACTCATCGACGAAGTCGATGCCCCCGGAGGGACGCCGGAGCGAAGGAACCCGAGCCTGCGAGGGCCGAACGCCGGGACGAGCCTTTTTGGGTACTTTTTTGGCGTTTGAAAAAAGTGCCTCGCCGTAAGGGCGAAACCGCCAGCGGGCGCACCCGAAGAAACGGATATTCACCCAAAACCCCAGAGCATGGTCGGCCCAAAGGCCGCCAAGCCCAAAACCCTGTCAAAACCCTGAACACACAAGCAGAAACACCCACCCCCATTGAAACCACCCAAACCCTGCCCCATCTAACAGCCATACCCAATTGCGCAGGTGCCCCATGAGCGACCAGCAAGAATTTCCCGAAAACCCCGACGACATCACCGAAACCGACGCCGAACACATCGAACACCACGTCCCCGGCAAAGGCCTGGCCCTGCCCGGCCAGAACCTGCCGGACAAGGTCTACATCATCCCGATCCACAACCGCCCGTTCTTCCCGGCCCAGGTCCTGCCGGTCATCGTCAACGAAGAACCCTGGGCCGAAACCCTCGAACTGGTCAGCAAATCCGAACACCACTCCCTGGCCCTGTTCTTCATGGACACGCCCCAGGAAGACCCGCGCCACTTCGACACCAAGGCATTGCCGCAATACGGCACCCTGGTCAAGGTGCACCACGCCAGCCGCGAAAACGGCAAACTGCAATTCGTCGCCCAGGGCCTGAGTCGCGTGCGCATCAAGACCTGGCTCAAACACCATCGCCCGCCGTATCTCGTTGAAGTCGAATACCCGCACCAGCCCACCGAGCCGACCGACGAGGTCAAGGCCTACGGCATGGCGCTGATCAACGCGATCAAGGAACTGCTGCCGCTCAACCCGCTGTACAGCGAAGAGCTGAAGAACTACCTCAACCGCTTCAGCCCCAACGATCCGTCGCCGCTGACCGACTTCGCCGCCGCCCTCACATCGGCGACCGGCAATGAGCTGCAGGAAGTGCTCGACTGCGTGCCGATGCTCAAGCGCATGGAAAAAGTCCTGCCGATGCTGCGCAAGGAAGTCGAAGTCGCGCGCCTGCAAAAAGAAATCTCCGCCGAAGTGAACCGCAAGATCGGCGAGCATCAGCGCGAGTTCTTCCTTAAAGAACAACTCAAGGTCATCCAGCAGGAACTCGGTCTGACCAAGGACGACCGCAGCGCCGACCTCGAGCAGTTCGAGCAGCGTCTGGAAGGCAAGGTCCTGCCGACGCAGGTACAAAAGCGCCTCGAAGAAGAGATGAACAAACTGTCGATCCTCGAAACCGGATCGCCGGAGTACGCGGTCACCCGCAATTACCTCGACTGGGCGACCTCGGTACCGTGGGGCGTGTATGGCGAGGACAAACTCGACCTCAAGCACGCGCGCAAGGTGCTGGACAAACACCACGCCGGCCTCGACGACATCAAGGACCGCATTCTCGAATTCCTCGCGGTCGGTGCCTATAAAGGCGAAATCAGCGGCTCCATCGTGCTGCTGGTCGGCCCGCCGGGCGTGGGTAAAACCAGTGTCGGCAAATCGATCGCCGAATCGCTCGGCCGGCCGTTCTACCGCTTCAGCCTCGGCGGCATGCGCGACGAAGCCGAGATCAAGGGCCACCGCCGCACCTACATCGGCGCGCAGCCGGGCAAACTCGTGCAGGCGTTGAAAGACGTCGAAGTGATGAACCCGGTGATCATGCTCGACGAGATCGACAAAATGGGTCAGAGCTACCAGGGCGACCCGGCCTCGGCGCTGCTCGAAACCCTCGACCCGGAACAGAACGTCGAATTCCTCGACCACTATCTGGACCTGCGGATGGACCTGTCGAAAGTCCTGTTCGTCTGCACCGCCAACACCCTGGATTCGATTCCCGGCCCGTTGCTGGACCGGATGGAAGTGATTCGCCTGTCGGGCTACATCACCGAAGAAAAAGTCGCCATCGCCAAGCGCCACCTGTGGCCGAAACTGCTGGAAAAGGCCGGCGTGTCCAAGGGCAGCCTGAGTATCAGCGACCCGGCGCTCAAAGCCTTGATCGACGGTTACGCCCGTGAAGCCGGCGTGCGCCAGCTGGAAAAACAGATGGGCAAACTGGTGCGCAAAGCGGTGATGAAGCTGATCGACGACCCGAAAGCGGCGATCAAGATCGGCCCGAAAGACCTCGAAGCGTCCCTCGGCCATCCGGTGTTCCGCAACGAACAAGTGCTGTCCGGCACCGGAGTGATCACGGGACTTGCCTGGACCAGTATGGGCGGCGCGACACTGCCGATTGAAGCGACGCGGATTCACACGCTCAATCGAGGTTTCAAACTCACCGGGCAACTGGGCGATGTGATGAAGGAGTCGGCGGAGATCGCCTACAGCTACGTCAGCTCGCACCTGAAACAGTTCGGTGGTGACGCGAAATTCTTCGACGAAGCTTTCGTCCACCTGCACGTACCGGAAGGCGCCACACCGAAAGACGGCCCAAGCGCCGGCGTGACCATGGCCAGCGCCCTGCTCTCCCTCGCCCGTAATCAGCCGCCGAAAAAAGGCGTGGCGATGACCGGCGAGCTGACGCTGACCGGCCATGTGCTACCGATTGGCGGGGTGCGTGAGAAAGTAATTGCGGCAAGACGGCAGAAGATTTTCGAGTTGATTTTGCCGGAGCCGAACCGGGGTAACTTCGAGGAACTGCCAGATTACTTGAAGGAAGGCATCACTGTGCATTTCGCCAAGAAGTTTTCGGACGTGGCGAAGGTGCTTTTCTAATTTGAAGACTGGCCCCGCCCATTGGACGAGGCCTTCTGTATATAAAAAACAGCGATAGCCATAATTATAAAAAAGAATAAAAAACTGTCACATATGACAGTTTCAATATCATTCCTGGAAAACCACACTGCCTGCTCGATCCAACGAGCAGGCCGCCATCATGCCCCAGCAAATCAAATATCTGTTCGCAAGCGGAAAAGCTGACTTTACAAGAACCGGAACGATAGCAAACATCCCTGCCCCGCTCACCGACCTTGAAATGACCCCTGAAGGAGCATTCAGTCAATTGAGCAACAGCATTAGTATCGATTTGGTTCAATACAAGGGACAAGCCAGTGAAGTTCAAGTGCAAATCTCGCTTGCAGACCCCGACAACCCTAAAGTCGTTGGTTATCATGAGTACAGGAATACTGCAGACCACAGACCTTCAAGGGAACTTTTTTCCTTTGACATTTCCAACGCCATGATCACTTCAATAAAAACACAACTGACACCCCAGACATCCTTTTTTGAGATAACCCAATTAAGTTTTGAGGCACTCTCTAATGATGGCGATCACAAGCGCACAATAACAGGAACCGCAAAACTCCTGATTAATGAAATGCAATAAACCAAACGACAACCCAGAGTGGCAAGACCATGTCAAACCTGAACGCTGTTGTTGTAACCGCGAAATTTCAATTAACGATCGATATCAAAGCTGAAGGATTTAGCTTTTCTTCAAAAACAATTGTAACGGATAACGTGGATGGCTGGACGTCTGACGGAAAAACCGTGGAACTGGACATTCTGACGGAAAACTCTGCATCCAAACAGATAATAACTCTCAAAATCTCTCAAGAGGAAGCTCCCATAGTTATCTCTATTGCCCAGAGCACATTGGGAAGAAATGGATTAAACCAAGTGCATTACAACAACATCCAACAAGATCTGGAAAGTACAACGACCAAATTATCAAGCAACCTGTTCAAATACGATGTATCGAAAATAGAACTGGAAGCAACTTCGGACTTACTTGATCAGAGCTGTAAAATTTCAGGCTTCGGAAGTATTCTGATCCACCATGTCTAGGCATTGACTCTATCTGTGGATTCTCTTGGAAAACTTCACAGATAGATCTCCATCACTCACAGCGAAATGCCCCTGAATCGCGTCCTTCGCCGTCACAATTTGTCTCATCTTCAGTTATGCTCGCCGTTCGTCGCCAACGCCGGAGCCACTGAGTCCATGTCCCCCCTTCGCCTGTTTGTCCCGCTGTCCCTCGCCCTGCTGGCCGCCTGCGCCACGCAACCGAAAACCAACGTGACCGTGGAAAAACAGAGCGAATGCCCGGTGCGGCTGAGCAACGGGCAAAATCTGATCGTCACGCTCCCGAGCAACCCGACTACCGGTTACCGCTGGGCCATCCAGGATTCGGCCGGCGGCGTATTGCGCGCCCTCAGTCCCGAGGTCTACAGCAACCCGGAAGATGCCGGCGTGGTTGGCGCGGCCGGTCTCTCGACCTGGCGATTCCAGGCTTTCGCCCCCGGCACCGGGCGTCTGCGCCTGACTTCGCAGCAACCCTGGGCGCCGGAAGTGTTGCCGGTGGAGACCTTTGACTGCGCCATTTCGGTGAACTGATCGTGGGCTGGCTGATCCTGGCGCTGATGGGCGCAGTGACCTTTCTCTATGGCCTCAGCACCCATGCAGCGCTGCTGTGTCTGCTGGTCAAACCGTTGCCGGTGTTGGCGTTGCTCGGCTGGCTGCATGACGCGCCACCCAGCGACTATCGGCGCTGGATCAGCCTCGGTCTGATTTTCTCGCTAGTCGGCGATGTATTGCTGGCGTGGCCGGGGGATCTGTTTGTGTTTGGTCTGGGGGCGTTTCTGCTGGCGCATCTGTCGTACCTCAAGGCCTACCTCAGCGATTGCCGGCGCCTGGCCCTGCTGCCGCTGATCCTGGCGCTCAGTGTGGGCGCCGTGTTGTTGGGTATCCTGATTTCCAGCGGGCTCGGTCCATTGACCGTGCCAGTGATCGTCTACGGCACCGCCATCAGCGCCATGCTCTGGCGCGCGCTCGCCCGACTCGGCAGCGGCGTACCACAACGCTCAGCGCTGCTCGCGGCGGGTGGCGCGGTGGCGTTCGTGTTCTCTGACAGCGTGATCGGCATCAACCGGTTTGTCGCACCATTTCATGCGGCACCTTACGTGATCATCCTCAGTTACTGGTTGGGGCAGTGGGGGATTGCGGCATCGGCATTTGCGAGAAGCCAAAAAAATTTATACCCCGACACAAATTAAGCTTGTGTCGGCATATTTTATTACGCAACGATCTAAAGCACTGTCATTTATTACAGTAGACGCTCATTTTCCAACTTCATAAGATCAGCCAGCCCTAAAGACAATAAAGTTTTCAGGCTATCAAAAGGATCTGATCATGAATTCACCAAACAATACCTCACCCTTAATCGCAACCGGCACCTTGACCGCCAGTGTGAATGGTATTGATAACTTTAATGCCGAAAGTCTTTTATTGGTAACCGATGGAAGAACTATTGCTATTGGCGGGATCCAAAGAACCCGATCGCACTTTCACCCAGCCGGTGGCCCAGGTGCCTGAATCCTCATTTCCAGTGGACTCGGGCCGTTGACCGTGCCGGTGATCGTCTACGGCACCGCCATCAGCGCCATGCTCTGGCGCGTTGGCGTTCGTGTTTATCACCGCCTCCACTTTCCAAAATAGAGATAGATATATTTGAACTAAAAATCCGCCACCCATAATTAAGTAGAATTAAAGACTGTAAGTTCTGACAGTTATCAGCCGCATTTTCCAATCTTAAACTGCGCCAGCGACTTTACTTCCTTTTGTCGCACATCAGAGGATTTTGAATATGGGCATTCAGAGCGGTTCATCCAATTCGGTGGCCAATACGTTCACTTACCAAATTGATAGCGGTGAGGCAGGCGAGTTTTACTATGCGCAGGGATACTCGGGAAGGTATCTCGAAATCACTGGGGCACGGGACGACTGGGAGCATCAACTTGAGCAAATGATCTTTCGATTTGATCCTGCTATCACAAGCGGGCAATACTCGCTCGACAGCCCTGTCGTTCAAGTCGGAGTACTGACTGGCTGGGTCAATATCCGTTACACCCCAATATCCATGACCCTGAAGCTCACGGTCGATCATGCGTCCCAGCACATTTACGGTGTGTACGACATTCAGACGAAAGAGGATTACGCGGGTGGCAACAACCCCGGTATCAGAGTAAATGGGCTGTTCGACGTGATCTGGAGCACCACCAATTCGCGCCGTCGATAATCAAAAAACTCTCCCAGATATAAACGTCAGACTCAGGCGGCAAACCCTGCGGTTGCCAGAGCCTGAGTCTGAAGACGTGTGAAGTCCTCAAACAACAGAATGAACCCAATTCACACAAGGCCTCCCCCCACGCCCCGATACACGGTTTATCAGACAACCCGCGCATCTGCGCGCCAGTTTGGCTAAAATGCCGGCCTTTTCATCGACACCGCCGGAACCGCCGTGAGCAAAGAACCCGATCGCATTTTCGCCCAGCCGATGGCCCAGGTGCCTGACTTCGCCTTCAACGAAGACGTGGTGCGGGTGTTCCCGGACATGATCAAGCGTTCGGTGCCGGGTTACCCGACCATCGTCGAGAACCTCGGCGTGCTCGCGGCGCAGTTCGCTCAACCGAACAGCGTGCTCTACGACCTCGGTTCGTCCCTCGGCGCCGTCACCCAAGCCTTGCGCCGACATGTGCGCACCGACGGTTGCCGGGTGATCGCAGTGGACAACTCGGCGGCGATGGTCGAGCGCTGCCGCGAGTATCTCAACGGTCAGGATTCGATGTTCCAGGAGTTGCTGCCGGTCGAGGTGATCGAAGGCGACATCCTCGCCCTCGATTTCAAACCGGCCTCGGTGGTGGCGCTGAACTTCACTCTGCAATTCATCGCCCCGGAACAGCGCACGGCGTTGCTGTCGCGTATTCGCCAATCGTTGCTGCCGGGCGGTGCACTGATTCTGTCGGAGAAGCTGCGTTTCAACGATGCCGAAGAGCATGCGCTGCTGACCGATCTGCACGTCGCGTTCAAGCGCGCCAACGGTTACAGCGAACTGGAAATCGCCCAGAAGCGCAGCGCCATCGAAAACGTCATGAAGCCCGACAGCCTCGAAGAACACCGCGAGCGCCTGCTGGCCGCCGGGTTCTCGAAAGTCGTGCCGTGGTTCCAGTGTCTTAACTTTGCCTCGTTGATTGCCTTGCCATGATTGATCTGTCCCCCCTCGCCCGCCGGCTGGCCGGCACGCCGCTGGCCGAATGGGCCAATACCCTGCAAGTGCAGCTCGACAAGAAAATGGAGAAAGGCCACGGCGATCTGGAGCGCTGGCAGAGTGCGCTGGACGCCCTGCCGAAGATCCAGCCGAGCGAAGTCGACTTGCTCAACGGTTTGAAACTCGATACCGATTGCGACGATGAAACCCGTGCACAAATGCGCACCGCGCTGATGGGGCTGTCGCCGTGGCGCAAGGGGCCGTTCGATCTGTTCGGCGTGCACGTCGATACCGAATGGCGTTCGGACTGGAAGTGGTCGCGGGTTTCGCCGCATCTGGATCTGAAGGGCAAACGCATCCTCGATGTCGGTTGCGGTAACGGCTACTACATGTGGCGCATGCTCGGTGCCGGCGCCGACAGCGTGATCGGAGTCGATCCTAACTGGCTGTTCTTCTGCCAGTTCCAGGCGGTACAGCGTTATCTGTCAGAGCCGAATGCCTGGCACCTGCCGTTCCCGTTCGAAGACCTGCCGCCGAATCTTGAAGGCTTCGACACGGTGTTTTCGATGGGTGTGTTCTATCACCGTCGCTCGCCGATCGAGCATTTGCTGGCGTTGAAGGATTGCCTGGTGAAGGGTGGCGAACTGGTGCTGGAGACGTTGGTAGTCGAAGGTGACAAGCATCAGGTGCTGGTGCCGGAAGACCGTTATGCGCAGATGCGTAACGTGTGGTTTCTGCCGTCGGTGCCGGCGCTGGAATTGTGGCTGCGTCGTGCCGGGTTTACTGACGTGAAATGCGTGGATGTGAGCACCACCACTGTTCAAGAGCAGCGCGGGACAGAGTGGATGAAGTATCAGTCGCTGAGTGATTTCCTTGATCCGGATGACCACAGCAAGACGATCGAAGGGCTGCCGGCGCCGATGCGGGCGGTCATCGTCGCGAAGAAGTAACGCTCCCTTCCAGACACTGCAAAAAATTGTGGGAGCTGGCTTGCCAGCGATAACGGTGGATCAGTCGACATCAATGCTTGATGTGCCGACGCCATCGCTGGCAAGCCAGCTCCCACAGGGTTTGTGTTGTTCTTCAGTCTGCGGGTTTTGCCCGCCGCGCCCTGAAGAACTCGGTCAACACCGCCCCACACTCCTCCGCCAACACTCCACCTTCATGTAACACTCGATGGTTGAGAAAGCCCTGAGTGAAGAACTGTCCCTGACTCTGCACAATCCCGGCCTTGGGCTCCAGCGCGCCGTACACCACACGGGTGATCCGCGAGTGCACGATCAGCCCGGCGCACATGCTGCACGGTTCCAGCGTCACGTAGAGCGTGCTGCCCGGCAGTCGATAGTTATCCACCGCTTGCGCGCCAGCGCGGATCGCGACCATTTCTGCGTGTGCGCTGGGATCACTGGTGCTGATCGGGCAGTTGAAGCCACGGCCAATGATCTCGCCGTCCTGCACCAGCACCGCGCCCACCGGCACTTCGCCGAGTGCTGCACCTTGCGCCGCCAGCTCCAGCGCCTCGCGCATGAAGTCGCGGTCACGGCTGCGGTCGATGATCGCCGCGGGGCGAATCTGGCGCATCACTTCACCTCGATGGCGGCCATCAGGCCGGTTTCCATGTGGTCGATCACGTGGCAGTGGAACATCCACACCCCGGGGTTATCCGCCACCAGCGCCACTTGCGCGCGCTCGTTCTTGCCCAGCAGGTAGGTGTCGGTGAAGTACGGCAGGATCTTGTGCCGGTTCGACGCAATCACCTTGAAACTCATGCCGTGCAGGTGGATCGGGTGCTGGTACTGAGTCATGTTCTTCAGTTCGAAAATATAGCTCTGGCCGAGTTTCAGGCTGGCGATTGGCCGGTCGGCGCAGGTTTTGTCGGTGATGTCCCAGGCCTTGCCGTTGATCTGCCACAGGCTCGGTGGCTTGCCGTTGTCGACGTTGACCGACACCGAACCGACCCATTCGAAATTGAAGTTGAGTTTCTCGGCATTGGCCAGATCCGGCTCGGCCACCGGATTGGCCGGCAGTGCTTTCGGCCAGTCGGTCGGCGCGTCAGTGTTGGCCACTGAACGCAGGGTGCCCAGGCGAACCGGGCCGTTGCGCAGCGACAGTTCTTCACCGGCCGGCGGTGCCTTGATCGCCAGGCAGATGCGCATGCCCGGGCCGAGCCAATATTCCTTGCCCAATGGGCGCGGCTCGACCGGGTTGCCGTCCAGCGCATAGATTTTTGCCTCGACGCCGGGAATATTGATGCGGTAAGTCAGGGTGTTGTCGAGGTTGAGCAGGCGTACGCGGGTGATCTGCCCGGCCGGCAACTCGATCACCGGAGTCGGCACGCCGTTGATCGTCGACAGCCGCCCCGCCGTACCGCCACGGGCGGCTTCGCGCGGGATGCTGAATTCGACGAAGTTGCCCTCGTCGTCGATGTGCCAGTTCTTCAGGCTCAGGGTCTTTTCGTACTTGAACCCGGTCGGCTCGCGCTCCTCGACAATCAACGGTCCGACCAGCCCGCGCCCGAGCTCCTCGCTGCTGCTGACGTGCGGGTGATACCAGTAGCTGCCGGCGTCCGGCACCCGGAATTTGTAATCGAAGTATTCACCCGGCAGTACCGGCAGTTGCGAAACATAGGGTACGCCGTCCATTTCCAGCGGCAGACGGATCCCGTGCCAGTGAATGGTCGTCGCCACGGGCAGATGGTTGATGAAGCGCACCCGCAGCCACTCACCCTGACGCACGCGCAATTCGGTGCCCGGCGCCGATGGGCCGAAGGCCCAGGCTTCGGTCTTGCGCCCCGGTACCAGCTCGACGTCCAGCGGTGCAGCGATCAGCTCATAGTCATGCCCTGCGTCGGCATCGGCCATCTTGCCCAGCCAGTAACGCGACGCGCCCCCCGCTCCCACGCCAACGACAACAAGACCGGCCAGGCCACCGAGGATTTGGCGACGGGTAAAGGACATGAACTCAACTACCTCACGTATCTGCGGCGGGCCTGTGCGCCCGCAAAAGGCGAATACGATACACCTGCGCCTGCGAAACGGTAAGGGCAGCGTGGCGGATGGCCGCACATCAAAGACGATCTCGGGTAGTAACCCTGTACCGCACTTCCCTTGAGCGAATGGGTCACCCTCCGACCTCACTCTCAAGGAATAGAGCGAATGAACCCGACAGAACAACGTACGCTGCCCAATGACGCAGACAGAGCTGCACTCAAGGTCATGGCCACCCAAGTGGTCACGGCGTGCCCGAGTCTCAACGACACGGCCCGACAGGTGGCCATTGAAGTTCTCGCCAGGCAGGGCGTTACCGGCCTCGACCCCGATCACGTCTATTACCATCGATTCAGAACAGCTCAGAGCCTGTCCACATCATTCACCGGTTGGCAGCACTATGGCGAAAAGCCCTATGAAAGCCTGACCCTGACGCAACTGGTAATACACCGGTTCCGCGCCACGGATCAGGACAACGCCGACTTGCTCGGTGTATACGGCGGTTTTTACAGCGCAGGACCAGACTCCGAAAACTTCGATGCAAGCAACGAAGTCCGGCTGCACGGTCACGAGGTGATCAACGACTTCTGGAACCTCAATTTCAGCGAGCGTTACCGCAACGGGCTGCAGTCGTTCTGGAGTCAGCACTCCAGCGAATTCCGCACACTGGCCAAATGCAACTTCCTCGGCAAAGCCGTTGAAGCCCGGGAGCTCGGCCACCTGAACGACGAAGACTTCCAGACTGCAATCAGCGCGGTCATCGGCCCGCTGAGCTGGCCCGTGAGCCTGCCAAGTCTGCAAGCCGAGTTCATGCCCGGCCATGGCCTGCGGGTTTGCGCACTGGATATCGACGGCCGCGTGGCCACCGACATCCTGCGCATCATCGACTCGACCGGCCGGCAAATCCTTTATGTGCCCGGCGACAACCAGCCATTTCATGTGCTGGACACCCCCGCCGACCTGCATTGGTGGGCCTTGCAACAGTTGAACGAGAAAGCGCCGCGTGAGCTCTTCCTCAAACATTTCTCGCTGGCTGACCGGCACTGGATGACCGAACACATCAGTGACCTGATGAATCGACTGGTCAGCACCTGGGGGCATTCGGATCATCATCTGATCAACCGTAACGATCACACGGTCACGGTGGATGCATTCAGCTGGCTGCGTGACTGTGCCCATAGCGCGATGTTCGCCGAAGCGGATCTTTCCCTGACCTCAAACGCGGATCTGCGCAAGAAACTGTGGATCGGTTATCTGAGCGCCGGCCTGAAAATATTTGGCCCGATGACTGTAGTGGGCTGGCCCGTGGCATTGCCGGTCATTGGCGCCAGTCTCGCCGACATGGGGCTGAACATCGACAGGGCGGTCAATGGCAGGACTGCCGCGGAACGCAAGGAAGGTGTCCTGGCGGCCATTTTCAGCGGCATCGACGCGCTGTTTAATATTCCGTTTCTCAAGGGCACAGGCGCACTGGCGGAGCTCGACGTGCCGTCAGAAGCCATCGAAGCAAGCGAACTGACAGAAGCCGATACAGCAGCGGAACTGGAGCCAGAACAACCGAATGACATCGTGCCTGTTCTGCCAGAACAGCCCTCGGTCATATCCGAACCAGTGCAAGCTTCACAAATCCCGCAACGCTTTCAATCCAACGCAATCCTCGACGGTCTTGATCCGGTTACGGAGCCGGGCAAATATCGCGGCATCTACAGACTCGACACCGATCCTCCCTACGCCATCCAGATGAACGACACGGCCTACTGCGTCCGTTACTTCAACGACTCACAGGGTGGCGGATTCTGGGCGATCATCGACCCGGCCAAACCCAGCCAACTGATCCACGCCATACCCGTGCGCTTGAACAGCGAAGGCCTGTGGGAGCGCATGACCCGACTGGGACTCAAGGGAGGCGGCCAGTGCCTGGGCAGGCAATGCACCGTCGATGTGGCACTTGAACTTGATACACGCGAACCCTCGCCCGCTGAGCCGGAGCCGTTGGTCACACAACCTGGACCGTCAAACCCTGCGCCCAGCGAGCCGCCGAACATCCGACTGGTCAAGACGCCTTACGCAGTCGATCCGCAGCGGGAGTTCGAACTGAGGCGTTGGGCCCTGCAATTACGTGAAACCCATATTCAACTGCGAATTGGCCCTGACGGCGGGCTGATCGCTCCGGATCGCTATGCCCTGTATTTCGCCGATAAAGCCCGCGCGCTTCGGATCTCCGCCAGGCGCTTCTACAAGAACCTGCCATGGGCAAACCTGCCGCCACGCCCGCCGATACCTGCAATTACCTCTTCAATGACCTTCATGGATTTCGTAGCACAGGCACTCAAGGAAGCGCCCGGTCTGGTGATCGGCGAAACCCCGGGCCGAATCACCAGCATGCGACTGATCATTGAAAACATGCCTGCTCTGGCGCGCGAAGGCGTCAAGACGCTTTATGTGCGCCGACTGCTCAGCGACTTTGCCCAGGCTGACCTGAATGCATACTTCAAGTCCGGCGTCATGTCCGAGGACTTGCAGCAGTACCTGAGTCGCCTCGGTACCGATCCGGCAGGGCGGTTCGACGAACTGGCACTGGTCAAAAGCGCCCGAGAAAACGGTATTCGAGTCCAGGCGACCGATTGCGCGGCCTCCTACAAAAGGCCCGATACGCTCGCACGGCCCGAGGAGCAAATCATGACCAATCACCTGACAGCCGACATCATGTTTATCGACAAGAACCTGAATGACGTCGGCAAGTGGGTGGTACTGACAGGCGTGGAAAACACCAATACGTTCAGGGGCGTTGCCGGCATCAGCGAACTGGAAGGCGGCATTGGCTTGCGCATTGAAGAAGTTGATCCGGGACTGGGCGAACGTGTCTCACCGGACCCAGGCATCGATATAGAACGGGGCCCGCATTCAGAAACGCTGGTACAACGCGGGACTTTCGATACCCATTACGTCGACGCGCTGGTGCAATTGGAAGCGGCGCCGGTCAGCCGAAGCGAACTGCAAATACACCGACTCCTGTATCGCGCGGGCATGTATGTTTTCGAACGTTCGCAAGGTACCTATCGGTTGTTCCACAGAAGTGTGAACGGCGAGATTGTACAAACCCCTGTCCAGACCTTCGCAGACGGGCGCTATTACATTGATCGCCCATCCTGGGGTCCGGTACACCGCGTCCCCTACGATAATCTTGAGCAGTTATCCAGCGCACTGAAACAGATGGGGCTGCAACTGCAAAGCCGCCTTCCCCACTGACCTGCCCATTGCCACAAACAAAAAAACCCTGGCCGAAGCCAGGGTTTTTCATTGCATCAATACAACCGGTGTCGCGGGATCACTCCCACTCTATTATCAATAGATGTTGTAAAAGCAGCTAAATCAACTAATTATTGAAAAACCATAAGCCAGTACCACGAAAAAAACCATGCTCAGCATCACGTATCGAGCATATCCCACTCATCTCCGAGCACCCAGCGAATTGCTGATAGCTTCCCATTGACCATTCCCCACTCGAAGTCAGACCAAGGCCCCAACTCTGCGATGCCAATCTCCTCCTCGGCTCTTTTCATGGAGGCAAGCATTCCCTCCCAAATGGTATCGACCAGGAGGTTGCGCCGATCTTCCAGAGTAGCTTGGTCCCAGACTTCTTTCGTCACAAGCTTCGCTTCACCGTCTTCGACGCGAGCGATAATATTCCATTTTCTGTTGTACCAAACCTGCGTGGTCAGCTTGTTTTCTGCCTCAAGCAGTTCAGATAACTGCCGAGGGTCTTGACTGAACTCACGCTCGAATCGAGTTTCTTCGATCAGGTCGCTTGCAAATTCGCTGAGTAGCGTACTTAGGTTGGTTTCGTATCGTGACCTCACACCATCAAAAAGCGAGGCCAAATCGGGATGCGGGAGACGCGTGTCAGCCCCCTTTTGGCTGAAATCGTGAATGTTATGGGTCACGAACGCAAACACGTCATCTTCTTTGCGCTCGGCTATCGCATCAATGAACGTCTCGATGATGATGGCATCCCCAATCCCATTCATTTGCCGGTGAAATGGGGCAACCTTGGCGATAGCCCGATCCGCCGCACGCACCTTGATGCGATCGCTGACAGGGACGGGGGACGCTTCCCCGATCAGCTTTTCGATCAATTCCACCGCCTCGTTCACAGCCTCTCCGCCAGTAGCGACTCGATGGTCGACTTCGTTCAGCTGTCTCAGCGTGGCATCTCGACCTTCTTCGGGGGCAAATTGCATAATTGCCTCCCTGACACGCTTGAAGTGACTGGAAAGGCTTGCTCGACTTGTCGCCATGACTCGGTCGCGATTACGAGCAAATTCGTCAATGATGATCTGCGGCATGATCAGAACGACCTCCCCAGATTCAGCCATCGCAGTCAACGCGTCCAGCAAAGGCAGGTGTCTGGGGTCTTTCGTAAGGTCAAGCCATACAGATGTATCGATCAACAGGTTCAATCTCATTCGCGCTCGTCCCCTGTCGTGCCGACCTTTACTGTGGAATCCCTTCCAACCACCCTTTGCAGCTGACGTAGCAGGACGGCACATTCGGCGGGGTCGCCGCCGCGACGTACTTCGGCAAGCAAAGCTGCTGCATAGGCCGGCCGGGCCTGGAAATAGGCAATCATAGCCTCATCATGCGGCCTATCTCTCATAGGTGTTCACCTCCTCACAAAGCGCGCCGTTCCAGTAGCCCGGCCTACGGACCAGACCAGCTAGACGAGCATACTAGCGTCCCGACATCCTTGTATCACGCTGGAAACTGCGTTCGGCATCCTGCTGCGACAAAACAGGATTGCTAAGCGATCTACTCACGGCGCATGGCTCTTACAGGTCTGACTGATCCATAAGCTCGTACTCATGACTAAAAATAATAGCCTTGTGATATCATTCTTGCGCCTAAGTGCATAATCGTGTGGTGAAAGGAGTCAACATGAGCGACGAGGAAGCAAGCAAGTACCCACATAGCGCCATTTCCACTTGGAGCGGATTCGTTTACCAAGGAAAAGTAGCGCTTTATCATTGTCTGAAACTTATCAATCAAGGCGACTGTGATTTCCAGCTACAGCTCGACAGCACAGACGATTTTGCCATTTATAAAAACAATAAAGTAATAAGCGCCCATCAGGTAAAGGCAAAAATCGGTGACTATCGCAGCAACTACAAAGACGCTTTAAAAAAGTCAGCTTTAATAGAACTCGACAGAGTCGCAGGAATCAAAAGATATTTCCACATATCCCAACCTATCAACGATGATAGCGACTATATAGACCCCAATAACGAGCGAGTTGAATTTTACGCATATGGTGCTGTACGCCACTGCGAACTTGACAAGATTGAAGAACTAACAAAGCAGGTAATCAAAGAAATTTACGCCCGACAAGCGGTAGTCTACGATGATAGCCTTGTAGACGCCAACTACTGTCTAGCATCTGATAAAATTAGCTCTCAAGCGCTAATTATTCACGCAAAAATACAAAATGATGGTGACGCTCAGCGTATAGCAGCTTATGAACATCGGGTGCCTGCGGAAAGCATTCTTAAAGACATAATGGACGCGAATCCATACGAAAGAAAAGACTATTACGCGATCGAGTTGAAGGCGCGCCTACACACATACTTGGAAGAAAGGTTAGCTGAATCGCTCCCAGGTATGTCGGACGCGGCATACGAACGAGCTAGACGTATCTACGAGCTTATAAGACTCTCTGAGGGTGGCGACTTCAAAATACTTTGTCAACTTATGAAGCCGTCAGAAAAATTCTCACGCATACAGAGTTCAGATATACGTCGATACTCAGACCTCCTGCATACAATCAGTGCTGAGCCCATCTTAAAACGACTACCGCACTATTTAGACAACGATAATAAATTCTACGCGCCTACAGCATTATACTTACCAGAACCAACAGACAAGAAATACTGTACATCTGAAATTATAGCAGAAATAAAAAACAATGATGATCTAGGCAGGCTACTATTCGAATTTAACAATCTTATTGCAGCCAAGGCCAACGAGAGCTTCACAATCGATACAAAGTATACAAACTATCTCGACACAATCACCCCTGACGATCAGAATCGCATCGACAGCAACATTACCAAAAGTTTGTGCATCAGCATTTTAACAAAAGACGACGCAGAGGCTCGACTTAAATGATTATTGACCTCATTCACCAAGCCCTAGATGCACACAACTTTTCCAAAGTACATGAGAACGACACTACCGGCTTCTATGTTCGAGAAGATGGCACCGCGATCAGATTTGCAGTCTTGCACAGGTTAGACAGTTTAATGAAGCCTGGCGACCTCAATGCCACCATTAATCAGTCAGCACCGGTAGAGTTTATAACTAACCCAGCCTTTAAAAAGAATTGCGATTTAATTTGCATTCATCACCTTGACAAGCTTGCCGAGTTCAAAAATTACGAAGAGCAGATTTTTGAAATAGAAGAAGATCCTCATTTCTATAAAAAATACGTGCTTTACTATAGCGACACAGAGATTGAAGCGATTAAGGGAATCAACTTTGCCAAGCTGAACGAACTGATTTCAGACAAAGCACAGTTCGACATATACAAAAACGAACCCACAGCCGCCACTAAATACAGCGCAGCCGCAAAAATATTCATTAAGCTGCCATTTTTGGCGCTTCACATAAATAAAGCGGAACTAATCCCCCTTCGTTTGCAAATCGACGAAGCAGTGGCCGAGGCCGACCTTAGCAAGACCTATGAAACAATACAGAAACATGGCCTATTAAATGTGGAAGACTTGATCAAGGAACTGATTAACGATGAACTGGCAAATTTCCAAAATTGAGATTTCAAGCTTCAAGGCTTTCAAACAAATCCATCTGGATTTCGGCGACTCATCACTATTGACATTGGATGGCCCTAACGGGTTTGGCAAAACCAGTATATTTGACGCGATTGAATTATTGTTAACCGGCAGCATCAAAAGAATTTGTCATTTGTTCACCACATTAATGATGGGAAATAGAACAAATTACGAGGACAACTTGCTTTGGAATAACCGCTCCGGCGACAAAGACTTAGCAATTAAAATAGAGTTCACCAATGGCTCACGCAAGCTAATTCTAGCGAGGCATACACCCGCAGCAGACTTTGACGAGAAATCAAACAATCGAGCAGACCAGTTTGCTCATCTCATGCTTTACGAGTTACCTGAGTTCTCGTCAAACGATTATATACGAGATAATCTTCGCAGCGAAAGCTTCATTGAGGAGCTATTCGGCAAAAACTTTAAAGAGAATTTCTCTTACTTAAATTATCTAGAGCAGGGCCAAAACCAACTCCTCCACACGCGAGTAGACAAGCGCAAAGAAGCATTAAACAATCTTTTCAATATTAGCGACGTAAAAGCAGATAGAGATAATTGCAAGGCCATCGCTTTGCGGCTTACAAAGTTTATTAGTGATCCAAAGCGTGCCGCAGATCTGTCAAGGCTAGAGTCGGAAGCCGGCTTACTGAAGGGAATGATTCAGGCAGACTTAGGAGCAATAGAATATAAAAATGCCTCTACAGCAGCGCTGCAACCTGGCTGGGACAAGGAGAACCCCTTCCCCACATACTCTGCGGAGATCCATGGAGAATACATCGAGACCATCCAACGCCTTCAAAGACTGGCTCAACAAAAAGGAGCAATACAGTCTAGAGACAAAAACGAATCTATTGAAAATTATATCGAGCTGAATAAGGACTCGATCAAGTGTCTGGCGCACTTCGGCACTGACCTGAACAAATTGGATGGCCTCGAAGCCACCAAAAATGAGTTAAATGAACTGCTCAAACGTGGTGGCATTGTCAAACGCGGAGCTACTGTCATCAACGCCGATGAGGCCAATAGCCTTACTGGATGGTTCCAAGGGCGTTTGGAATGGTTCCTTGAGCAAATAATTACCCGCGACGCGCTTCAGCAAAAGAGCAGTGCCAACACCAAAGTTGCAGCCGAGCTGAATCGTCTGAAAGCAGAACTGGTGGCTGAGCACGCTAAACTCTATCCCGACGATCAGCATTGCCCAATGTGCGGAGCCGACTGGCAATCCCATGATGCGATGCTGCAAAAGATTGAAGTCAGGTCAAAGCAGATCAATGAAGCGCTAAGTGCTGATGGCCAGACCTTGATAAACCTCACTGGGCAGATGGCTGCGGAGCTGACTTTAATTGAAGCTCAGATCCAAGGCCGGGAAGCGGAGCTATCCGTAGGTTACAACAGCGCCCTACACAACGCCCTGCTCCGCGAAAAAGCTCGCTTACCGGCGATTAATCAACTCGCCGCCCGGCTTCAAGCCTTAGGCGTACAAATTGACTACTCGTTTTCTGAAAATGACGAGGAGGTGGACACTCGGACTCAAGCTTTGACAGCGTTCATCAGAAGTCAGAAAACAGCCGAGACAGAACCTCTTCCGCAAGATTGGAGAAATGTGATCACATCTGCATTCAAAGAGCTGCAAGATTTCTATATCGTTGAGCCTCAAACGTTGAGAGACAAAGAGCTTTATATCATAGCTAAAGCAAACGAGGCGCAAAGCAGCAGGCTGAAGCAGTGTCTTGATGAGCTACAGATCATTCAGCGTGAAACAAAAGCAGCGCAAATTGCTAAAGCCAAGGTCAACAACCTAAAGTCCACCTTAGAGAAAACAGAGCGCAGTTACTCTGAACAAACGATTGCTGAAATTGAGCTGATTTTCCACATATATAGTGGTCGACTCATTCAGAACTATCAGCGTGGCTTGGGTTTATTTATTGAAAGTAAGGATGGCAAAGAACTCAGGTTCCTCACAGCAGAAAAATCTGAGTATGATGCGATTTTGTCGATGAGTTCTGGACAGGTGTCAGCACTCAGCCTAGGCTTTTTCCTCTCACTGAATCGAGTTTATTCAAGCGTACCGCTTATCTTAATCGATGACCCGTCCCAGTCGTTGGATGAGGTCAATATCGCTTCTTTAACTGATCTACTTCGCTGTGAGTTCAGCAATCGCCAATTGGTAGTTTCTTCGCACGAGGATGATATCTCCTCGTATATGCGTTACCGATTCGCCAAAGCTGGCCTGAGCACCCGATCATTAAACATGCAACGCCTAGCTAAAGAAGCCTTAGTCTCCGCTGGCTGAACTATCATAATTGGGGCACATGGAACGTGCCCCTTGTGTACGATCGGCTTCACAAAACCATTTTTCAGTTTGAACAATAGCTCTCCTCTTCATATTTATGGCCACCTGTAACCACGCCGTCGAGGTTGGGCCTTCCCTTTGGTGCCCTCTGTCATGACTCGTGCTCCTATTTTTGCTTTTCAGACGCGGCAGCGGCTAGGGCCTCGCAGAGCAAGATATCGTCGAACCGTAGGTGAGTGAGGAGCGGTGTTGAGGGGGAGCAGGCGCAGCCTGTGGACCCACAACACACATCTTGCCGTCCCGATAAGTGCAACCTCACATAAATTTAAGGAAATTTTCCGCCACCGCAACAAAACCAACTTATAATTTCCTAAATTATTCTTAAGTTTCCTTGTGTTGCTTTGAATTTCCTTTAGTTGCCTTTAGTTTCCTTGCGACGAATCCCCCTACGGTCATTTCGGCCCTTTATGCACTTTGGTAGATCCGGATAGAAAACTATCCGCATGTTTATAACCATCCCATATCAGTGAATAATCGAAACTCGAGCGCCACAGACGAGGAATTCGATATGGATCAGGAATCAGGAACCCCCTTGGCTTATGCCTCCCGAAAGTTAGGTCGAAACGTAAGGCTTGCTATCGCGATGGCAAGCACATTCGTCGGAGTGGGTATTTACACTGCGCCCTCCCCTGCTTACGCCATCTATTGCGCAAATTGCTCGACGTTCTATCAACAGATGTTCGAGTATGCCGAACAGGTCAACACGGCACTAAACACAGCCCAGCAACTTCAAACTCAAATACAGCAGTATCAGAACATGGTCACACAAGGCACTGGCCTACCCGATTCGATGTTCGGGAGCATCGCTGCCGACCTTAAAAGTGTGATCAATATCTATCAACGTTCGCAGGCGTTGGGCCGTCAAATTGAGAACATGGATGCGCAGTTCAATACTGCATTTCCAGGCTTCGAATCCTACCTTCAACAAGCGGCAAACTCCGCAGAAACTCCAACGCGAGATCGTTATAAAAAATGGTCGGAGCAAGGCCGCGACAACGCCAAAACAGCTATGGAAGCGGCGAACATCAATACCAGCACTTTCCAGTCAGAAGATGCTCTGCTCAACCAAATAGTGGCACGTTCGCAAAGTGCCGCAGGACGGATGCAAGCCATGCAGGCGGGCAATGAAATAGCTTCGCAGAACGTGCAGCAACTGCAAAAGCTGCGTGATCTGGTGGCCACGCAAATCAATATGCAGGGTAATTACATGGCTCAGCAAGGCGACCGAAAAGCCGCTAGCGAAGCAGCCGAGCAGCAATTTGAATCGCGTGAAAATAGACGCGGCGGTGTGAAGGGGTACTGAAGATGGTTATCTCGAAATGGGTCATGACCCTCATTTGCGCCGGGGCCGCGATGATGGGCTCAGTTGTCACCGTGGTCATTCAACGCGATAGCGACTGTGCTGTGGCGGCTGAACAACATAGGCAACAGCATGACGCAGATGCTGCTTTTGGGGCACGTCCTAACTCTCGCGGCGGCGTTAAGGGGTACTGATTATGGAACGTCGCCTGCTCTTATTTATTGCCTTAGCAAGCATGCTCTTGGCTGGAAATGCTATGGCTGCAACAGACCTGTCCCATGCCGACACCTCGGTTCAGGGCCTGCTAGATCTCGTTTTGCAGCAGTCTCACCAGTGGTCAGGAAAGCTGTACGACTACGCCATAAGATTATTTTGGCTGCTCGCCACTATCCAGTTCATCTGGACGTTTATGCCTCTGGTCATGAAACAAGCTGATTTGGGCGAGATAGTCGGAGAGCTGCTGCGCTTCATCATAGTGATCGGTTTCTTCCTGGCGGTAATGACCTACTCCGTGGAATGGTCGACAGCCCTTGTCGACAGCTTCCGCGATGCGGCCGCATCAGCGAGCGGTCTTGGCCGAGCGTTAGAACCCGGCGATATGCTCGCGGTAGCCCTGGACTTCGGCCGCACTATGGTGAAGGGCATTTCAGTGTTCTCTCCGGGCAAAGGAGTTCTGATCGCAGTATGCGCGGTACTGGTCTTGGCGTGCTTCGCCTTTATCGCAGCGTTTATGTTTGTGACGCTTGTAGAGGCCTACGTAATCATCAATGCGTCAGTGCTGTTCTACGGTTTTGGTGGCTCGCAATGGACACGCGATTTCGCGATTGCTCCCATGCGGTTCACCGTGGCAATCGGCGCCAAGTTGTTCGTCTTGACTCTGATCGTCGGGCTGATCGTACAGTCGGCCAAAGAATGGTTAGCTGCCTACACCAACGATGAAGCCTCATTGATGACAATGGTCGGTTTAGCCTTGGTGTGCTGCTACCTGACGAAGACGATTCCTGACCTAATCGGCGGCATGATTAGCGGCACATCAATGGGCGGCGGCTCGACCATTGGTGGAATGACAGTGGCTGGTGCTGCCGGGGCGGCAGCTGCTGCGGCCACTATCGCCACGGCTGGGGCTGCCGCTCCTGCTGCTGGTGCTCTCGGTGCTTCTGGGACTAGCGTTGCCGCCGGTGCCAGTGGGGCTAGCGGGGGGCTGGCCACCTCGATCAACTCCAGCTTTGCCGGTGCGCCTGCGGCGACCGCCTCCAGCGGCAGTGCAACCGCTGGCATCAGTACAAGCACGGGCGGACAAGCAGCTGCCAAAGGGGCAGCGGCTTCCGGTGCTCGATTAGGCGGGAGCGCGGCCCCACAGCAAACGGCAAGCAGCGCTAAGCAGGCCAACGAGCAGGCTGCAAAAAACGTCTTGGGCAGCAATGACAAAGACCAACAAGCAACACAGCAAGGAAGCGTTGTCAGCTCCGGCAGCGCACTTTTCCAAGCAGCAAATGGCGGAGCAAAGGCACTCGGAGTGATGGCCTCAATGGCCGTGCCGGGCATGGAGAGCGCGCACTCTTTTACTCTTGGTGCCGGCTCTCCATCCCCCGCTTCTGATGAGTCCAGTACGACCGTTCCGCCCCATAGCAGAGATGCTGCAGAAGCAGAATCCAACCTTATTCGTCCGGCCTCTGAAAGCAATTCCCCACTCGGCCAACTGACATCGCTAAATGTGCCAGGAATGGCCTCAAGCAACGACCAACCGGAGAAACAACTATGATGGCAATTTTTAAGTTCGCAGGATTCGCCGTGTTCGCATCAACCTCCGCAATCGCCTTGTGGGCGCTCGGTAGGTGGCTACGGAGCAAAGGCCATGGACCATTGCTCGATAGACTGGATCAACAATGGACTGCTTTGCAGCTTCGAGTTAGCCCGCTGGCCCTTTCGGCATCCTTTCACATGTTTTCCGGAGCGCAGCATCTGAATCGCCTCCCTTTGCTGGGTAGCAAGAGCAGTGCAGCCCAGGCCCAACAAATTGTGATGGCGATACGAGCGGTGCAGAAAGCTCAAAGGAAAGAGGCCCCCGAGAATCGTCAGTAGCTCATTCAGCAGTAAGGGTGGGGGCATCACCACTCCCCGCCCATTTTCAGAGATGCGCGATTAGCAGCAACATTAGTAATACGCACGGACTTTGAACATCCCTCAAAGGACGGAGAATCAGCGAGGCAAAGCTGCGGGTAACCTGCGCGAATGGGCCGCCGTCAAAACCCTGGGGGCTTCGCCATTAGTAATACGCACGGACTTGTGCCAACTCCCACTACCCCCTGTGATCCTGCCCCCTTTGGTGCAAACCAGACTGTGTTGATATCAACAGCCCGAAAGTTTTTCTGTGTGTAATACGCACGGACTTGTCTCAAGCTCCTGGGCCGCTGGCTTACCCGCTCGATACCAACTGCGGCGACTCATTCCAAGGGCCTCCCAAGGCTTCTGGCGGGTCAGGGACGCCTGTTCGTAGGTTTCCCGGTCTACCGCACCGGCGGCGCGTCGGCGCGCTTCCTCGCGCTTCCGGTGACGCTCTGCGGCCTCGGCCTGGCTGACGATGGTTTTAAGCTGCCGCTGTTCCTCGGTGGTGATCCTGAACAGGTTGATAAGGGTGTCATTCTTGGGCGTGTAAAGGGGCGTGAACTCCTTGCCACCAAAGGTGACTTTCTCCCCGGCCTCGTAGGCTTTGGCCTTGCTGAACAGTGTCATCAGTTCCTTGGAACGGCTGTTCCACTGCGGATCGAGTTCGCGGGCCAGCGCTGCCGCTTCGTGGTACATCTGCTTGCTGTTGGTCGCCCCGGACAGCAGCAGGAAATTCAATCGCCAAAACAGGTGCTGCATTCGGCTGCCTTCACTGACACCGCCGCGCAGCTCGGCCAGCTTGCGCAGGTCTTCCAGCCGATCCCACGCGAGCTGTCGGCCGGAAAACCCGCGCAGATTGTCAGCTTTGCTGCCGGGCACCAAAAGGAAAGGCTTTCTCGTTGCGCGCTGTTCGGCCTGTTTCTGTTGCTCCTGCCGTTGCTTCTCGATAGTCCATCGGGCTGCCGGTAGAAGGGCCTCGGCCAGATACTCGAAGTTGTAGCGGATCGGCTGACCATCAAGGCCGCTCTGGACATGAACCACGCGGCAGACTTCGCCGCTCTTGCTGTTGACCGTCTCGACGGTGCGCAGCACGCGACTGGCGTCCTTGGCCATCGGGTCAGCCCCGACGTGCGCGAGACGATCCACAAGGTAGCGTTGGCAGACGTTCCAGCGGGGCAGGGCCTGTCGTGGAATCGTGCCCTCCAGTAGCCACTTGGCCTGTATGCCCCGGCCGCTGTAGATCAGCACGGACGGCGGCGGCAAGCCCTCTTCGGCGCAGAAGTATAGGACGGACGCGGCCAGTTGGTCAGACGCTCGCCCAGCCAGCGCGGGCACGCGGTAGGTGTCGAGGTCGGCGAACAGCAGACCAAGCCGCAGAAGATTAACGACTCGCCTATTGGGTCGGATGAACTCTGCTTGGGACATCCACGTGTCACGTTTTTTGTCCAACAAACTGAGCACTTTTGGCATATCAGCCAAACGATGAGAAGACTGGCGCTTTTCGCCTCGGGAGTCGACGAGCAACGAAAAAAAACCGGCTCTCGTCCTATCGTGGTACATCTGCGCTTCGTCCTGAGAACTGAAAAGCGCAAGCTGTGAACTTGCGCTATTCAGCTCTACCAGAGCGTTTGCAGTGTCTGAGTAAGGACGCGATATCGACCTTGTCTCAGGCCTTACTCGCACCGCTCAGACTGCCATTCCTGGCCTAGGAGCAGGGCCGGACTCCCTGCATGTATCAATCCACTCTTCTACCTCGGCTAAATCCCACACGACCTTGCGGCTACTCACCGCAATTCGACGTGGAAATTTACCCTTCATTTCAAAGTTATAGATCGTGCGCTCACATAGCGGGATCATCGACAGGAGTGTCTTTTTGTCGATGAGTTTTTTGCTCGATGGGTGCATAGCTAGGCCCTACCAGTCACAGCGAATGTGTGCCTGATCGTGCCTTTAGGTGCCTATTGCTTCGACAGAATGATTGGCTAGAATGGTTGACATGAAAAAACAAACGACCATAGCCATTTGGGAAGCGTGTGACGCCTCCGTCAGAGAGGCCCTTCACCGATTCCTTGATCGCTGGGAGCCTTACTCCACAGCATCTAAACGCTATCCGATCGTTCGTCTGGTCGAAGAGCTTATCGACCCAGCCGTAGCGGCATATGCCGAAACGCTTCCATCGCGTTATCAGGGCCATATACCCGGAGCAGGAACAAATGTAGCGTTCAGCGCGATTATGCAGCTGGTTGGCGTTGCCGCTATGGTCCGCCTACAGCGTCAACTGCTACGAGCCTTTGTTCTGACCCACGACAAGCAGTCGGGAGATGATCGCCGCTTCATTGCGACGCTTGAGACGTTGATAGAACTGGTGCTCGCATGTAAGCGCAAGCAACCGTCTAACAAGGATATGGGCGGTTTGAACGGTCAACGCTTGAAGGGGTTTTGCAGATTCTGCGGCGCGCGAGCAGAGCTAGCATTGTTCGCAGAAGGTGAAGGTCAGCGTGACCTTGATGAACACCTTCGCCTGAGCAACCTGTACTGCACCACCCACCGCCCAAAGACACCAGATGGACGCTGGAACCCGGCATACAGGCAAGCTATGAGATCTGTAGCGCAGTTCGACCTAGAGCTGGCCAGATTGAGCAGACAATGCGCGATACGAGCAGAGCCTAAGGCAAAGTCAGGTGACGAGCTCATCGACACGTATATCTTTCAGTACATGCTTAGCCAAACACTACATCTAGCGGACGAAGCTCAGCTAAGAAATCTCGCTCGACTAATGGTGGACATGAAGTTGACAGACCGGAGAAAGCAAATCCTCGTGTTGCAGAAATTCGGCTTCAATCAGTCAGAAATTGCTCGCAGACTAGAGATCGAGCGCCAAGCAGTTTCCAAGGCGCTTCGCTCAATCCCTGATAGCTTTCGACTTCCGACAGCGTAAGGTCGCCTTTAAAAATGCACGCATTGTTGACCGTACCGCCCTGAAGGGCGCTCCACGGAGCGTCGTAAAATTCTTGAAACATGTCCCACAGCGTTATACACAACCTATCACGGAGCGCCCATTGGAATACTTAGAAAACCGCATAAAAAGATTAATATCTGAAGCCAGACAACTTGAAGCAAGAGTCGCCTACCATCAAATCGACTGGAGCAACTGGACGCTAAATAAAGACCAAAATAATCCACCGCAGTATTTACTTGACGCGGACGACGAGTTTGTCAGACCTTTTCAGGAAACACTAGAGAGCATCTACCTAAACATCATCTGCTACTTAGACAATAAAAATCTAAATCACTATCTAAATACATACCTCCGAATATTTGGCAATAATCCGTCAAGTCTAAATCATCGAGATGAATTTGAGATAGATCATTATGGCTCGGGTGAGCCATACAGTGTATTCATAGCTAAAACTAGTAAATTCTTATCATCCTTCGAATTCACAGAATCAAGTGAAGATCAGTACGAAAGAATAACTGGCCTACAATACCTAGAAACGATACTTAAAAATACAGCCGTCATCATTTCAAAAAACAAATTAGCACCAAAATCAGAGGCCGATGTATACAAAGCGGTAAAGTCAACCCTAAACGTTGTCTTTGCAAGTTCAAAATCCCCAAAGAGCAATTTTATAAAAACAGCCAAAGAATATTGTCCAGACATATTAATCCCCGAGCTATATGCGGCCGTAGAATACAAATACGCTGCTGATGAACAGAAGCTGAAATCTACAATCGAGCAAATTGCGGCGGATGTAAAAGGCTATACTGGAGATAGTGACTATCGCGTTTTCTACGCTGTATTTTATGTAACAGAAGACTTCTGGGGACAGCAGAAATTTTCGAAAGCCTGGAACGACCAAAATTTCCCAAAAAACTGGATGCCAATATACGTTGTGGGAAAGTAATTATGGCAAATGACTAGACTCCCTGGGGCCTTGAATCAAGCGCAAGAAATGCGGATCGACAAAGAAGAGACTATAACCCCCTCTGGTCGTAGGCAGCCGTACGGACGCTAGCTGGCAGTCCATACTGTCTTCTCCAGTAGCAATAGACTGGAAACGGCCGTTGCCACCTATGTAAAAGGTAGCAATCGGCCGACTAAAGACAGTCAGCCCCCGTCCACTAACGGACCATAGCGAACGAAGAATTTATCGCGCTATCCACATGAAAGAGGTCGACAACTGACATATCAATCAGTACTGAATAATCATCTTTCTATAGAAATGGGGATCATTTAACGTAGGGCTAAACAAACAATCGACGAACTCGCCATCAGTCCCGCCAAAACCATCATCCATACCAGATATCACGAAGTAGCTTCTATAATTCTCATAGATCTCATAGTGCAAATTTTGAAAGAAATCTATAAAGTTTATATCACAAAAACATTCAGAAAGGATTCTAGACTCATAGAATCTCATTCTTTTGGTACTGCCATCGCTATATCTGTAGAGATGCTCTAAGCGATTCAATATATTATTCTCTACGATTTTTAGCTCATTTAACGATATGTCATGTCTGCATTTAAATGCACAGAATAAATAATAATTCGGATTTCCTGAGCTGTAGGATCTAGATGCTAGATCCCCCATGGTCAGACCTAGTTTTGCGAAACTAGGGTTGCTGGCGTCAGCACCCAAATAGAGCCATCCATCTCTTGACTCCATATCAAGCTTCGTCCTCTCCCAAACATACTCCATTTTGTAATCATCAAAGGTATCAATGTCTTCAATGGTTATTTTATCTTTTCTCAATCTCCCCACTCCCTAGCACGAAAAAACATAAAACCAGAAGCCTAAGAAGTCTTCTAAGGGATCCTGGCCTGCGCATTATGACAGATGTATTTACCTTACGGCCATGAGACACGTCCCGCCGATTCGTATCAGCTGAAGCAGTATACACTTGGCATTGCATACGATGACGAATTGCTTCTGGTCGTTAGCAATCAACCGTGAATTATTACTTTCACCCATCAGCCATACCTGTGACTGTTCATATCAAACGCAAATAACTAGTCAGCACCAATGAAAGCCGCTGCTTAAGCGCAGGGCAATTTCCCCCTAAGCGATTTGCTGGCATGGGAGATGACCATGCAGACTACCTATTCGTTTCTCGCAGTTTCTTAAGCGTCCATTCATCAATCATATCGGCCCAATCCTGCAACATCGCACGACGCTGATCCCGGTACTCGGCCTTGTTGTAAACGGCGCGCACACCTTTCTGCTCGTGTGCGAGGCACTTCTCGATCCAGTCGGAGTTGTAGCCCGCCTCATGCAACAGCGTGCTGGCCGTGCGTCGCAGGTCGTGGGGACCGAACTTGCCTAGGGGCACCCCTTCCTTTTGGGCAAGGCGATAGGTGAGCGTCAGTACCTGATTGATCGTAGCTGCACTCATCGGCAAATCAGAGTCGTAGCGTGACGGCAAAACGTAGTCTGAACCTCCTGCCAAGGTTTTCAACGCGATGAAGAAATCCAATGCCTGCCTGGACAGAAACACCAAATGAGGGTTTCGGCGCTTCATCCGCTCTTTGGGGATCGTCCATAGCGCCTCGCTGAAATTGATTTCACTCCACGTCGCATTGGTCAGCTCGCTTTTGCGCACCATCGTCAGCAGCAGGAGTTTGGCTGCGGCACGAACCGACGTCGCTGTCCCGATCCGATCCATGTACTGGTACATCAGCGCAATTTCATCAGGCGTCAGCGCCCGATCACGTGGCTCGAATTTGGCGATGCTGGCAGACCTCACCAGATCCGCTGGGTTTTCAACCTTCTGGCCACGCTCAATGGCCCAACGGAAAACTTGCAGCACGATCTCCCGTGAATGGACGGCGGTTGCAGGCGCACCCCGCTCCACTATGGCGTCCGTCAGCGCTCGCAGATCCTCGTGAGTGATTTCAACCAGCTTCTGATTACCAAACTTCGGCTTCAGCTCGCGCTCGTAGACTGATCGACGCATGTCTCGCGTCGAGTCCGCCATCTGGTAACCGCGCAGCCATTTTTCAGCCCAAGCGTCAAAAGTCTCAGCACCCTTCGTGCGCGCCTTCGCACGCGCTTTTTCCTTAGCTGGAGACTTTCCAGCGGCGACCATCTTCTTCGCCTCCCCTAGCCGCTCGCGAGCCTCTGCCAGAGTGATCCCCCCTAAGCCATAACGACCGAAGGTGATGGTCTCCTGCCGGCCGTTGATGGAGTAGTTGTAGCGAAAGGAGATTGAGCCGGCTGGGGTGACGGCCACGTACAAGCCGTCACGGTCAATCACCTTGTAGAGCTTGTCCTGGGACTTGAGATTTCGAAGCTTGGTATCGGTGAGCATGGCTTCCACTATTTCCATGAAAAAATACCATGCCCTGAAAAGCGCGGAAGAATGGGGCCCATCCCCAGTAAAACCGGGCCTTTAGGCCAACTCGATACCATGCCAAAACTGAGGCAAAGGACATGGTATTGAGCGTCATGCATGGCATTAGATGCAGTCAATACCCCGTACCATGCCACACAAACACCGTGCTTGGCGATGCAGAACGCTACCCGAATTTGCCAGACCCAAAAAGCCAAAAGCCCGCAATTACGCGGGCTTCAGGGCATTTTTTGCTAGATCGTGCCGGGCAGTGCCAGACGCGGGATCATTCCCACTCAATCGTCGCCGGCGGCTTGCTCGACACGTCGTAAGTCACGCGGGAGATGCCTTCGATTTCATTGATGATGCGGCCGGAAACGGTTTCCAGCAGTTCGTAAGGCAGGTGTGCCCAACGTGCGGTCATGAAGTCGATGGTTTCCACGGCACGCAGGGCCACGACCCAGGCGTAACGGCGGCCATCGCCGACCACGCCAACCGATTTCACCGGCTGGAACACGACAAACGCCTGGCTGACCTTGTGGTACCAGTCGGCCTTGCGCAGTTCTTCGATGAAGATGTGGTCGGCGCGACGCAGCAGGTCGGCGTATTCCTTCTTCACTTCGCCAAGGATGCGCACGCCCAGGCCCGGGCCCGGGAACGGGTGACGGTAGACCATGTCGTACGGCAGGCCCAGTTCCAGGCCCAGACGACGGACTTCGTCCTTGAACAGTTCGCGCAGTGGCTCGACCAGTTTCAGGTTCATTTCTTCCGGCAGGCCGCCCACGTTGTGGTGCGACTTGATCACGTGGGCCTTGCCGCTTTTCGCGCCAGCCGACTCGATCACGTCCGGGTAGATGGTGCCCTGAGCCAGGTACTTGATGTTGTCCAGCTTGCAGGATTCGGCATCGAACACGTCGATGAAGGTACGACCGATGATCTTGCGCTTCTTCTCCGGATCGGCTTCGCCGGCCAGGTTGTTCAGGAACTGGTCTTCCGCGTTGGCGCGGATCACCTTGACGCCCATGTTCTCGGCGAACATGGCCATCACCTGCTCGCCTTCATGCAGACGCAGCAGGCCGTTGTCGACGAAGACGCAGGTCAGCTGATCACCGATGGCCTTGTGCAGCAGCGCCGCAACCACCGAGGAATCCACACCGCCGGACAGACCCAGCAGCACGTTGTCGGTACCGACCTGTGCGCGGATGTTGGCGATGGCGTCTTCGGCGATCTTCGACGGGGTCCACAGGGCTTCACAGCCGCAGATGTCGAGAACGAAACGCGACAGGATGCGACCGCCCTGCTTGGTGTGGGTCACTTCCGGGTGGAACTGTACGCCGTAGTAAGCGCGCTCGTCGTTGAACATGCCGGCGATCGGACAGCTCGGGGTGCTGGCCAGGATGTGGAAGTCGCTTGGCATCTTGGTGACCTTGTCACCGTGACTCATCCACACGTCGAGGCCGAACAGGCCGTCGGCGTCGATGTGGTCTTCGATGCCGTCGAGCAGACGGCTCTTGCCGACCACGTCAACACGGGCATAACCGAACTCACGCAGTTCGGAGCCTTCAACCTTGCCGCCCAGTTGCTCGGCCATGGTCTGCATGCCGTAGCAGATACCGAAGACCGGTACGCCCAGGTCGAACACCGCTTGCGGGCAGCGCGGGCTGTTGGCTTCGTGCACGGACTCGGGACCGCCGGCGAGGATCACGCCTTTTGGCGCAAATTCGCGGATCGCATCTTCGTCCATGTCGAACGGGTGCAGTTCGCAGTACACACCGATCTCGCGCACGCGGCGGGCGATCAGTTGGGTGTATTGCGAGCCGAAGTCGAGGATCAGGATGCGGTGAGCGTGAATATCGAGGGCCATGATTCAGTCTCGTCTAAGTCATTCAGAAACAGTCGTGATTCAGAAACAACTCGGGGCTGAATAAAACAGCCCCGGTTGCTTAGCTTGTTGCTTGAAGGCTCAACCTACGCGGTAGTTTGGCGCTTCCTTGGTGATCTGCACGTCGTGAACGTGGGACTCGGCCATGCCGGCACCGGTGATCCGCACGAACTCAGGCTTGGTGCGCATTTCTTCGATGTTGGCGCTGCCGGTGTAACCCATCGAAGAACGCAGACCGCCCATCAACTGGTGGATGATCGCGCTCAGGGTGCCCTTGTAAGGAACACGGCCTTCGATCCCTTCAGGTACAAGCTTCTCGGCGCCTGCCGAGGAGTCCTGGAAGTAACGGTCGGAGGAACCTTGCGCCTGGGACATGGCGCCCAGCGAACCCATGCCGCGATAAGCCTTGTACGAACGACCCTGGAACAGTTCGATCTCGCCCGGCGCTTCTTCGGTACCGGCGAACATCGAGCCCATCATCACGCAGGAAGCACCAGCCACGATGGCCTTGGACAGGTCACCGGAGAAACGGATACCGCCGTCGGCGATCAACGGAACACCGGTGCCTTCGAGGGCAGCGGCAACGTTGGCGATGGCACTGATTTGCGGAACGCCGACACCGGCGACGATACGGGTGGTGCAGATCGAGCCAGGGCCGATACCGACCTTGACGGCGTCGGCGCCAGCTTCGGCCAGAGCCTTGGCGGCAGCGCCGGTGGCGATGTTGCCGCCGATCACCTGCACTTCAGGGAAATTCTCTTTGACCCAGCGAACGCGGTCGATCACACCCTTGGAGTGACCGTGAGCGGTGTCGACCACCACCACATCCACACCGGCATTGACCAGGGCTGCAACGCGGTCACCGGTGTCTTTACCGGTACCGACTGCAGCGCCAACGCGCAGACGACCCTGGTCGTCCTTGCTGGCCAGCGGGTAGGCCTTGGCTTTTTCGATGTCTTTGACGGTCATCATGCCTTTGAGGGCAAACTTGTCGTCGACGATCAGGACTTTTTCCAGGCGGTGCTTGTGCAGCAGCTCGCGGACTTCGTTCTTGTCGGCGCCTTCGCGAACAGTGACCAGACGCTCTTTGGGCGTCATCACTTCACGAACGGTGGCATCCAGACGGGTTTCGAAGCGTACGTCACGGGAAGTGACGATGCCGACCAGGTCGCCATCGTGCAGCACCGGAACGCCGGAAATGTTGTGCATGCGGGTCAGTTCGAACAGATCACGAACCGTGGCGTCAGCCTCGATGGTGATTGGGTCCTTGACCACACCGGCTTCGAACTTCTTGACCTTGCGAACTTCGGCAGCTTGCTGCTCGATGGTCATGTTCTTGTGGATAATGCCGATGCCACCTTCCTGAGCCATGGCAATTGCCAGACGGGCTTCGGTGACGGTGTCCATGGCGGCAGAAACCAGAGGAATGTTCAGCTCGATGCCACGGGTAAGGCGGGTCTTCAGACTGACTTCGTTAGGAAGCACCTCGGAATAACCGGGCACTAGGAGAATGTCGTCGAAGGTCAGAGCTTCTTGGCTGATACGCAGCATCGCGGGGGCTCCCGAGCGGGAAAATGGAAGCGCGCCATTATACTCAGACACCCTACCGGGCTCAATGTAAAACTTGTCTTATATCAATGTTGCTGATGTACGGGAAAAGTTGCCCTTACAGCTCGACCTTGACCCAGCTCACCGGCTGATCCAGCCAGTCGGCGAATTCGTCGATGAAACTCTGCTTGAACCCCGCCTCCAGCCAGTTGTTGAAGATGAAACCGAGGTTGGAAAACCCGCATTCCTGTAAATACAGAAAACCGTTGATATCGTCTTCATGCCCGCATTCGGGGCAGGTGAAGTTGTCGGTGCGGCCCGGCATCCAGTCTTCCAGACTTTCGAACAGCGCTTCGCCGATCTCCTGCCGGCACTCGGCGCAACCGGCCTCTTCGAGAAAACCCTTGGCCGGGGTGTAGATGCAGCGCTTGGTGATGACTTCCAGCCCATTGATCGGCTCACCGAACGGCAGCGCCTCGGGATGCAGCACCACCGCGCGGGCACCATCGGCGATGGCGTAGGCCATGCGATTGCCAGTGCGTCCGCAGGTGCTCAGTTCTTCCTTGACGATATTCCTGCGCACCAGCCAGCGCAGGATCGCCCGGGCCCGGGGCTCGTGCACCGGCAGGTTGGAGATTTTCGGGACGATGATGCTCTGCGAATTCATGAAAAGTCCTGCGGTATGGCTTCTGACGCCTTCGCGGGCAAGCCCGCTCCCACAAGGTTCTCAGTCGCTCACACATCCTGTGTCCATCTGAGAAATCTG
>NZ_JBQEQA010000005.1:0-3078 GCF_052045815.1 Pseudomonas sp. 22085
TCGTTCTTTAAAAATTTGGGTATGTGATAGAAAGATAGACTGAACGTTACTTTCACTGGTAACGGATCAGGCTAAGGTAAAATTTGTGAGTTCTCTTAGTTGAGAAATTCGAATTTTCGGCGAATGTCGTCTTCACAGTATAACCAGATTGCTTGGGGTTATATGGTCAAGTGAAGAAGCGCATACGGTGGATGCCTTGGCAGTCAGAGGCGATGAAAGACGTGGTAGCCTGCGAAAAGCTTCGGGGAGTCGGCAAACAGACTTTGATCCGGAGATGTCTGAATGGGGGAACCCAGCCATCACAAGATGGTTATCTTGTACTGAATACATAGGTGCAAGAGGCGAACCAGGGGAACTGAAACATCTAAGTACCCTGAGGAAAAGAAATCAACCGAGATTCCCTTAGTAGTGGCGAGCGAACGGGGACTAGCCCTTAAGTGGCTTTGAGATTAGCGGAACGCTCTGGAAAGTGCGGCCATAGTGGGTGATAGCCCTGTACGCGAAAGTCTCTTAGTCATGAAATCGAGTAGGACGGAGCACGAGAAACTTTGTCTGAATATGGGGGGACCATCCTCCAAGGCTAAATACTACTGACTGACCGATAGTGAACTAGTACCGTGAGGGAAAGGCGAAAAGAACCCCGGAGAGGGGAGTGAAATAGATCCTGAAACCGTATGCGTACAAGCAGTGGGAGCAGACTTTGTTCTGTGACTGCGTACCTTTTGTATAATGGGTCAGCGACTTATTTTCAGTGGCGAGCTTAACCGAATAGGGGAGGCGTAGCGAAAGCGAGTCTTAATAGGGCGTCTAGTCGCTGGGAATAGACCCGAAACCGGGCGATCTATCCATGGGCAGGTTGAAGGTTAGGTAACACTGACTGGAGGACCGAACCGACTACCGTTGAAAAGTTAGCGGATGACCTGTGGATCGGAGTGAAAGGCTAATCAAGCTCGGAGATAGCTGGTTCTCCTCGAAAGCTATTTAGGTAGCGCCTCATGTATCACTGTAGGGGGTAGAGCACTGTTTCGGCTAGGGGGTCATCCCGACTTACCAAACCGATGCAAACTCCGAATACCTACAAGTGCCGAGCATGGGAGACACACGGCGGGTGCTAACGTCCGTCGTGAAAAGGGAAACAACCCAGACCGTCAGCTAAGGTCCCAAAGTTATGGTTAAGTGGGAAACGATGTGGGAAGGCTTAGACAGCTAGGAGGTTGGCTTAGAAGCAGCCACCCTTTAAAGAAAGCGTAATAGCTCACTAGTCGAGTCGGCCTGCGCGGAAGATGTAACGGGGCTCAAACCATACACCGAAGCTACGGGTATCACGCAAGTGATGCGGTAGAGGAGCGTTCTGTAAGCCTGTGAAGGTGAGTTGAGAAGCTTGCTGGAGGTATCAGAAGTGCGAATGCTGACATGAGTAACGACAATGGGTGTGAAAAACACCCACGCCGAAAGACCAAGGTTTCCTGCGCAACGTTAATCGACGCAGGGTTAGTCGGTCCCTAAGGCGAGGCTGAAAAGCGTAGTCGATGGAAAACAGGTTAATATTCCTGTACTTCTGGTTATTGCGATGGAGGGACGGAGAAGGCTAGGCCAGCTTGGCGTTGGTTGTCCAAGTTTAAGGTGGTAGGCTGAAATCTTAGGTAAATCCGGGGTTTCAAGGCCGAGAGCTGATGACGAGTTGCCTTTAGGCGACGAAGTGGTTGATGCCATGCTTCCAAGAAAAGCTTCTAAGCTTCAGATAACCAGGAACCGTACCCCAAACCGACACAGGTGGTTGGGTAGAGAATACCAAGGCGCTTGAGAGAACTCGGGTGAAGGAACTAGGCAAAATGGCACCGTAACTTCGGGAGAAGGTGCGCCGGTGAGGGTGAAGCACTTGCTGCGTAAGCCCACGCCGGTCGAAGATACCAGGCCGCTGCGACTGTTTATTAAAAACACAGCACTCTGCAAACACGAAAGTGGACGTATAGGGTGTGACGCCTGCCCGGTGCCGGAAGGTTAATTGATGGGGTTAGCTAACGCGAAGCTCTTGATCGAAGCCCCGGTAAACGGCGGCCGTAACTATAACGGTCCTAAGGTAGCGAAATTCCTTGTCGGGTAAGTTCCGACCTGCACGAATGGCGTAACGATGGCGGCGCTGTCTCCACCCGAGACTCAGTGAAATTGAAATCGCTGTGAAGATGCAGTGTATCCGCGGCTAGACGGAAAGACCCCGTGAACCTTTACTATAGCTTTGCACTGGACTTTGAATTTGCTTGTGTAGGATAGGTGGGAGGCTTTGAAGCGTGGACGCCAGTTCGCGTGGAGCCATCCTTGAAATACCACCCTGGCAACTTTGAGGTTCTAACTCAGGTCCGTTATCCGGATCGAGGACAGTGTATGGTGGGTAGTTTGACTGGGGCGGTCTCCTCCTAAAGAGTAACGGAGGAGTACGAAGGTGCGCTCAGACCGGTCGGAAATCGGTCGTAGAGTATAAAGGCAAAAGCGCGCTTGACTGCGAGACAGACACGTCGAGCAGGTACGAAAGTAGGTCTTAGTGATCCGGTGGTTCTGTATGGAAGGGCCATCGCTCAACGGATAAAAGGTACTCCGGGGATAACAGGCTGATACCGCCCAAGAGTTCATATCGACGGCGGTGTTTGGCACCTCGATGTCGGCTCATCACATCCTGGGGCTGAAGCCGGTCCCAAGGGTATGGCTGTTCGCCATTTAAAGTGGTACGCGAGCTGGGTTTAGAACGTCGTGAGACAGTTCGGTCCCTATCTGCCGTGGACGTTTGAGATTTGAGAGGGGCTGCTCCTAGTACGAGAGGACCGGAGTGGACGAACCTCTGGTGTTCCGGTTGTCACGCCAGTGGCATTGCCGGGTAGCTATGTTCGGGAAAGATAACCGCTGAAAGCATCTAAGCGGGAAACTTGCCTCAAGATGAGATCTCACTGGAACCTTGAGTTCCCTGAAGGGCCGTCGAAGACTACGACGTTGATAGGTTGGGTGTGTAAGCGCTGTGAGGCGTTGAGCTAACCAATACTAATTGCCCGTGAGGCTTGACCATATAACACCCAAGCAATCTGTAGA
>NZ_JBQEQA010000005.1:3128-13576 GCF_052045815.1 Pseudomonas sp. 22085
CAGATTGCGGTGTGTGAAGACGCAATGAACCGAAAGTTCGACGCTCACAAGACACCGACAGCTGTCACATACCCAATTTGCTGAAGCGAGGCCATCTGGTCGCGAGTCAGTACCCGAATTTCTTGACGACCATAGAGCGTTGGAACCACCTGATCCCATCCCGAACTCAGAAGTGAAACGATGCATCGCCGATGGTAGTGTGGGGTTTCCCCATGTGAGAGTAGGTCATCGTCAAGATTAAATTCCGAAACCCCAATTGCGAAAGCAGTTGGGGTTTTGTTTTGCCTGCAGGAAAGTTTTTGCTCGCGTCAGCGAACAAATTTGCACAGTTATTTTCGAATCAGAACACTAGAATAGATCCCAACTTTTTCGGAGCCAGAGCCCTTATGTCAGATTCGGTTGACGCCCCCGGGCTGTCAGATTTACCGCTGGATGACTTGGTGGCCTGTCATGAGTGCGATCTGCTGATGCGCAAGCCCAAGCTTGCTCACGGCGAAAAAGCCCTCTGCCCACGCTGCGGTTACGAACTCTACGCTCATCGGCATAACGTGGTGCAGCGCAGTCTTGCCCTGGTCATTGCCGCGCTGTTGCTCTACGTACCGGCGAACTTTTTACCCATCATGCAGCTCAATGTTCTCGGGCAATCGTCGCAGGACACGGTCTGGAGCGGTGTGATCGGTCTGTTCAATACCGATATGCGCGGTGTCTCAGTCGTCGTATTCCTGTGCAGCATGGCAATTCCCCTGCTGAAACTGCTGTGTCAGTTGGTCGTGTTGCTGACCATCCGTTTCAACATCGGTCGTAGCTACGGCCTGCTGCTCTACCGCATTTATCACCACCTCAAAGACTGGGGCATGCTTGAGGTCTACCTCATGGGCGTCCTGGTGGCGATCGTCAAACTGGCGGACATGGCCGCCATCACCGTCGGTCTCGGTCTGGCATGTTTCATCGGCTTGTTACTGGTTCAGGTCTGGCTCGAAGTGGTGATGTCACCGCATCAGATCTGGCAGGCGTTATCAGGAGAAGATGCCCATGCGGGCGATTGATGCGGGCATTCTGATCTGTACCGAATGCCACGAACTGAACAGGCAGGATACCGACAGCGATGTGCAGACCTGCACCCGATGCGGTGCGCTGGTTCACGCTCGGCGGCCCAATAGCCTTGCGCGAACCTGGGCGCTGCTGATTACGGCCGCGATTATCTACATCCCGGCCAACGTGCTGCCGATCATGACCGTCAGCTCACTGGGCCAGGGTGACCCAAGCACGATCATGTCCGGCGTGATCCAGCTGGTGCAGCACGGCATGATTCCGATTGCCGCCGTGGTGTTCATTGCCAGCATCCTGGTGCCGACGTTCAAGCTGGTGGGCATCGCGCTGCTGCTGTTTTCCGTGCAGCGCCGCCAGCCCTTGTCCGCCCGTCAGCGGATCTGGATGTACCGCTTCATCGAGTTCATCGGCCGCTGGTCGATGCTCGATATTTTCGTGATCGCCATTCTGGTGGCGGTCGTCAACTTCGGCCGGCTTGCCAGTGTCGAAGCCAATCTTGGCGCCATCGCCTTCGCCAGTGTGGTGATTCTGACGATGCTCGCCGCTGTCACTTTCGATCCCCGACTGATTTGGGATAACACGGAGTCGGATGCCGACCATGACTGATTTGCCTGTAGCGAAAACCCGACCGGCTTCGAACTGGTCTGCCATCTGGGTACTGCCCCTGATCGCCTTGATTATCGGCGGCTGGCTCGGCTGGCGTGCCTATAACGAAACCGGCATCGAGATTCAGGTGCGGTTTGAAAGCGGTGAAGGCATTCAAGCCAATAAGACCGAGGTGGTCTACAAAGGCATGCCGGTCGGCAAGGTGAAAGCACTCAAGCTCGATGATGAAGGCAACTCCAAAGGTGTCATCGCGACTATCGAGATGAACAAGGATGTCGATCAGTACCTGAAGACCAGCACTCGTTTCTGGCTGGTCAAACCGAGCGTGACCCTGGCCGGAATCACCGGCCTGGAAACCCTGGTATCGGGTAACTACGTGGCCATCAGCCCCGGCGAAGGCGAGCCGACCCGCAAGTTCAAGGCCCTGGCCGAAGAGCCTCCGCTGTCGGACTCCAAACCCGGTTTGCACCTGACGATCAAGGCTGATCGCCTCGGTTCGCTGAACCGCGGCAGCCCGGTGTTCTACAAGCAGATCAAAGTCGGCCAGATCAAAAGCTACGTGCTGTCGGAAGATCAGAGCACGGTCGAGCTCAAGGTGTTCATCGAACCGACCTACGCCAAACTGGTGCGCAAACACACCCGTTTCTGGAACGCCAGCGGCATCAGCATCGATGCCAACCTGTCCGGCGTGAAAGTGCGCAGCGAGTCTCTGGCCAGCATCGTCGCCGGTGGTATTGCCTTCGCCACGCCAGAGAACCGCAAGGACAGCCCGCCCACCGATCCAAGCCTGCCGTTCCGTCTCTACGAAGACTTCGATGCGGCCGCCGCCGGCATCCGCGTGAAGGTCAAACTCAGCGATTTCGAAGGCCTGCAAGCCGGGCGCACTCCGGTGATGTACAAGGGCATTCAGGTCGGTAACCTGAAAGCGCTGAAGATCGATCCGGACCTGTCCAGCGCGACCGCCGAACTGACTCTCGACCCGCTGGCCGAAGACTATCTGGTCACCGGCACGCAATTCTGGGTGGTCAAACCGTCGATTTCCCTGGCCGGCATCACCGGTCTGGAAGCACTGGTAAAAGGTAACTACATCGCCGTGCGCCCGGGCGACAAGGGCGGCGCTCCGCAACGTGAATTCGAAGCCCGACCAAAAGCGCCGCCGCTGGATCTGCGCTCACCCGGCCTGCACCTTGTGCTGTTCACCGATACCCTCGGTTCAATCGATGTCGGCAGCCCGATCCTCTACAAGCAGGTCAAGGTCGGTTCGGTGCAGAGTTATCAGTTCTCCAAGACCCGCAAGCAACTGGTGATCGGCGTTCACATCGAGAAAGAATACGAAAACCTGGTCAACGCCTCGACCCGGTTCTGGAACGTCAGCGGCGTCACGCTGACCGGCGGTTTGACCGGCGGCATTCAGGTCAAGAGTGAATCGTTGCAGACCCTGATGGCCGGCGGTATCGCCTTCGAAACCCCTCAAGCCAAGGCGCCGCTGCAAAAACGTATCCCCCGTTTCCGTCTGTTCGCCAGCCATGATGAAGCGAATCAGAAAGGCGCCGTCGTCACCATCAAGGTGGATCGTGCGGACGGTCTGCGCAGCGGCACCCCGGTTCGCTTCAAAGGCCTGGACGTGGGCAAGATCGAAAGTGTCGACCTGACCGATGATCTGCAATCGGTCATCCTCACCGCGCGCATCACTGAAGTGCCGGAGAAGATTGCCCGGGTTGGCAGCCAGTTCTGGGTGGTCAAACCGGAATTGGGGCTGATCAAGACCTCGAACCTGGAGACCCTGGTCACCGGTCAGTACATCGAAGTGCAACCGGCAGCCAAGAACCTCGGCCCGCAGAAGAACTTCGTGGCCTTGGCCAATCCGCCGGAAGTCACCAAGCAGGAGGCAGGCTTGAGCCTTGTGTTGAGCGCTGCCCGTCGTGGCTCGCTGAAACCGGGCGTGCCGGTCACCTACCGTGAGATCACCGTAGGCAAAGTCACCGGTTACGAACTGGGCCAGACAGCGGATCGCGTACTGGTGCACATCCTGATCGAACCGAAATACGCGCCACTGGTGCGCAGCCGCAGTCGCTTCTGGAACACCAGCGGCGTCGGTTTCGACATCGGCCTGTTCAAAGGCGTAACGGTGCGCACGGAGTCGCTTGAGACAGCGATTCAGGGCGGCATTGCCTTCGCCACGCCGGACGGCGAGCAGATGGGCAACCCCGCGCGCGCCGAGCAAACCTTCCCGCTGTTCGACAAGTTCGAAGACGAGTGGCTGAACTGGGCACCGAAAATCCCCCTCGGTAAATAATCCGGGAATATGGGGCGTTGTTGAGGACGCCTTCGCGGGCAAGCCCGCTCCCACAGGTTTTTGTGTTGAATACAAATNAGCGGGCTTGCCCGCGAAGAGGTCCTGTCATTCAGCACAAAATTCCAAGACATAAAAAAGGGCCGCGATCCAATGGAACGCGGCCCTTTTTTGTGCCCGTCAGTTACGCATCAAACCGCATCCAGCTCCGGCTCGTCCGCTTCGACATTGACGGTGGCCTTCACCACATCGTGGCGACGGATGTACTTCCAGTCGGCCTCGTCGATGTAGATCCCGGCCGGGCCACTGCCGCCTTCCAGGTCGATGGCGACACTGGCGCAGACCTGCGGCTTCACACTCGCCAGAATCGGCACGAAGCCCAGTTGCAGGCTGGTTTCCAGCAGTGCGGCCTGGTTCTTCTCGTCGATGTCCGCTGCCTCGTCGAGGTAGTACGGCAGGCGCACGCGACCGGCCAGGTCGCGGTCCATCAAGTGCAGCAACAGGTACATGTTGGTCAGCGCCTTGATGGTCATCGTCGTGCCGTTGGACGCCGCGCCATCGATGTCGGTGTGGATCACCGGCTGGCCGTTGACCTTGGTGATCTCGAACGCCAGTTCGAACAAGTCCTTGAGGCCGAGCTGGTTGTGGTTCGCCGCCACCAGCCGCGCCAGGTATTCCTTGGCCTCTTCGTTCTTGTTGTCCTGTTCCGCACTTTGGCTCAGGTCGAACACCGACAGGGTTTCGCCTTCTTCGTACTGACCGGCGCTGTGGATGATCTGGTCGATGTGCTTGAGCGCTTCCTTGTTCGGCGCAAGGACGATGCGGAAGCTCTGCAGGTTGGACACCTGACGCTTGTTGATCTCGCGGTTGAACAGCGCCAGTTGGTGCTCCAGGCTGTCGTAGTCGCTGCGGATGTTGCGCAGGGTCCGCGCGATATCGGTGACCGCTGCACGACGCGCCTTGCCCAGGGTCAGGGCTTCGTCGGTGCGGTGCGCGTAAGCGTTGATCAGCAACGACAGACGGCGCTCCATGTCGTCTTCGCTGTCGAACTTGGCCACGCCTTTGAGGCGCACCTGCGCGTACAACGCTTCGATCTGCCCGTCGGCGCGCAGCAGGCCTTGCCAGCTGTCCTGATAGTCGTTGAGCAGCGGCAGCAGGTTGTCCATCGAATCGTCAACCGGATCCATGAACGGCGTACCGAACGGCAGGTCCGCCGGCAGCAACTGACGGCGACGCAGGGCATCGTCGAGGGTGCGTTGCTTGGCTTCCATGTCGGCAATTTGCCGGCCGACCAGTTGCAGCTTGGCCGACAGTTGCTGGACGCGCTCAGTGAACGCATCGCTGGAGCGCTTGAGTTCGTCCTGCGCGGCTTCCATCTGCGCCAGTTGCTCGAGTTTGTCGCTTTCTTCGGCGCTCAGGGTCTGAGTGCGGCGGAAATCTTCCAGCGCCTTCTGCGCATCCAGCACCTGCTGGTACAGCGCTTCGGTCTGGGTCTTGCTCGCGGCGCGGTCGGCGGCCACGGCTTGCTGGGTCTTGAGTTGCTTGAGCTCTTTTTCCAGACGTTCTTTCTGATCGCGCAGCGCGGCACGGTCGGCCAGCGCTTGCAGCGCCGGCGGCTCGATGTGCGAGATGTCGATCGACAGGCCCGGCACTTCGAAACGCTCGCCCTTGAAACCATCGAGGATCAGCTCGACCGATTTCACCCACTCGCCGTTCTCGTCGAGGGTGATGCCGTGTTCGCCCAGTGGCAGACTGAACAGCGCGCTGTTGAACAGGCGCATCAGGCGCTCGACGTCCTGTTGCGAGAACTCTTCGCGCAGACGGGCGTAGCTGTTGTTGTCGGCGTGATCGAGTTGCTGCTTCACCGACTTCAGGCGTTTTTCCAGATCGCGAAGACGTTCTTCGAGATCCTCGGCACTGAATTGACGGGACTGCGCCAGCGCACCGGCCAGTTCGTCGTGAGCGTCCTTGGCCGCCAGCAGTTGCTGCTCCAGCACCTTGACGTCATCGACCAGTGCAAAGCGGTTCTTCAGCACCGACAACTCGCCGAGCCAGCGCTGGATACCGGAGATTTCCCGCTCCAGACGCATGAGTTCCTGGGTGCCACCGCGCTGATCGTTTTGCAGATCGTCTTGTTCGCGACGGTAGTGCTCGGCCTGGATGGTCAGCTCTTCCTTGCGCGCCGTGGCGTAGTCCGACCACGTGCCGAGCAACGAGTCGAGCAGCGGCGACAGGCGATGCAGTTTGCCGCGCAGCACATCGCGCTGTTTCACGCCGTTGGCCAAGGCTTCGACCAACGGGCCGGCCGCCACCAACGAGTTGTAGTCCTGTTCCATGCGCCGCACGTCGCGGAAGGCTTCTTCGCACGCGGCGATGTAATCGACGCTGCCGGAACGCAGGCTGTGTTCGAACGCATCGAGGAACAGCTGCTTGAGCTTGGCTGCGGTGATTTCGCGCATGTGCAGCAGGTTGATGAACAGCGCGCGGAAGGTCTTCAGGCTCTGCTCGCTGGTGGAGCGCAGCGGGATCAGGGTCAGATCCAGCGGGATCGAGGTGTGACCGCCAACCAGCAAGCGACGCAGCTCATCCGGCTTGAGTTCGTAGGCTTTCAGGCCTTCTTTCTCAAGGTTGCTGAACAGCTCCTTCTGGCGCAGGCAGGTGTCGTTTTTCTGGTAGTGCGCCAGGTCGAGTTTGCCGGCGTAGGCAAAGAACTGGTGACCGAAACCGCCACCCGGGCCGCGACCGACCACGCCGATCACGTGCGGGCCATGAGGCAGGTTCACTTCGACGAGGATGTAGCTGGTGTCGGAGGCAAAGTAGAAGCGCCGGGATTGTTCCAGGCTGTATTTGCCGAAGCTCATGTCCGACATGCGCGCCAGGATCGGGAACTGCAAGGCGTTGATCGAGGCGGATTTGCCGAGGTTGTTTGCGCCGTAGACCGACAGCGGTTCTTCCAGCGGGAACAGGCCAAGGCTGTAACCGGCGGTGTTCAAAAGGGCAAAGCGGCGGATGCCGTAGCGTTCCTGGCTCATGCGTCGGACTCCTGTTCTTCGGCAATGGCGCGGGCCAGTGCGTCTTCTTCGCTTTCTTCCTCAAATTCGGAAAGATCGAGCGGGTCGTCGGTGGCGAGGAATTTCGCCTCGGCTTCTTCGTCGATCAGCACCGGTGCCGGCAGCGGCAGAACGCTGTGCACGCTGGCCGCCAGATCGCGGTCCTGCTGGACCGACAGGCAGACGTCGAGGAACCGGTGCATCGGCGGCAGGAAACGGTACACGCCGTTTTCCTCGCTGGCGAAACCGAGCTGGGTCATGCGGCGCATGATTTTTTCTTCAAGCTCTTCAACGGTCTGCACTTCGGCCTGGATGAACAGGTCGCGGTATTTTTCCAGCAGTGACGGCAGTTCTTCGCGGCCGAGGCTGCCGCCGTCGAGTACGGCGATCGGGTCGCGGCCCTGATCGGCCAGATGCTCGACCAGGATGAAAGTGAACAGTGCCAAGCGCTGAGCAGTCTTGTTCACCGCCGCTGCGGCCATGTCCGGCACGAAGTAATAGAAACCACGGGTGTCGCAGACCAGTTCGAAGCCCAGTGCCTTGAACAGCGTGCGGTATTGGTCCTGGAAATTCGACAGTTGTGCGTACAGCTCCGGGTCGCGGCGGCTGACGTGGTAACCCTTGAACAGCTCGCGGAAGATCGGCGCGAGTTGCGACAGTTCAGATAGATCAAGATGCATTGGGGATGCTCGCAGAATCCTCGGCGGCGGTGTCGGCGGCCGAGAGCAGGGCGAAGGAGCGCAGGCTGACCTGGTGCTCGTGAGTGTGGTATTCGCGGCGTTCCAGACGCTCGCGCTTGAAGCGTTTTTCCCGCGACAGGCGCGAGAACCAGTAAAGCAATTCGTCGGTCGCGCCGTCCGGTTCCTGCTCCAGCAGCCAGGTCATCAGGTCCGGCATCGGCAGGGATTCTTCGCAGCGGTCGACCATCTCGCGCACGGTGCGCGGTGCGCGCGGGGCATCGCCGGTCTTCTGCGATTTGTGCGCCTTGGGAAAACGCGCCGGTTTCGGCTCGAACCGGGCCAGGGCGTAGACGTAGGCTTCGACCTGACTGGCGCTGCCGAGAAAGGTGCTTTGCGGCCGGGTGAACAGTGGCATCGCCGCTTGTGGCACCGCGTCAATGCCTTTGCGGCGGATCGCGGCGAGGGCGAGGGCGGCGCCACGGGTCACGGCGTTGTGCCGGCGGGCTTCTTCACGCAGCGGCAGGAGCAATTCCCGAGCGTGACGCAAGGTCAGCTGGGCACTGGTCTGCATTTCGAGGATGCGCGCGTGGGTGCGCAGCAGCATGTCGTCATCGACCAGATGGCCGAGGCGCTGCTGTTCGCTGAGCATCTTCAGCAGCACGGTTTCGACCTTGCGCACGCCTTGCTCGAAAGCGCCGTCGGCGTTCACCAGATCGATCATCGGCTCGACGTATTCGTCCCAGGTTGCCAGCACTTCGGCGTAACGCTGACGCAGCGGAATCTGCCGGTCGCTGGTCTTGGCCCGTTCGGCCACGGCCACCAGCGCCTGTTCGTCGTTGTCGAGTTTCTTCAGAACGTCGCGCACGCGCATGTCGAGCAGGCGCAACTGGCGGGCCAGATCATTGCCGTCGCGGACGTCGAATGCATCCTGAATGTAACCGGCCAGACGTTCGAGGTGGCGCAGATAGGCTTCGATTTCCAGGCACAGGCCCAGACGGTGCTCGCGGCGCAGATAGGCGAGGAAGTCGTGAATCTGCGCGTTCAGCTCGAAACGGTTCGGGCTTTTCGCCACGGGAACCAGAATGTCGAGGCGGATCCACACGTCGAGCAGGCTGGTGATGTCCTGCGGCGTGCTGTCCAGTTGTTGGGCGGCCAGTTGCGTGCGCAGTTCGTTGAGGCTCAGGGTGCCCTGGTCGAAGTGCTCGCACAGTGGCTCCAGAAGTGCCCAGTGTTCAGCGAGGGCGCGCAAGACGCGCTTGGGTTCGATCATCGGAATGGCCGGCTGGTTGGCGATTAAAAGCCGCGATTGTACTGCATCACGAAGGATGCGATTCACTCTCGGGACGGGCTGTCGCTTTTCTTTGCGTCAAGGTATCGGTCAAGACTATCGATCAACAGCGCGCGATCTTGAGCGAAGGGCGGTAGAATCAGCGCACTTCAGTTATCCACAAGTGGCCGACCCTTGCTAATCGAGTCCCGCCGCCGCGCCTATTTGAACGCCATGCAGGTGGTCAACTGGCTGCCGCGCACCGAATTGCCCTTTGCCGCGCCGTCGCGGCCCGAGCTGCTGGACATGCCCGAGCCCGAGATTGCTGCGCCGGTGATCCCGGCCACCCCGGCCGAAGCGCCGGAGCAGCCGGCCGCGCGTCCGGTCGAACGGCCGAAAATCGAAGTTCCGCGACCTTCGCTGGCCAGCACCCGCACGGGCGCCATACCGGTCGAAGAAGTCGACGAAACACCCGTGGTGGCCAAGCCGGCACCGGTGCCGCCACCGCGTTTTGCCCTGCAATTGCTGCGCGCCGGCCGTTGCCTGCTGCTGGTGGAGTTACCCACAGGCGAAGCCTTCCAGTCGCGCGATCCTGCCTATCTGTTACTCAAGGACATGCTGCGTGCCGCCGGTCTGCCGGACGCGCCGCAGATTGTCGGTGAGCCGGTGCGCTGGCCGTGGCTGAACCGCGGCACGATGGATCAGGGCCCTGAAGCGGCCCGGGATTTCGTTCAGGGTTTCCTGTCGGTGCAGATGGAGGCGGCGCCGTGCGCCTGCCTGTGGCTGATCGGCCTGCCGGCGGTGCGCTTTGCCGGTGAGGCGGATGCCGAGGCGTTCAACACTGAATTACAAATCGAGGGTCTTGGCCTGGCGTGGGCCGTGCCGGGGCTGGAATTGTTGATGGATGAGCCACAGCGCAAGGCCGCGGTGTGGCAAGCCATGCGTCGGCTGATGGCGCGCTGGAAAGAATCGAATGAGTGACGCTGTATCGTTTCGCCCGATGACCGAGGCGGATCTGGACGCTGTGCTGAAGATTGAATACGCCGCGTACAGCCATCCGTGGACCCGCGGGATTTTTCTCGACGGCCTGGGCAAGTACCAGATCTGGCTGATGTTCGAAGGAGAGCAGCAGGTGGGCCACGGGGTGGTGCAGATCATTCTCGATGAGGCGCACCTGCTCAACATCACGGTCAAGCCGGAAAACCAGGGGCGCGGGCTGGGGTTGACCTTGCTCGAATACCTGATGTCCCGCGCCTATGCCGCCGATGCCCGGGAATGTTTCCTGGAAGTACGCGACAGCAACACGTCGGCCTTTCGCCTGTACGAGCGCTATGGCTTCAACGAGATCGGCCGGCGCCGGGATTACTACCCGGCGGTCGGCGGGCGTGAAGATGCCGTAGTCATGGCCTGCACGTTGGTCGATTAAAACGTTAAAGCATCGCGGGCAAGCCCGCTCCCGCAGGTTCTGGTGTCGTATACATAATTTGAGTACGACCCGGATC
>NZ_JBQEQA010000005.1:13626-328813 GCF_052045815.1 Pseudomonas sp. 22085
TGAAACGATGCATCGCCGATGGTAGTGTGGGGTTTCCCCATGTGAGAGTAGGTCATCGTCAAGATTAAATTCCGAAACCCCAATTGCGAAAGCAGTTGGGGTTTTGTTTTAGTAGAAGTCACCGATTTTTGCCGGAACGTTACTGCGGTAACGGGCTGGTCACAGAATTTCTTGACGACCATAGAGCGTTGGAACCACCTGATCCCATCCCGAACTCAGAAGTGAAACGATGCATCGCCGATGGTAGTGTGGGGTTTCCCCATGTGAGAGTAGGTCATCGTCAAGATTGAATTCCGAAACCCCTGTCTGCTAACGCAGACAGGGGTTTTGTCGTTTCAGGGGACACCAAAAACCAGTCTTCAAACCGCTCTGCGTGCCTTGCTGCTCTGACGAGCCTGCCACTTGCGCCACCAGATGTAGACGCCAGTCCCCGACAATCCCGCAATCAGAACACCCAACATCGCGATCATCACTTGTCCGGTGAAGCCTATGATCCGCCCCCCATGTATCGGCAACTGCAACCGATAAAACCGCTCTCCCAACGTCCCTTCTCCTGCAATCTCCTGCCCCAATAATCGTCCGTCCGTACCGTGGAAGAACAACCAGGATTTGCCGTGGGCCTCCGTGTCATGCTGTCCGAACCCCGCACCGTAGAAGTTGTACTCAAAGCTGTAATACAGCTCGCCGATCGCTGCTGTCAGCCCCAACCTTTTTCCCTCCTGCTGTGCTCTTTCGTACGCCTGTTGATAACTCAATCGGGTGATCCCCAGCTCTTCGGCAGGCATTCGCCCTCGAGCTTCATACACGCTCGGTTCAATCGGGGAAAACAACGACACCACCGGTTTGAAAACCTGGCTCGGCAGGTTCATCGCCACGCTGCTGACGGCGATCGGCAGTAATAACAACCACAGCCACAAGCCCCCCGCCCGATGTAGATCGAAGTTGAGTCGATAGGCATGACCGCCCTTGATCTTCCAGGCCTTAGACCACTTCTTCCAGAACGGTTTACCCCGCGGCAACGTCAGCCAGAGGGCGATGAAGCAATCGATTACCCAGGCGATGGCCACCAACCCCATCAACAGCAAACCCCAGTTACCGGGCAGTGTCAGGTTGTAGTGAAACTCAAGAATGAACGGGACGAAATTCTCACGCTGGAAACAGCACTCGCCCCAGTAACGCTGGCCTTTCTGTTCGCCACTGACCGGGTCGAGGTAGAACACCTGATTGCGTTCTTTAAACGGTTCGCCCGTCGCCGGATCTTTACGTGGAACCGTCGCAAGCATTGCCGTGTGGCCTTCCTCGTTCGGGTATTCCATGTACCAGACTTGCAACTTCGGATGTACCGATTGCACCGTATCGACCAGCTCACCGGGCGGTAGACGTTTTCCCTCGGCCGACGCCGCGTAAAACTCCGGATTCAACCACTCATCCAGCTCATGATTGAACGCCAGAATGCTCCCGGTGATCCCGGCCAGCAGCAGAAAAACCGCCGTGGCCAACCCGATATACCGGTGCAACAAAACCAGAAACGAACGCATGGAAACTTTCCCCTCAGATACGACAAAGCCAGCCCCTGATTTCAGGGGCTGGCTTTTTTATGCACAAGACAAAGGCTTAGAACTGGTAACTAACCGTAGCGGCGACGTTGCGCTCTTCGCCCATGTAGCAGAAGTCCAGACTGGCGCAGGAGGCCACGTAGGATTCGTTGGTCAGATTGTTCGCATTCAGGCGTACGTCGACACCCTTCAGACCGACCTTGCCGAGGTCATAACCGATCGATGCGTCGAACAATGTGTAGGACGGCACCTTCATGGTGTTCTCTGCATCCGCCCAGCTATAGCCGACATAACGCACACCACCGCCCAGTCGCAGACCATCGAGTGCCGCGCTGTCGAATTTGTAGTCGGCCCACAGCGATGCCATATGTCGTGGCGCCTGGGTTGGCGAGTTGCCCTTGTTCTCGATCAAATTGGTCGGTGTGCTCAAGGTGCTGGTCATCGACTTCGAGTATTCAATGTCGGTGAAGGTGTAGCTGCCGAGGACTTTCAGGTTGTCGGTCAACTGCATGTGCGCTTCCAGTTCCAGACCCTGAGAACGGACAGCGCCTACAGCGCGATAGAAGTTTTCCTGCGGCAGTTTGGTCGCCAGGTTTTCCTGATCAATGCGGAACAACGAGGCGGTGAACAGGTTGTCAGTACCCGGCGGCTGATACTTCAAGCCCATTTCCCACTGCGTTCCATCGGTCGGTGCGAGAGGATTGCCGGCGCTGTCCGCGTAGGAATTCGGATTGAACGACTCGGAATAGCTGACGTACGGCGCGAGGCCGTTATCGAACAGATACAGTGCGCCGGCGCGACCGGTGAGCTTGGTGCGTCGATCGTTGATCTCGGTGCCGACCGGACGGCCCGCTTCGGCGATGCGGTTTTCGTCGGAGGTTTCCACCCAGTCCTGGCGCAGCCCCAGCGAGAAGCGCCACTTGTCCATCTCGATCAGGTCTTGCAGGTAAACGCCGGTCTGCTCCAGGCGCCGCAGATAGCTGGTCTCGCCGTATGGCGTAATTGCCGAATTGCCATACACCGGGTTGAACGCATTGATCGGCGCCAGGCCGCCACTGGTCCAGTCGACCACGGTTTTGCGTCGCTGGTAATCCGCCCCCATCAGCACAGTGTGCTTGGTCGCGCCGGTGAAAAATTCGGCCTGGAGCATGTTGTCGACGATGAACGCGTGCAGGCGCTCGTCACCGCCGGTGTAGTAGCGATTCAGTTCGTTGCTGGTCGGCGACGTCCAGCCATAGGCGTACACCTGATCCATGTTCACTTTGGAGTCGAGGTAGCGGAAATTCTGCCGCGCGGTGAAGACGTCGTTGAAGCGGTGTTCGAACTGGTAACCGAACGACTGCTGATCACGGGAGTAACCGTCAATGCCCGGCTCGCCTTCGAAGAAGTGCGGCGAGATGCGATTGCCGTTGCGCTGATGAATCGTGCCGTCGGCCGGCACGCCACCGTGGTAGCCGCCATCCGGGTCATGCTGCAGATACGCTTGCAGGGTCAGCGAGGTGTCTTCGCTGAAATCGATGCTGACGGTCGGTGCGAGGGCGAAGCGCTTTTCCTTGTTGTGGTCGAATTGCGTGTCGGACTGATCCGTCAAACCGATCAGACGATAGGCGATGCGCTTGTCGTCATCGACCGGTCCGCTGAAGTCAAAACCGACACCACGTTGGCCCTGAGTACCCACCGTGGCTTGTACCTGGTGATAGGCCTCGTACAGCGGCTTCTTGCTGGTCAGCGCCACCAGACCGCCCGGCGAGCTACGGCCGTAGAGTACCGACGACGGGCCCTTCAGAATATCAACGCGTTCGAGGAAAGACGGATCGACCTGCATCGTGCTGTAGGTGCCGCTGTCGCCCATCGACTTGAGGCCGTCGAGGTAAATGTTATCCACCGAACCGTCGTTGAAGCCGCGCATTGCCACGTAGTCGTAGCGGTGCGTGGCACCGTAAGGGTTGGTCAGTACGCCGGGGGTGTAACGCATGGTCTGGGACACGGTTTGCGAGCCTTGGTCATCCATTTGCTCGCGGGTGACCACGGACACACTTTGTGAGGTTTCCAGCAACGCGGTACTGGTCTTGGTGGCGATCTGGCTGTGCGTCGCGTTGTAGCCATCCATGCTGCCCAGCGCGTTGCCGAGGGCGAAGCCTTTGATGTCGGTGGTCGGCAGGGCCAGCGCTTCGGTTTCCGCGACGGTGCGCAACACATAGCTGCTGCCGTCCTGGCTGACCGCCTCCAGACCCGAACCGCCGAGCAGATGACTCAGCGCCTGATCGGTCGAATACTCGCCCTGCACGCCGGGTGATTGTCGGCCTTGAGTCTGCTGTGGGGTCATCGACAAGGTGATGCCCGCCTCACGCGCGAACTGGTTCAGCGCCTCGCCCAATGGCCCGGCGGCGATGTTGTAGCGGTGGCTGCTGACCTCGCTGGCATTGGCCGCCATGCTCAGGCTCGGCAACACGCCAACGCCCAGTACGGTAGAAAACAGCGCCGCCCGAACGGCGTGGCGCAACAGGCCGGATTCGGCAGAGAAATTCAGAGGGTTCTTACAGGTAACGCGCGCAGTCATTGTAGGTTTCCGTAGGCAGTCGCGAAGGCTGAGTTGAAGTGCTTACTGACTAAGCCGGACTTGCCACGAAAACCCGCCAAAATAATTTCAGGCCACAGACTCCAGCGTCACCCACCAACGAGTGCGGTAGCGCAATTGCACCGGCAGGGTCTGGGGCAGAATCGCCAGCAGCTTGTCGGTGTTCTCAAGACGGAACACACCGGAGAGGCGCAGATCCGCAATGTCCGACGCACAGCTCAGAAACCCCTGACGATACCGGCCGACTTCGTTGAGGAAGTCACCCAGCCGCATGTTGCGGGTCACGATCAGACCGTCGACCCAGGCACCGGCGTCCATGTCCAACGGTGGCGCCGGGCGAACTTGATGGTGATCGATCAGATAGCTCTGACCGGCGATGGCCTCTGTCGAGTTGCCGGCGGAGTGAATCGCGACCCGGCCACTGGTGACGCTCAGGCGCGTGCATCCATCTTCCTGGCGCAGAATGAATCGCGCCTTGAACGGCTCGTAACTGCCATGACGACTCTGCACCCGCAGCGGTCGCTCAATCGGCGCACCTTCATCGGCACCGCCACAGGTGACGATGATTTCGCCACGGGTCAGCCTGATCAGCCGTTGTTGCGCGGTGTAATCGAGATCCACGCTGCTGGCGGTGTTGAGTTCGATCCGCGTGCCGTCCGGCAACTGGAAGCCACGGCGTTCGCCGGTGGCGGTGGCGTAGTCGGCGCTCCACTGTTGCCAGACCGACGTGTCTTTGGCCAGCCATCCCGCCGAGCCCATCAACAGCGCGCCGGACAATAGCTTCAAGGCCTGACGTCGACCCAACCCTTTTGCACTGTTTTCCAGCGTGTTGAACGCCACCTGCGCACTGGGCACGGCGCGCAGATTGTGAGTCAGTTCGGCTTGCAGAGACTGCACCCGTTGCCATGCCAGTTCGTGATCATGGTGCTCGGCGCGCCATTGTTCGCACTGGCGATTCAGGCGCGGGTTGCCGTTGTTATTACGCAGGCGCAGGAGCCAATGGATGGCCTGTCGGACGACTTGCTGCGGTGGCTCGGCGCGTCGGCCAAGCGAGAGGTTATCCACCGGCATCAGTTTTCGTACCGCAGCACGTAGCAGTGATACAGCGCATCGGCGACGTAGCGTTCCACCGAGCGCAAGGACAGGCCCATCTGCTCGGCAATCTGCTTGTGGGTCAAACCTTCGCACTGAGCCAGCAGAAACGCCTGACGCACTTTCGGCTTCAAGCCTTCAAGCATGCGGGCAATGCCTTCGAGCAGTTCGATCACCAATGCGCGGGATTCAGCACTCGGGGTTTCGGCTTCAGGTAAATGGGCGATGGTTTCCAGATAGGCGCGTTCAATTTCTTCACGGCGCCAATGATCGATCACCAAACCCCGGGCAACCGTGCGCAAGAATGCGCGTGGTGCCTTGAGTTCCAGACGCTCGGTGCGTTGCAGCAAACGTACGAACGTGTCCTGAGCCAGATCCGCCGCATCGGCGGCATTGCCCAGTCGCGCGCGCAACCAACCGTTGAGCCAGCCGTGATGACTACTGTAAAGCGCCTGTACTGCAAACTCAGGTGAGGACATGAATGCGACAGCCCGAACGTCACAAATGATAATTAGTCGCATTGTCATCAAGGGTTACAGAATTTGCAACCGGCGCTGCAAAACAGTCATCAAAAATTGACAGGCGAACGCTCTGGCACGCCGTTCGGCGGGAATCTGGCAGAAATTTCGTCCATTTCCCACAAAGCCCTAAGTTTTCTCCTAAGCGTGCCGACAGACTGGTGAGACATGCGTGCACCAAAGTAGAGCAGTCGTCAGAACGCTGCCTGCGCTGTACATGGAATGTTGCATCCGGAACGCATCCCCACTTTTCGCATAAGAAGTCCCATGAAATGAATCTCAAGTTCAGCCATAAAATCCTGCTGGCCGCCTCGGGCGTTGTGGTCCTGGCGTTCGCGCTGTTCACTTTGTACAACGACTATCTGCAGCGAAATACGATTCGCCAGAACCTCCAGTCCTCCGTTCAACAGGCCGGCGACCTGACCGCGAGCAGTGTGCAGAACTGGATGAGCGGGCGGATTCTGGTACTGGAAAACCTCGCACAAAACGTCGCTCATCAAGGCAAGAACGCCGACTTCCCGGGCCTGGTCGATCAACCGGCCTTCACCTCGAACTTCCAGTTCACCTACGTCGGCCAGGCCAACGGTGTGTTCACCCAGCGCCCTGACGCGAAGATGCCGGATGGCTACGACCCGCGTCAGCGCCCGTGGTACAAGCAGGCCGTGGCCGCTGACCAGACCATGCTGACCCCGCCATACATGGCTGCCGTTGGCGGTCTGGTGGTGACCATCGCCATGCCGGTGAAAAAGAACGGCGAACTGCTCGGCGTAGTGGGCGGTGACCTGAGCCTGGAAACCCTGGTAAAGATCATCAACTCGGTGGACTTCGGTGGCCTGGGCCACGCGTTCCTGGTCAGCGGTGACGGTCAGGTGATCGTCAGCCCGGACAAAGACCAGGTGATGAAGAACCTCAAGGACATCTACCCGAACGCCGGTGTGCGCATCGAGAAGGGCAATCAGAACGTGGTGCTCAACGGCCAGGAACGCATCCTGTCGTTCACCCCGGTTGCCGGTCTGCCGAATGCCGAGTGGTACATCGGTCTGTCGATCGACCGCGACAAGGCCTACGCCGCACTCAGCCAGTTCCGTACCTCGGCAGTGATTGCGATGTTCGTCGCGGTGGGCGCGATTGCGGTGTTCCTGAGCCTGCTGATCACCGTACTGATGCGTCCGCTGATCACCATGGGCCGCGCGATGCAGGACATCGCCCAGGGTGAAGGTGACCTGACCCGTCGTCTGGTCGTGGAAAGCAAGGACGAGTTCGGCGAGCTGGGCAGTTCGTTCAACCAGTTCGTGGAGCGGATTCACGCGTCCATTTCCGAAGTGTCTTCCGCGACTCGCCACGTACACGACCTGTCGCAACGGGTGATGGCATCGTCCAACGCCTCGATCATCGGCTCCGACGAGCAAAGTGCACGCACCAACAGCGTGGCTGCGGCGATCAATCAACTGGGTGCCGCCACTCAGGAAATCGCCCGCAACGCCGCCGATGCTTCGCAACACGCCAGTGGCGCGAGCGAGCAGGCCGATGACGGTCGTCAGGTGGTCGAGCAGACGATTCAGGCCATGACCGAGCTGTCGCAGAAGATCAGCCTGTCGTGCACCCAGATCGAAACCCTGAATGCCAGCACCGACAACATCGGCCACATTCTCGACGTGATCAAAGGCATCTCCCAACAGACCAACCTGCTGGCGCTCAACGCAGCCATCGAAGCGGCCCGTGCCGGTGAAGCCGGACGCGGTTTTGCGGTGGTGGCGGACGAGGTGCGTAACCTCGCTCACCGTACTCAGGAATCGGCGGAAGAGATCCACAAGATGATCACTTCGCTGCAGGTCGGCTCCCGCGAAGCGGTGACCACCATGAACGCCAGTCAGGCGTCCAGCGAGGAAACCGTTGAAGTGGCGAACCAGGCCGGTCTGCGTCTGGTCAGCGTGACCCAGCGCATCGGCGAAATCGATGGCATGAACCAGTCGGTGGCAGCGGCCACAGAAGAACAGACTGCGGTGGTGGAAACCCTCAACGTCGACGTCAACCAGATCAACCTGCTGAACCAGCAGAGCGTGGCCAACCTCAATGAAACGTTGAAGGATTGCGATGCGTTGTCGCAGCAGGCCAACCGTTTGAAACAGCTGGTCGACAGCTTCAAGATCTGACATCAAGTCAGACCGCGTTATCGTTCATCGCGGGCAAGCCCGCTCCCACAGGATTTCCGGCGCACACAACATTTGTGACCGATCGGGAACCTGTGGGAGCTGGCTTGCCAGCGATAGCGGTGGGTCAATCACCGCAGAACTGAAACCTTACACAAACAGCTTCAGCACATTGCCCATCGCATCATCGGCAAAGCCCTGCACGAAATCCTTGAACCCCGGCAGTGCCTCGGGCCCACCGCTGGCCGGCTCGGCAATGATCGTCCAGGTCGCCCGCGACTTGCCCGCGCCCAGCGATTCCACATTCATCGCCGCCCACAGATTGGCCACGCCCAGCGTGTTGTAGATCGTGGTCCAGGTCATGCTCAGCGCCTGGTCATCCCGGGAGTTGAGTTGCTCGACCACGACGTTGCCATCCTTGAAGAACTTCTTGCGCAGCGAAGACACGCCTTCGCCGGTCATTTCGATGTGCGAAAGCGCTGGAATGAAACGGTCGAAGCCGTCGAATTTGCCGACCACTGCCCACACCTGTTTGGCGTCCACCGGTACTTCCACCGAAGACACGACGTGGCAGCCGTGAGGGTTTTTGATCAGGGTGTCGGGTTGAAGATTGCTCATGGTGTTGCTCCTTGGTTGATGAGTCAGATGAAGTTGATTTCTTTCAGGTAGTCGCAGCCGCGACGCAGCAGCGCCGGGGATTTTTCCGGGTAGTGCGCGCCCATTTGCTGCACGCCGGCCTGGGCGTTGGCGTGGCCGATCAGGGAGATGTCGCCGATGTCTTCCTCGAAGCCGTTGAGGTAGAAACCGAGCACGCCGAACAGCGCGTTGTCGGCATCGACCCGGCCCAGTTGCTGTTGCCAGTCGGCGACGCTGACCAGCGAAAACTCGCTGCCGGTTTCGCGGAACGACGCGACGTAGGCATCCCAGCTCAGGGGCTCCGGGTTATGCAGGTTGAACACCGCCCGTTCGGCCGAATAACGGCTGGCGTGGAAGGCGATGAAACGGGCGAGAAAATCCACCGGCATCAGGTCGAAATTCAGCGCGAAGGCCGGCACCTGACCGAGCTGGATCGAGCCCTTGAGCATCAGCATCAAACGGTTCTTGTGCGGCTGGCAGACGCCGCTGAGGCTGTTGAAACTAATGTTGCCGGGCCGGTACAGATTGACCCGCACCCCACGCTCCCGCGCCCGTTCGAGGATGCGCTCGCCGACCCATTTCGACAGGTTGTAGCCGTTGCGGATGTAGATCGGCGGCGTCGGTGCGGCGGGCAGTTCCAGCACCCGGCCTGCTTCGTCGACGGTGCTGGAGGCCGACAGCGTCGAGACGAAATTGAACACCTTCTTGCTGCGCCCTTCGCACAGCCGCAGCAGTTCGAAAATCGGCTCGACGTTGTCCGCCGCCAACGTCTCGTAATCGAGCACGTGATTGACGTTGGCAGCGTTGTGCACCAGCGCGCCGAACTCGCGATCCAGTCGCTCGAAATCGTCATCGGCCAAGCCCAGTTGCGGCCGGCTGATGTCCGCCGAATAGACCCGCACCCGGCTCAGGTCCAGATGCTCCAGCCGGTTCTCTCGCAGCGCTTGGGCAAAGCGCTGCGCCGCGGTTTGCCCGCCGCCGTCGCGCACCAGACACGCCACTTCGCTGGCGCCCCATCCCAGCAGCGCCTCGACGATGTGCACGCCGACAAAACTGTTGGCGCCGGTGACGATCACCTTGTGCACATCGCCCATGCGGCTGATCGGCAATGGCTCGATGTCCAGCGCTCGCTCGGCGTCGGCCATCGCCTGGGCGCTGAGCACCGCGCTGTCATCGGTGCCGCGCACCAGGGTGGCGAGCTTGGTGATGGTCGGCAGTTCGATGAAGCGGTTGATCGAAATGCTGCGACCGAATTCCTCCCGCAGACGCAGGAGCATGCGCGACAGCAGAATCGAGTGCCCGCCGAGATTGAAGAAGCTTTCGTCGGTGGAAATGTCGCTGGCCGGCAACTCCAGCAACTCACCCCAGATCTCCAGCAGCAGCGCTTCGTCGGCGTTGGCCGGCAGGCATTTGGGGCCGCTGTCCTGCACGCTGACCGGCAGCTCCAGCAAGGCCTTGCGGTCGACTTTGCCATTGGCGGCGAACGGCATGTTCGGCAGTTCCGTCCATGCCACCGGTTGCATGTAGTCGGGTAAAAACTGCTGCGCGTGAGCTTTCAAAGACTCCCGCGCGGCATCCGATTGCGGCTGGGCAAGGAACGCCAGAATTCGCCGCTGACTGTCGATCACCACGGCGATTTGCCGATACAGCTGACTCTCGCGCAGGCACCGCTCGATCTCTTCCGGCTCGACTCGGAAACCGCGGATCTTCACCTGATTGTCGCGGCGTCCGCACAGCTCGATGCCGTCTTCGCCCCACTTGGCCATGTCGCCGCTGCGGTAGGCGCGCAGACGCTGGCCGTCCGGCAGCTCCAGGTGCAGATAGCGCTCCGCCGTCTGCTGCGGATTGTTCAGGTAACCCAGGCACACGCCCGGGCCGACGATGAACAGCTCGCCCACCGTTTGCTCCGGCACCGGTTGCAAGTCGTCATCGAGGATCAGCACCTGACTGTTGGCAATCGGCCCGCCGAGGGTGCGATTGCTGTCGCCCGGTTGCAGTTGCCGCGCGGTGATCAGCACCGTGGCTTCGGTGGGGCCGTAGAGGTTGTGCAGCTTGCCCTGGCGCGTCAGCTGCTCGATCACGAACGGCTCGCAGACGTCGCCGCCGGTCATGATCTGCCCGACGCTTTGCAGTTGTTCCAGCGGCAGGATGCTCAACAGCGCCGGCGGCAGGAACGCGTGGGTCAGTTGCCGACGGCGAATCAGCGCCACCAGTTGCAGCGGATCGCGGCGCTGGTTGTCGTCGGGCACCACCAGTTCCGCGCCTTCGAGCAAGGTCGGGAAAATGTCGATCAGCGACGAGTCAAAACTCAGCGACGAGAACTGCAGCACCCGGCTCTCGGCGCGCAACTGCACGTACTCGGCGTACCACGCGGTGAAGTGGGCCAGGTTCGCCTGACTCAGCAGCACACCCTTCGGGTGCCCGGTAGTGCCCGAGGTGTAGAGCGCCATGCACGGCGCGTCGAGTCTGGGCCGGCGAAGCATCAACGGTTGCGACAGATCGGCGTCAGTACGGTCGATGCGGCAGACATCCAGCCCCGGCATCGAACCGCTCAGCGGGTGTTCGCCGTCGTGCAGCAACAACACCGCTCCGGCGTTTTCCAGAATGTACTGCTGGCGCTGAAGCGGATGGCTCGGCTCCAGCGGCAAATACACCGCGCCGCTGCCGAGAATCGCCAGGATCGAAGCAAACAGCGCATCGCATTTCGGCAGGCAAATCCCCACCACCCACGGTTGCGGTTGTGCCTCCAGCATTGCCAGCAACCGTTGCTGGATTGCACGGCTGTGATCATGCAACTGGCGGTAGCTGATCGACTGCTCGGCGAGGTGCAGTGCCGGGCGCTCCGCATGCTTGATCAGGCTCTGTTGCAGTCGCTCGATCACGGGACTCTGCGCCTGTTGCAACAATCCCGGATTGGCCGTGGCATTAAGGCGATGGACGTAAGCCAGGCCGTCGAGAAACAGCAGATTTTCCACCTGCTCGAAGTCCGGCGCACGGGCCGCTGTCGCGTGCTGGAAATACTCGGCATCGCGGGAAAAACGACTGACCAGCAGCGCCACTTCGTCCACCACCTGCGCCAGTGTTCGCAGGCGCAGCGCCTGACCGTTGCCGGACGGTTCGTCGGCGATGGGCACGCGGCTCAGCAGTGTCGTGTTGCACAGGCACAGCAGATCAAGCACCGGCAAACCGCCGACGCCCGTTGCGCCGATACCCAGACGCAAGTTCAGGTGCGGTGTCGGGCCGTGATCCTGCGGCGCAAGACTGCCGTCATCGATCACCAGGTCCACCGACACAGCAATCTCTGTCAGCAATGAATGACCGTGTTGTTCGAGCTCCTGCGCCAGGTCGGTCAAGGCCTGGCTGCGGCCCCTCAGCAAAATGTCGAGACGTCTCATGTCAGCCTCCTTGTCAAACCAGGTAGTCGCGCAGGGCGTGCTGCACGCACGGTGTGTCGAGCAGCGAACTGTTGTGAAAAAACCGCACGATGTTGCCCACCAGCGGGTGGTGGCGATTGATCGGGAAGGCCAGCCCGGCCATCTCGTCTTTCAGTGCGCAGCGGGTTGCGTCGTTGACCGGCAGGGCGTCGATCAGGCGCAGGTCGAAAGACTTCTGGATGTCGTTGGTCAGGTAATGGCCGATGAACACCGGCAGGATCTGCGCGATGCATTCGCGATCCGCATCGTTCGCGGTGTGCCAGTAGATGCGCACCATCCGCGCCCAGAAACTCGAGTGACGACCCTCGTCGAGCAAGTGATCAGCCATCAAGCCCTTGATCGACGGCTTGACCGTGTCGTCCCGGGCGAACGCCGCGACGTCGCCAGTCACGGTGTTCTCGGCGATGGCCACGCAGATCAGTTCCACGGCGCTGCGCAGGTGTGGCGGAGCCAGTTCGACGGCGGCCGGAATCGCCCGGCTCAGTTCGATTTCATTCGGCAACTCGATCGGCTCGATGCCGGTCATGGCCACCGTCTGTTGCATGAAATCCATCGCCACCAGCGCGTGGTAATCCTCGTCCACCACCACGGTCATGGCGTCGTAACGACAGGCGAACGGGAAGGGCACGGCGAAGCGGTTCTTGGCGATGCTGCGGGCGGTTTTGTCGACGATTTCGGTCTCGAAAATCACCACGTCGTTGATGAATTTGTACAGCGTCTGCACCAGGGCGAAATCACGCTGCTGCGGGCATTCGCGCAGGAAGGTTTCGCTGAGCACCAACGGCTGGCGGCTGAGCGGATAGATCAGCCGCGCATCGTCCTCCAGCACGCGGCGCGGCCGGGTGCGGATGGTCGCGCGGCTTTCCCAGGCATCGGCGAAAGACTGATAGTCGGCGGCATTCATTGGGCCACCTCCGCCAGCGGTTCGCGCATGCTCAGGCGCAAGCCGTCCCACAGGGCGATGCGGCTTTCCACGGCGGCGATGGCGCTGGCGTAGACCTCGGCTTCGCGCTGCGGATCGCCGTCCACCAGTCGGTCCAGCAGTTGCTCTGCGGCAGGGCCGTGGTCTTCGGAGTCGACTTCGATGTGTCGCTCCAGGTAGTAGCGGAAGGTCGGCGCCTGTTCGACGCCGATGCCCCAGGCATCGAGCATGCGCTGGAACATGGTCGGGATCACGCTCTCGCGGCCGTGCAGGAATGCGGCAGCCACGCTGTGCCCCGGCGCATGCAGTGCGGTTTGCAGCGTGTCACGGACGAACCGCGCAGCGGCCGGGTCGACCTCGATGCTTTGCAGGGCGACGTCGTAACTTACGCCTTCCTGTTGCAGCGTCACGAAGCGCTCCACCGCCGTCGTGTCCGCACCGACTTCGCGCATCGCATCGAGGTACAGTTCGAAGTGACTGTAATGCCCGTGTGACAGCCGATCGTCAGATTCTTCCCCGAGCACGATTTCGTTGATCAGTCGTGCGGCGTGCGGATCCCGTGGTGGCAACCACGGCAGACGGGTGCAGGTCAGTTCCTGCTGCAGACGCTTGGTCAGTGACATGAAGTCCCAGACGGCAAATACATGGGACTCCATGAACCGGCGCAATGTCGCCAATGAATCGATTTCAGAGAAGATTGGATGAACGCTAAGTTCGGCTTTCTTGAGTGTAAGTTGCTCTTTGGTTGGCATGGTTGCGAGACTCTGGCTAATAGGGAAATAGGGATTTCTCAACCATTTGCTAACTACGGTGAACAAGTTTCTCCAGGCGAACGACAGCCTCATTCGGATTCGATGAAAACAGGCAATGTCTGAAGGGCCCGGGACAGCGGAGGACGGTAAAAGCCGTCACAAACGAGGCCGTACTGCAAGGTTGTGCCGGGTTGGTGATTTCGGATCCAAACTCGACGAAGAAAAACTAATACATCGCAAAACAACTTAACAAGTTTATTTTTATTTATTTTTAGTTGGCTGTTTTTGAAGTATGAGTGGGGCTGATAAAACTTATAAGTTAAGTTTTATTTGGGCGTAGTTGCTCCTTTCGGCGTTTAATGGCCAAAATTGAACGACAAGAGTGAATGCCTCACTCGAAGCAACTTTCAAGTTAAGTAATCGAATTGATATGAGGGGATGAAGTCGGGCTGTAAGAACGCCGTTTCTTCCTGTTCCCGTGACAAGGCTCCTTCCGTAGGTTCCTGGTGCGGGGACTGCTGCCGGGGCGGCGCGTCCCCGTTCTATATTGGGTTGGCGATTCAAGGGTGCGCGTAAATCGGCGCCGCGGCTATCGTCGAAAATGACTTCCTTGCGGTGCAAATTCCGGGCTGTTCAAAGCAGAAGGGAGGTTAGAGCGCAGGCGTCGATGTGCCACGGCAAATGACCGCGAGCGGAGGGGGGATTTGTAAGCGGGTTATTCGCCGGGTGAGTGGAGGCTCACCCGGGAGGGAGGATTCAGTGCGCCGCTTTGCGGCTTTGGCCGGCGGAGCTGGCGAGGTAACGGGTGATGACCTCGACACCGCGGTTGAGGTGCTGCTCCAGCAGTGTCACGGCGTGCGCGGTGTCACGCTCTTTCACCGCCTGCAACAGCGCGCGGTGATCGTCCTGGGAGAGTTTGCCCAGGCCCATGGCCTCGAGGTTGAAGCGCAGGAAGCGTTCTTCTTCATTCAGGCCGTCTTCCACCAGTCGCAACAGCCGGCCATTGGGCGCCTTGCTGTAGAGCGCCATGTGGAACAGACGGTTTAGCCGACCGATTTCGGTGTAGTCGTGTTCGTTTTCCAGCTCTTCGATGAAGCTGGCGGCGCGTTCGTGGTCGGCCTGGGTCAGCAGCGGGATCGACTGGCGCAGCGCTTCGGACTCCAGCAGGATGCGCAGCTCGTAGGTTTCCGTTGCATCGCCCTGGATCAACGGCGCGACCACGGCGCCCTTATGGGCAGTCACATTCAGCAAGCCTTGGGCCTCGAGTTGACGCAAGGCTTCGCGCACCGGCATGCGGCTGACACCGAACAGGTCGGCCAGATCCTGCTGGCGCACGGCGGTGCCGCAGGGCAGGCGCCCGTCGAGAATCGCGGCGCGCAGGGTTTCTTCAATGACCGAGCGCGCCAGATGCGCGGGAATCGGGCCGTCGACTTTGATGCTGTGGAGTGGCTTGGGCTTCTGGGTCACAACTGCACACCCTATGACTGCGGATTTGGATCCAAAGGACACTAGTGATTGCTCTACAGGTTGTCAAACCGTGTAGAAGAACCCTGTCACATCTGAAGTTTAGCGCGCCAGCGATGATCTCAGGATGCCATTGTTTTTTGCTGGGCTAACCTTCACCATCAAGCGCTTTCCTCTCTACCCTGGATGCCTTGCATTGGCGGTACGTTTCGCGATCCCACGGATTGCGCGCTGGCTTGCCGGCGCGCTGCTGCTGGCCGGCATCATGCTGGGCGGCCTGCATGCCGATTGGGATTTTTCCGCGATCAGCCGCAAAGCCACGGCGCTATACGGGCCGTTGGGCGCCGGGCAACAGCGGATCGACGCCTGGCAGAATCTGCTGGCTACGCAGAAGCAGGTCAGCGAGATGGAAAAGCTCAAGGTGGTCAACCTGTTTTTCAACAAACAGATGCGCTACGTCGAAGACATCGATCTGTGGCACGAGGTCGATTATTGGGAAACCCCCATCGAAGCCTTGTGGAAAGGCGCCGGCGACTGCGAAGACTATGCGATCGCCAAGTATTTCAGCCTGCGCCACCTTGGTGTGGCCAGTGACAAGTTGCGCATCACCTACGTAAAAGCGCTGCGCCAGAACCGCGCGCACATGGTCCTGACTTACTATTCCAGCCCTGACGCCATGCCGCTGGTGCTCGACAGCCTGATCGACCCGATCAAGCCGGCCGCCGAGCGGACCGATTTGCTGCCGGTCTACTCTTTCAATGCCGAAGGGCTGTACCTGCCGGGCGCCAAGGGCAACAAGAAGGTCGGTGACACCAAACGCCTGTCACGCTGGCAGGATGTGTTGAAGAAAATGCAGGCCGAAGGATTCCCGGTCGAGACGACTAACTAGGAGCACGCGCTCAGATGTCTTTGTTCAAACAGCTGTTGATCGCTATCTGTCTGTTCCTGGTGGTCGCCTTCACCGGCAGCTTCATGGTCAGTCTGGAGAGCTCGCGCACCCAGTACGTCAACCAGTTGCGCTCCCACGCCCAGGATGCGGCCACGGCGCTGGCGCTGTCGTTGACGCCGAACATCGATGACCCGGCGATGGTCGAGCTGCTGGTCAGCTCAATCTTCGACAGCGGTTATTACTCGAGCATCCGCGTGGTCGATCTGAAGACCGACCAGACCATCGTCGAGCGCAACGGCATTCCGGCGGTCACCAACGTGCCCGACTGGTTCGTCAAACTGATCGGCCTGGAGCCGGCCGGTGGCGATGCGCTGGTCAGCCGTGGCTGGGAGCAGGCGGCGCGGGTCGAGGTGGTCAGCCATCCGATGTTCGCCCTGGCCAAGCTCTGGCAGAGCGCACTCGGCAGCCTTGGCTGGCTGCTGGTCTGCGGCGCGGTGAGTGCGGTGCTGGGCGCGTTGTTGTTGCGTCGGCAATTGAAGCCGTTGGATTACATGGTCAAGCAATCCCACGCCATCGCCCGTCGTGAGTTCCTCAGCCTGCCGGATCTGCCGCGCACGCCTGAATTGCGCCGCGTAGTGCTGGCGATGAACCAGATGGTCGAGAAGCTCAAGGCACTGTTTCAGGAGCAGGCCGAGCGCAGTGAAAAACTGCGCACCGAGTCCTATCAGGACAACCTCACGGGGTTGGCCAACCGGCGTTATTTCGAGATGCAACTGAATGCGCGGGTGAGCAATCCGGAGCAGGCCAGTTCCGGTTATCTGCTGCTGTTGCGGGTCAAGGATCTGGCTGGTCTGAACCAGCGCCTTGGTGGTCAGCGCACCGATGAATTGTTGAAAGCGGTCGGCGAGCAGCTGTCCCGCGAGTGCGCCAAATACCCGGAAACCCAGAACCTCGTCACCCGTATCCGTGGTGGTGAATTCGCCGTGCTGGCGCCGGGGCTGACCCGCGAAGAGGCGCTGCAACTGGCGCAGAATCTCGACAGCGCCCTGAGCAGCCTGCACGCGACAGGTGCCACCGACGTGGCCGCCGTGGCTTCTATCGGCCTGGCACCGTTCGCTCACGGCGATTCGCCGCAAGCGGTCCTCAGCCTCGGCGATCAGGCGCTGGCCCAGGCCGAAGGGCAGGGCGAGCAGAACTGGGCGTGCCTCGATCAGAGCCTGGTGGCAGACGTCGGTGACGATCACCACGCCTGGCATCGCTTGCTCGATCAGGCGCTGAACCAGCGGCGTTTCGAGCTGTTCTTCCAGCCGGTGGTGGCGGCGCAGGACACGCAACTGGTGCTGCATTACAAAGTGCTGTCGCGCTTGCTCGACGAGCAGGGACAGACCATTCCCGCCGGGCGCTTCCTGCCGTGGCTGGAGCGCTTCGGCTGGACCGCGCGACTGGATCGGTTGATGCTCGAGCGGGTGCTGGAGCAGATGGCCGGACATGAAGAATCGCTGGCGCTGAACCTGTCCTCGGCGACCCTGGCCGATCCGCAGGCGTTGAACAAAGTGTTCGAGATTCTGCGGGCGCATTCCAACCTCGGTGCGCGCCTGACCCTGGAAATCGGCGAGGAACAATTGCCGGAGCAAGCGGTGCTGGAACAGCTGACCCGGCGCCTGCGCGAGCTCGGTTTCTCCCTGAGCCTGCAGCGTTTCGGCGGGCGCTTCAGCATGATCGGCAACCTGGCGCGGCTGGGGCTGGCGTACCTGAAGATCGACGGCAGCTACATCCGGGCGATCGATCAGGAAAGCGACAAGCGCCTGTTCATCGAAGCGATCCAGCGTGCGGCGCACAGCATCGATCTGCCGTTGATTGCCGAGCGGGTCGAGACGGAAGGGGAATTGTCGGTGATTCGCGAGATGGGGTTGTATGGGGTTCAGGGGCAGTTGTTCGGTGAGCCCAAACCCTGGAAATAATGCAGCGCCAAACTGATCGTTCCCACGCTCCGCGTGGGAATGCATAAAGGGACGCTCCGCGTTCCAGTCACACCGTCGGTGTCGCGTCAGACACCGATATGACGCGGAGCGTCACGGGCGGCATTCCCACGCAGAGCGTGGGAACGATCGACTGTAGGCAAATCAGATCAACCCGCCCTCATCCTCATCAATCAACTGGCTCAACCCGCCCAGCGCTTCCCGCGCCTGGGTCCGGTCCATCAACTTGGCCTGGGCCGCCGGAGGCAAGTCGGTGACGCGGATCACGCCTTTCTGGGTCAGTACCTGAATCAGGTCGTCGAGTACCCGGATCATTTCCAGGTCGCTCTGCTTGAGCTGTTTGAGGCTGTTCTCCACGGCCTCGTTGGCGTACCAGGCCTGGATTTCATGGTGGTCGGCCGGCAGCGTTTCCGTGGCCTCGGCGTAGGCCGCAGCTTCCACGCGAATCAACTGACCCTGCGCATCGCGTTGCACGTAAAACATTGAGCATCCCTCGGAAATGGACCAGCGTCATGCTGTCAGCAGCATAGCCAACTGCACGCGAGTATGCGGTGCGCCGACGCAATCGTCACCGGTTCAAGTACTGCAAACGTGACGACCGCCCCAGTGGGGCGGCCGTTGTTCACGCATCAGCTGTTGTTGTGGTCGACCTTGATGGTCGGATCGCTGCCGGCAATCAGGTTGTGAATGTTGGCCGTGGACCAGTTGTTGCCTTCCAGTTTGATCGTCACGTCCGGTGTGGCGGCTGCGGCATCGCCCGAGTTGAACTTGCCGCCCGAGCTGACTTGCAGCGACGACACGCCGTCGACCGTGGTGATCTTCAGGAAGTTGTCGATGGTGCTGCCGGTCTCGCCCTGCAACAGATCACGCAGGTCGATGCGGTCGCCTTCGCTGGCCTTGAAGTCCTTGATCACGTCGTTGCCGGTGTCGCCCGCCTTCCAGACGAAGGTGTCGGCACCGGAACCACCGATCAGGATGTCGTTGCCCTGACCGCCGATCAGCGTGTCGTTGCCCGTGCCGCCGAGCAGGATGTCATTGCCCTTGCCGCCATCGAGCAGGTCGTTGCCGCCCGAGCCGAACAGGATGTCATTGCCCGCGCCGCCCAGCAGCGTGTCGTTGCCGTCGTGGGCACCGGACACATCGAACGCCTGATAGTGCTCGGTGATGTACTGGTGCACGTTGCTGGTGGTGACTTTGCTGACGTCGACCCCGGTTTCCTTGGCCACGAACGCCTGCATCGCCTGATAACCCTCGCCGGCAATGCCGTTGAAGCTCACCAGGTCGCCGAACAGGATGTCGTTGCCATCGCCACCGCTGACGGTGTCGTTGCCCGGCATCGTCGCTTCGGTGTGGCCGATGATCGAGTTGGCCAGGTCCTTCGGATCGATGTTGGTTTGCGGCGTCTTGTCCGAATCGTACGGTTTCAGGTCGTTGAGGCTGACACCGCTGTTGATGCCGATGGCCTCCACATTCGACAAACCGTTGAGCAAGGCGAAACCGCTGCTGGCGTTATCGGTGGTCGTCGTCGTGGTGCTGCTGCCGTTGCCCGCCAGGCTCGAGAACTCGTAAGTACCGTCACCCTGGGCGTGCAAGGTGCCGAAGTTCTGGTACGACCAGTTGCCGCCGGACTTGGTCCAGACCGTCACGTAGCCCGAGGCACTGATGTCGATCTGGTGCGAGCTGTCCGGGTAGAGGCTGACAGCTTTGCCCAACTGATAGTTGCTGGTGGTGATCAGGCTATCGAGGGTTTTGTTGCCGTAGAGCGTCGGGTTGGTCGACTCGTTGCTCTGGTAGTAGGTCGGCTGGCCGTCGGTGATGAAGTACGTGAGGTTCTTCGCCCCGGTGTTGGCCACGGCCTCGGCACTCTGGAACCAGTTGGCGGTGGTCTTGAACACGTCCTCGTAGTTGGTGCCACCACCGGACGACATCGAGTCCAGCACGGCCTTGAGCAAGGTCAGTGCGTTCGGGTCGTTGAGGTTCACCGATACGGACTTGTTGACCTGGGTGTCGAAGTCCACCAGGAAGATGTTCACCGTCCCCGAGTTGCTGCCGCCCAGGCTCTGCTTGAGGGTGTTGAACACCGACGTCAGCGAGTCCTTGGCGGCGTTGATCGACGAGGCGCTCATGCTGCCCGAGCTGTCGACCATGAACGCGATGTTGTAGTTGGTGCCCGGCACCACGGTCAGGCCGCCGATGTCGGCGACGATGATGTCGTTGCCGTCGGTGCCGGTAACGGTGTCGTCCGCCGAGGTGGCGACCACCGCGTTATACACCGCTGGCACCACGGTGACCGGGATGGTTGCAGTGGTGCTGGCCGAGCCGCCAACCTGTTCGGTTGAGGTCGAGGTCACGGTCAGGTTGAACTGGCCGTTGTAGTAGGTCGGCGGGGTCACGGTCAGGGTGCCGAGGTTCCAGCCGGTGACGTTGGCGTCGCCGCTGGTGGCGGTCACGGTGAAGCTGTGGCCTGCGCCATCGCTGAGCACCGAACCGACCGGTGCGCCGCTGATCTTGATGCTCAGGGTTTCCGAGCCGTCGGTGTCGGTCAGCGCGGTGCTGATCGACGACAGTTTCACCGTGGTGCCTTCGGCGCCGGTGTTGAGCTTGTAGCCGTCGTAATAGCCTTCGCCGTTGCTGCCGTGCAGATCGGAGACCGTCACGCCGGCATTCACCAGATCCTGCACGCCGGTGTAGATCGGCACGCCGGCACTGCTCAGGTCGATCGGCGTGCTGCCGTTGACCGACAGGTTGACGTCGTAGCTGCCCGGGCCGCTCTGGTTGTGGTGGTAGATGTCCAGGGTGTAGTAGCCGCTGGTGGTCGGGGTGAACGAACCGTTGAGGTTGCCACCCGCGCCCCACGTGGTCGAGGCCACGTTCTTGCCGCCGATGGTCACCAGCAGGCTGTCATCACCGGTGCCGCTGAAGGTGTAGGTCTTGCCGGCTTCCAGATAGATCAGGCCCGAGGTTTTCGACGCGGTGCCGGCGGTCACGCTGCCGTCGGACTGCACGTTGTTCACGGTGCCGCTGGTGTTCGGCTTGCCTGCACCATCGATCACGTTTTTCAGGGTGGTCGAGTTGGCGCCGCTGCCATCAGTGCCCAGGCCCGACAGACCGGTCCAGACTTCCTTGATCAGCCCGGTGGACTTCACGCTGTTGTCGGCGACTGACAGGGTCGGTGCATCCGCCACCGGCGTGATGTCGATCTTGATGGTGCCAGTGTTGCCCAGCAACTGGCCGTCGGTTGGCTGGAATTTGATCTGCGCGTAGTCGGCCTGATTGTTACCAACGCCAGTGCCACCGTAACCGTTCACACCCGACTCGTTGGCATCCGGCAGGAAGCGCAGCTTGCCGGCGTCGATATCGGCCTTGCTGAAAGTCTGGTTGTTGGCGACGTCTTTCCAGGTCGAGCCGTCCAGATACTGCAGTTTGCCTTCGCCCGGCAGCTGGGTGATTTTCACGCCCAGGCTGCTGGCCGGGCTGTCGACATCGCTGACGCCGAAGGTCGACCAGCCGAGGATCAGCGGGGTGTCTTCAGTGCCGGTGACGTTGACCGGTGCGGCGACCGGCGCATCGTTGACCGCCACCACGTTGACCGTGGTGGTCGCGGTGTTGGAGTAGTTGCCGCCATCGGTCACGGTCACGGTGATGATCCGTGGCACGGTGCTCGGGTCTTCACTGCTGTTGGTGAAGCTGATGTTCTTGATGGCCTGCATGTAGTCGGCGAGCGTCGCGTTGCCCGACAGGGTCAGGGTGACGGTGCCGTTGGTGCTGTTGGCATTGATGGTGATGCCGTTGACGCTGTTGCCCAGGTTCAGCGCATCGCCGTCCTGACGGTTGGTCAGCACGACGGTGGCGCCGGTCAGCATGGTGCTGTCCGGGTCGGTGATCTTGATGTCGGTGTCGGCAATCGACACGCCCGCGCCCGGGGTGTTCTCGGTGAAGGTCACCTTGTAGTCGGCACCCGTTGCACCGCTGGAGTTGTTGGCGTCGAGGTCGATGACCGGTGGCGCATCGTTGTCGATGATCGAGGTGCTGACGCTGCCATTGGTGCTGCTGACCGCCAGGTTCTCGAAGTTGCCGCCGGTGGCCGAGTCGATCTTGACCACGAAGTTCTCGGTGCCTTCGGTGATCTTGTCATCGATGGTCGCAACGTTGAACTGCGCACTGCTGGCACCCGCCGGGATCTTCACGGTGTACACGCCGGTGAAGTCCGAACCGTCGGCGGCGGTGCCGCTGTAGACGATTTTCAGGGTGACTTCGGTTTGCGCCGGGTTGGTCAGGCTGACGGTGTAGGTTGCGGTCTGACCTTCGGTCACCGAGGTGCTGCCGGTGATGCTGACGGTGGTGGTGTCGACGGTGTCGGTGACGCTGGTCACGGCTGGTGTGTTGCTGGTCACCAGGTTTTCGAAATTGCCGCCCGTGGCATTGGTGATCGTGGCCTGCACGTTGCCGGCGTCTTTGTAGACGTCGTCAGCTGGCGCAGGAACGGTCACGGTGCCGGTGGTTTTGCCGGCTTCGATGGTGATCACGGCGCCGTTCGACAGGGTCACGGTCACTGGCGAGCCAGCGGCGTTGGTCAGGGTTGCGGTGTAAGTGATCGAGCCACCTTCGGCGACCGAGTTGGTGGCGCTCAAGGACAGGTTGGTGGTGTCGATGGTGTCGGTGACGGTGGTGCTGACCGGTGTCTTGTCGGCCACGAGGTTTTCGTAGTTGCCGCCAGAAACGTTGGTGATCGAGTTGGTCAGCGGTGTGTGGCCGGTCAACGCGTCGTTCGGCGCGGTAGTGGTCACGGTGCCGGTGGTTTTGCCGACTTCGATGGTGATCGACTGACCGTTCGACAGAGTCACGGTCACTGGCGAGCCAGTCACCGGCGCACCGACAGTGGCGGTGTAGACAACGTTGCCACCCTCGGCCGCTGTTGCGGTCGCGGTCAGCTTCACGGTGGTGGTGTCGATGGTGTCAGTGACGTTGGTCACGGCCGGTGTGTTGCTGGTCACCAGGTTTTCGAAGTTGCCACCGGTGGCCGACTTGATTGTTGCCTGAACAGTGCCGGCGTCCTTGTAGACGTCGTCGGCTGGCGCAGGAACGGTCACGGTGCCGCTGGTTTTACCGGCGTCGATGGTGATCACGGCGCCGTTCGACAGGGTCACGGTCACTGGCGAGCCAGCGGCGTTGGTCAGGGTCGCGGTGTAGATGATCGAACCGCCCTCGGCCACGGTGCCGGTCGCGCTGAGCGACAGGTTGGTGGTGTCGATGGTGTCGGTGACGGTGGTGCTGACCGGTGTCTTGTCGGCCACGAGGTTTTCGTAGTTGCCGCCAGTAACGCCAGTGATCGCGTTGGTCAGCGGCGCATGGCCGCTGAGCGCATCGTTCGGCGCGGTGGTGGTCACGGTGCCCGTGGTCTTGCCGACTTCGATGGTGATTGACTGACCGTTGGCCAGATTCACGGTTACCGGCGAGCCAGTCACCGGCGCACCCACGGTAGCGGTGTAAGTGACGGTGCCACCCTCGGCCGCTGTTGCGGTTGCGGTCAGCTTCACGGTGGTGGTGTCGATGGTGTCAGTAACGCTGGTCACTGCTGGCGTGGTGCTGGTCACCAGGTTTTCGAAATTGCCGCCCGTGGCGTTGGTGATCGTGGCCTGCACGTTGCCGGCGTCCTTGTAGACGTCGTCGGCTGGAGCAGGAACGGTCACGGTGCCTGTGGTTTTACCGGCCTCGATGGTGATCACGGCGCCGTTCGACAAGGTCACGGTCACTGGCGAGCCAGCGGCATTGGTCAGTGTGGCGGTGTATGTGATCGAGCCACCCTCGGCGACCGAGTTGGTAGCGCTCAGAGACAGGTTGGTGGTGTCGACCGTGTCGGTGACGGTTGTCGAAACCGGGGTTTTATCAGCCACCAGATTTTCGTAGTTACCACCGCTCACGCCGGTGATGGCGTTGGTCAGCGGTGCATGACCGGTCAGCACGTCGTTAGGCGCGGTGGTGGTCACGGTGCCGGTGGTCTTGCCGACTTCGATGGTAATGCTCTGGCCGTTCGACAGGTTCACGGTCACTGGCGAGCCAGTCACAGGAGCGCCCACGGTGGCGGTGTAAGTGACAGTGCCGCCTTCAGCCGCCGACTCGGTGGCGGTGAGTTTCACCGTGGTGGTGTCGATGGTATCGGTGACCTGGGTCACGGCAGGAACAGTGCTCGGGACCAGATTTTCGAAGTTGCCACCGGTGGCATTGGTGATCGTGGCCTGCACGTTGCCGGCGTCCTTGTAGACGTCATCGGCTGGCGCAGGAACGGTCACAGTGCCGGTGGTTTTGCCGGCTTCGATGGTGATCACGGCGCCGTTCGACAAGGTTACGGTCACTGGCGAACCAGCGGCGTTGGTCAGGGTTGCGGTGTAAGTGATCGAGCCACCTTCGGCCACGGTGCCGGTCGCGCTGAGCGACAGGTTGGTGGTGTCGACGGTGTCGGTCACGGTCGTGCTGACCGGCGTCTTGTCGGCCACCAGATTTTCGTAGTTGCCGCCCGTCACGCCTGTGATGGCGTTGGTCAGCGGCGTGTGGCCGTTGAGTGCATCGTTAGGCGCGGTGGTCGTCACGGTGCCGGTGGTTTTACCCACTTCGATGGTAATGCTCTGGCCGTTCGACAGGTTCACGGTCACTGGCGAGCCAGTCACTGGCGCACCTACGGTAGCGGTGTAGGTGACGGTGCCACCCTCGGCCGCTGTTGCGGTCGCGGTCAGCTTCACGGTGGTGGTGTCGATGGTGTCAGTAACGCTGGTCACTGCTGGCGTGGTGCTGGTCACCAAGTTTTCGAAGTTGCCGCCCGTGGCGTTGGTGATCGTGGCTTGCACGTTGCCGGCGTCTTTGTAGACGTCATCAGCGGGGGCTGGAACGGTCACGGTGCCCGTGGTTTTGCCGGCTTCGATGGTGATCACGGCGCCGTTGCTCAAGGTCACGGTTACCGGAGTGCCCGCAGCATTGGTCAGGGTTGCGGTGTAAGTGATCGAACCACCTTCGGCGACCGAGTTGGTAGCGCTCAGGGACAGGTTGGTGGTGTCGACGGTGTCAGTGACGGTGGTCGAGACCGGGGTCTTGTCGGCCACCAGATTTTCGTAGTTGCCGCCCGTCACGTTGGTGATGGCGTTGGTCAGCGGCGTGTGGCCGTTGAGTGCATCGTTAGGCGCCGTGGTCGTCACGGTGCCGGTGGTTTTACCCACTTCGATGGTGATGCTCTGGCCGTTCGACAGGTTCACGGTCACTGGCGAGCCAGTCACAGGAGCGCCCACGGTGGCGGTGTAAGTGACAGTGCCGCCTTCAGCCGCCGACTCGGTGGCGGTGAGTTTCACCGTGGTGGTGTCGATGGTATCGGTGACCTGGGTCACGGCAGGAACAGTGCTCGGGACCAGATTTTCGAAGTTGCCACCGGTGGCATTGGTGATCGTGGCCTGCACGTTGCCGGCGTCCTTGTAGACGTCATCGGCTGGCGCAGGAACGGTCACGGTGCCAGTGGTTTTGCCGGCCTCGATGGTGATCATGGCGCCGTTCGACAGGGTCACGGTCACTGGCGAGCCAGCGGCGTTGGTCAGGGTCGCGGTGTAGATGATCGAACCGCCCTCGGCAACCGAATTGGTGGCGCTGAGGGTCAGGTTGGTGGTGTCGACCGTGTCGGTGACGGTGGTCGAGACCGGCGTTTTGTCAGCCACGAGATTTTCGTAGTTGCCGCCCGTCACGCCAGTGATCGCGTTGGTCAGCGGTGTGTGACCGTTCAACGCATCGTTCGGCGCGGTGGTGGTGACGGTGCCGGTGGTTTTGCCGACCTCGATGGTGATCGACTGACCATTGGCCAGGGTCACGGTCACAGGCGAACCGGTGACAGGTGCGCCAACAGTCGCGGTGTAAGTAACGGTGCCGCCCTCAGCCGCCGACTCGGTCGCAGTCAGTTTGACCGTGGTGGTGTCGATGGTGTCGGTGACCTGGGTCACGGCCGGAACAGTGCTCGGAACAAGGTTCTCGAAGTTGCCACCGGTGGCGGTCGAAATGGTTGCTTCGACTTTGCCGGCGTCTTTGTAGACGTCGTCTTTCGGTGCGTCGACGGTCACGGTGCCGGTGGTTTTGCCGGCTTCGATGGTGATCACGGCGCCGTTGCTCAAGGTCACGGTTACCGGAGTGCCCGCAGCGTTGGTCAGTGTAGCGGTGTAAGTGATCGAACCACCCTCGGCCACCGAATTAGTAGCGCTCAGGGTCAGGTTGGTGGTGTCGACGGTATCCGTGACGGTGGTCGAAACCGGGGTCTTGTCGGCTACAAGGTTTTCGTAGTTGCCGCCAGACACGCCAGTGATCGCGTTGGTCAGCGGCGCATGGCCGTTGAGTGCATCGTTCGGCGCGGTGGTGGTGACAGTGCCAGTGGTTTTGCCCACCTCGATGGTGATCGACTGACCATTGGCCAGGGTTACGGTCACAGGCGAACCGGTCACCGGTGCGCCAACGGTGGCGGTGTAAGTAACGGTGCCACCTTCAGCCGCGGTTTCGGAAGCGGTCAGCTTCACGGTCGTCGTGTCGATGGTGTCGGTGACTTCTGTTACGGCTGGAACGGTGCTCGGAACCAGGTTCTCGAAGTTGCCACCGGTTGCGTCCTTGATGGTGACTTCGACTTTTCCGGCGTCCTTGTAGACGTCATCGGCAGGTGCTGGAACGTTCACCGTGCCGATGGTTTTACCGGCCTCGATGGTGATCACGGCGCCGTTCGACAGGGTCACGGTCAGCGGGGTGCCAGCCGGGTTGGTCAGGGTAGCGGTGTAAACGATCGAGCCGCCTTCGGCCACGCTGTCGGTCGCGGTCAGCGACAGATTGGTGGTGTCGACGGTGTCGGTCACGGTGGTGCTGACCGGCGTCTTGTCGGCCACCAGACTCTCGTAGTTACCGCCGCTCACGCCGGTGATCGCGTTGGTCAGTGGCGCATGACCGTTGAGCGCATCGTTTGGCGCAGTGGTAGTGACGGTGCCAGTGGTTTTGCCGACTTCGATGGTGATCGACTGACCATTGGCCAGAGTCACGGTGACCGGCGAGCCAGTCACCGGAGCACCAACGGTGGCGGTGTAGGTGACGGTACCGCCTTCGGCCGCCGACTCGGTCGCGGTCAGTTTGACCGTAGTGGTGTCGATGGTGTCGGTGACTTCGGTAACCGCTGGAACGGTGCTCGGCACCAGGTTTTCAAAGTTGCCACCGGTAGCGGTCGAAATGGTTGCCTCGACTTTGCCGGCGTCCTTGTAGACGTCGTCCTTCGGCGCGTCGACAGTCACCGTGCCAGTGGTTTTGCCGGCTTCGATAGTGATGACGGCGCCGTTCGACAAGGTCACGGTCACCGGCGTGCCGGCCGGGTTGGTCAGGGTCGCGGTGTAAACGATCGAACCACCCTCGGCTACCGAGCCAGTTGCGCTCAGGGTCAGGTTGGTGGTGTCGACGGTGTCGGTCACGGTGGTGCTGACCGGCGTCTTGTCGGCCACCAGACTCTCGTAGTTACCGCCGCTCACGCCGGAGATCGAGTTGGTCAGTGGCGCATGACCGTTGAGCGCATCGTTTGGCGCAGTGGTAGTGACGGTGCCAGTGGTTTTGCCGACTTCGATGGTGATCGACTGACCATTGGCCAGAGTCACGGTCACAGGCGAACCGGTGACAGGCGCACCGACGGTAGCGGTGTAAGTAACGGTGCCGCCTTCAGCCGCCGACTCAGTCGCGGTGAGTTTCACCGTGGTGGTGTCGATGGTGTCGGTGACGTTGGTCACGGCCGGAACCGTGCTCGGCACCAGGTTCTCGAACCCACCGCCGGTAGCGGTCGAAATGGTCGCCTCGACTTTGCCGGCGTCCTTGTAGACGTCGTCTTTTGGTGCATCGACGGTCACGGTGCCGGAGGTTTTGCCGGCCTCGATGGTGATCACGGCACCGTTCGACAGGGTCACGGTCACCGGCGTACCCGCCGGGTTGGTCAGGGTCGCGGTGTAAGTGATCGAACCACCCTCGGCCACCGAATCGGTGGCCGTCAGGTTCAGGTTGGTCGTGTCGACGGTGTCTGAAACCGAGGTATTTGCCGGTTTGCTGTCGACCGCCAGGTTTTCGTAGTTGCCACCGGTGGCCTTGTCGATGGTCACGCTCAGCGAGCTGCCGCCCGCCAGCGGGCTGTTCGGCGCGACGAAGTTCACGGTGCCGGTGGTCTCGCCGACGGCGATGGTGATGGTCTGGCCGTTGGACAGATTTACGACGAGCGGCGAACCGGTCACTGGCGCCGTCACGGTCGCGGTGTAGACCACGGTTTCGCCTTCGGCGACGTTGGCGGTGGCGGTCAGCGACACGGTGGACGTGTCGATGGTGTCATTGACGGTGGTGACCGCCGGGGTGTTGCTGGTGACCAGGTTTTCGAAGTTGCCACCAGTGGCGGTCGAAATGGTCGTTTCGACTTTACCGGCGTCCTTGTAGACGTCGTCCTTCGGTGCATCGACGGTCACAGTGCCGGAGGTTTTGCCGGCCTCGATGGTGATCACGGCGCCGTTGCTCAACGTTACGGTCACCGGAGTGCCGGCAGCGTTGGTCAGGGTCGCGGTGTAGGTGATCTGGCCACCTTCGTTGACTTCCGGCGTCGCGCTCAGGGTCAGGTTGGTGGTATCGACGGTGTCGGTCACGGTGGTGCTGACCGGGGTCTTGTCGGCCACCAGATTTTCGTAGTTGCCGCCGCTCACGCCGGTGATCGAGTTGATCAGCGGTTCGTGACCGTTGAGTGCGTCGTTCGGTGCGGTAGTGGTAACGGTGCCGGTGGTTTTGCCGACTTCGATGGTGATCGACTGACCGTTGGACAGGGTTACGGTCACAGGCGAGCCAGTCACCGGTGCGCCGACAGTCGCGGTGTAAGTGACGGTACCGCCTTCAGCCGCCGATTCGGTCGCGGTCAGTTTGACCGTAGTGGTGTCGATGGTATCAGTGACTTCGGTAACAGCTGGAACAGTGCTTGGCACCAGGTTTTCGAAGTTGCCACCGGACGCATCCTTGATCGTGACTTCAACCTTGCCGGCGTCCTTGTAAACGTCATCGGCCGGGGCTGGAACGCTCACGGTGCCGGTGGTCTTACCGGCTTCGATGGTGATTACGGCACCGTTCGACAGGGTCACGGTGACCGGCGTGCCGGCCGGGTTGGTCAGGGTCGCGGTGTAAACAATCGAACCACCCTCGGCCACGGTACCGGTCGCAGTCAACGACAGGTTGGTGGTGTCGAAGGTGTCGGTGACCGAAGTCGAAACCGGGGTCTTGTCGGCGACCAGATTCTCGTAGTTGCCACCGGTCACGCCCGTGATCGAGTTGGTCAGTGGTTCATGACCGTTCAACGCATCGTTCGGCGCGGTGGTGGTCACGGTGCCGGTGGTCTTACCGACTTCGATGGTGATCGACTGACCGTTGGCCAGGGTTACGGTGACTGGCGATCCGGTTACCGGAGCGCCCACAGTCGCGGTGTAGGTCACGGTGCCGCCTTCAGCCGCCGACTCGGTCGCGGTCAGTTTGACCGTGGTGGTATCGATGGTGTCGGTCACTTCGGTGACAGCCGGAACGGTGCTTGGCACCAGGTTCTCGAAGTTGCCGCCGGTTGCATCCTTGATGGTCACTTCGACTTTGCCGGCGTCTTTATAGACGTCATCGGCCGGGGCTGGAACGCTCACGGTGCCGGTGGTCTTACCGGCTTCGATGGTGATTACGGCACCGTTCGACAGGGTCACGGTGACCGGAGTGCCGGCCGGGTTGGTCAGGGTCGCGGTGTAAACAATCGAACCACCCTCGGCCACCGAGCCAGTGGCGCTCAGGGTCAGGTTGGTGGTGTCGACGGTGTCAGTCACGGTGGTGCTGACCGGGGTTTTGTCGGCCACCAGATTTTCGTAGTTGCCGCCGCTCACGCCGGTGATCGAGTTGATCAGCGGTTCGTGACCGTTGAGTGCGTCGTTCGGCGCGGTGGTGGTCACGGTGCCGGTGGTCTTGCCGACTTCGATGGTGATCGACTGACCGTTGGACAGGGTTACGGTCACAGGCGATCCGGTTACCGGAGCGCCAACAGTGGCGGTGTAAGTGACGGTGCCACCTTCAGCAGCGGTTTCGGTCGCTGTCAGCTTGACCGTGGTGGTATCGATGGTGTCGGTGACTTCGGTGACGGCCGGAACGGTGCTTGGCACCAGGTTCTCGAAGTTGCCACCGGTTGCATCCTTGATTGTGACTTCGACTTTGCCGGCGTCCTTGTAAACGTCATCGGCAGGTGCTGGAACGGTCACGGTGCCGATGGTTTTGCCGGCTTCGATGGTGATGACGGCACCGTTCGACAGGGTCACGGTGACCGGCGTACCAGCCGGGTTGGTCAGGGTCGCGGTGTAAACAATTGAACCACCTTCGGCGACGGTGCCAGTGGCGCTCAGGGTCAGGTTGGTGGTGTCGGCAACGTCGGTAACCGTGGTCGAAACCGGAGTCTTGTCGGCTACCAGATTTTCGTAATTACCGCCGGAAACGCCGGTGATTGCGTTGGTCAGTGGTGCATTGCCGGTCAACGCATCGTTAGGCGCAGTGGTGGTCACGGTACCGGTGGTCTTGCCCACTTCGATGGTGATCGACTGACCGTTGGCCAGGGTTACGGTCACAGGCGATCCAGTCACTGGCGCGCCAACAGTCGCGGTGTAAGTGACAGTGCCGCCTTCGGCCACCGAGGTGTCAGCCGTCAGTCTGACGGTCGAGGTGTCGATGGTATCGGTGACTTCCGTCACGGCAGGGACAGTGCTTGGAACAAGGTTCTCGAAGTTGCCACCGGACGTATCCTTGATGGTCACTTCGACCTTGCCGGCGTCTTTATAAACGTCATCGGCTGGCGCCGGAACGGTCACGGTGCCGGTAGTTTTGCCCGCTTCGATGGTGATGACGGAGCCGTTGCTCAAGGTTACGGTCACCGGGGTGCCGGCAGGATTGGTCAGGGTTGCGGTATAAACAATCGAACCGCCTTCGGCCACTGAGCCAGTCGCGGTCAACGACAGGTTGGTGGTGTCGACGGTGTCGGTGACTTCAGTCACCGCCGGAACGGTGCTTGGAACGAGATTTTCGAAGTTGCCGCCGGACGCATCCTTGATGGTCACTTCGACTTTGCCGGCATCTTTGTAAACGTCATCGGCAGGTGCTGGAACGGTCACGGTGCCAGTGGTTTTACCCGCTTCAATCGTGATGACGGAGCCGTTGCTCAACGTCACGCTCACCGGCGTACCCGCAGGATTGCTCAGCGTCGCGGTGTAAATGATCGAACCACCCTCCGCCACGGAGCCGGTAGCGCTCAGGGTCAAGTTGGTGGTGTCGACGGTATCGGTAACGGTGGTGGAAACCGGGGTTTGGTCGGCCACGAGGTTTTCGTAGTTGCCGCCGGTAACACCCGTGATCGAGTTGGTCAGCGGCGCCTGCCCGTTCAGCACATCGTTTGGTGCAGTCGTGGTCACGGTGCCGGTGGTTTTGCCGATTTCGATGGTGATCGATTGACCGTTGGCCAAAGTGACAGTCACTGGCGAGCCTGTGACCGGTGCACCAACCGTGGCGGTATAGGTCACGGTGCCGCCTTCGGCGACCGAAGTATCAGCCGTCAGTTTGACGGTCGACGTGTCGATGGTGTCGGTCACTTCGGTGACGGCCGGAACGGTGCTCGGCACCAGGTTCTCGAAGTTGCCGCCGGTGGCGTCCTTGATGGTCACTTCGACTTTGCCGGCGTCCTTATAGACGTCATCGGCTGGCGCCGGAACGGTCACGGTGCCGGTAGTTTTGCCCGCTTCGATGGTGATGACGGAGCCGTTGCTCAACGTCACGGTCACCGGGGTGCCGGCAGGATTGGTCAGGGTCGCGGTGTAAACAATCGAACCACCCTCGGCGACGGTGCCAGTGGCGCTCAGGGTCAGGTTGGTGGTGTCGGCAACGTCGGTAACCGTGGTCGAAACCGGAGTCTTGTCGGCCACCAGATTTTCGTAATTACCGCCGGAAACGCCGGTGATTGCGTTGGTCAGTGGTGCGTTGCCAGCCAATGCGTCGTTCGGCGCGGTGGTGGTCACGGTGCCGGTGGTTTTACCCACTTCGATGGTGATGGTCTGACCGTTGGCCAAAGTGACAGTCACCGGTGAACCGGTGACTGGTGCGCCAACCGTAGCGGTATAAGTAACGGTGCCGCCTTCTGCAACCGAAGTATCAGCCGTCAGTTTGACCGTCGACGTGTCGATGGTGTCAGTCACTTCGGTGACAGCGGGAACAGTGCTTGGCACCAGGTTCTCGAAGTTGCCGCCGGTGGCGTCCTTGATGGTGACTTCGATTTTGCCGGCGTCTTTGTAGACGTCATCGGCTGGCGCCGGAACGGTCACGGTGCCGGTAGTTTTGCCCGCTTCGATGGTGATGACGGAGCCGTTGCTCAACGTCACGGTCACCGGGGTGCCGGCCGGGTTGGTCAGGGTCGCGGTATAAACAATCGAACCGCCTTCGGCCACGGAACCGGTGGCGCTCAGCGACAGGTTGGTGGTGTCGATGGAGTCGGTAACGGTAGTGGTCGCTGGCGTCGTGTTCGGCACCAGGTTCTCGAAATTGCCGCCGGTAGCACCGGTAATCGTGGTGCTGACGGTGCCGCCGTTGTTGTAGACGTCATTCGGCGCGGTCGGCACGTTGACGCTGCCGGTGGTCTGGCCGGCGCCGATGGTGATGGTCGAGCCGTTCGACAGGGTGACGGTCACCGGCGTTTGCGCCGGGTTGGTCAGAGTCGCGGTGTAGGTGATCTGGCCACCTTCGACCACGGTGCCGGTGGCGGTCAGGGTCAGATTGGTGGTGTCGACCGAATCGACAATGTTGGTGACGGCCGGCGTCGGGTTCGGCACCAGGTTTTCGAAGTTGCCGCCCGTGGCACCCGTGATGGTGGTGGTGACGGTGCTGCCACTGTTATAGACGTCATTCGGCGCGGTCGGCACGTTGACGGTGCCGGTGGTCTGGCCGGCGCCGATGGTGATGGTCGAGCCGTTGGACAGGGTGACGGTCACCGGCGTCTGCGCCGGGTTGGTCAGCGTGGCGGTGTAGGTGATCTGGCCACCTTCGGTCACGCTTGGGCCGGCCGTCAGGGTGACGGTGGTGGTGTCGATGGTGTCGGTGACCTGAGTCGTGGCCGGGGTGGTTGGCGGGGTCACGGTGATGCCGTTGCCGCCGGTGGTGCCGGTGACGGTCACGTCGATCTGGGTCGGGTCGTTATAAACAGTGTCGTTCGGCGCCAGGGGCACGTTGACGGTGCCGGTGGTGGAACCGGCCGGAATCACGATCACCGCGCCGTTGGACAGGGTGATGGTCAGGTCGGTCAGCGGCGCCTGGGTCAGGGTCGCGGTGTACACCAGCACGCCGCCGGCTTCGGTGATGCTCGGCGTGGCGCTGAGACTCAGGGTCGATTCGCGCAGGGCGTTGGTGGTGGTGTCGGTGGTCTGGCCGCCGGTGATGTTCTGCGCAGCCTGGCCGGCAGCGTTGATGCCTGCGGTCGGGAAACCAATGGTCGGGTCGACGCGGCCAGCGGTCGCATCGAGCATCACGAAGCTGTGGCCGCCACCGGCGGCACCGCCAGTCCCCGCAGCGGTCGGGCCGGCTGCGGTGGATTCAAGGGCGGTGGTCGGGTCGACACCGGCGGCGATGGCTTGTTGCAGCTCTTCTACCGACGGCGCGGCTTGCGCGGTGGCTTCGGCCAGATCAGTGCTGGAGTCCGGAGTATCGGCGCTCCATTGAGTATCACGGCCCAGATCAATCGTGCGGCCATCGGCCAGTTCCAGGGACACGGCGCCGGAAACGCCGGTGTCGACCTGATCGCCGGCAAACAGCCGGTCGCCTTCAACGAGTACGCGACGGACGCCCTCTGGGGACACCACGAAAACCTGACCGACAATGCTTTTGACGATGGCAACAACACTGCTCATTGAAGACTCTCCGGGTGTCACGTTCAGTTGACTTCCATAGACCTGATGGCTGTCTGCGCCGATTCAGTCTGGACGTACTTTAAAAAAGGTGGAACAAAGTTGACGCTGCAATTCGTCAATATTTTGGCTAGATTCTTTCGCGATTAACTTTATGCCAAACTATTGACCTTCTGGGTGCCATCCTAAACAATCGTCCCGGTAATGTCACATTGATATTTATGCGGCGACCTGCCCTTCAGCGTGTGATCCAGTTCCGGTTTTAAACTTTCCGACATACGGTCATTCCGGTTGCCATCTTCCGACGCAGCTCAATATTTTGCTGTGATTCAAGACAAGAAGTTCTGGGAAATCTTTACCATGCGTTCGCACTTGTTCAAGGCTTTACCCTTCGCTCTCGCCGCGTCTTTCGTACAAGCACAATCCTTACCAGAAGCCATGCAGCAGGCGCTGGATGTCCATCCGGAAATCCAGGCAGGGGTCAACAGTCGGCTGGCCGCGGATTATCAATTAAAGGCTGCAAAAGGTGGATACCTGCCCAAGGTCGATCTGCTGGGCGGTTATGGCCGTGAAGGCACCGACAGCGTCACCACCCGTGCCAATGGTGGCGGCAATCACTGGGAAACCCTGAACCGCAGTGAGTCAAGTTTACGTCTGTCGCAAATGGTTTTTGACGGTTTTGCGACGTCCAGCGAAGTGGGGCGTCAACAAGCCACCGTCAACTCCCGCGCGTATTCCCTGCTCGGCACTTCCGAACGCACCGCGCTGACCGTGGCCCAGGTTTACCTGGATGTACTGACCCGTCGCGAGTTCGTGCGTCTGGCCGAAGAAAATCTCAAGAGCCACCAGCGCATCTACGACCAGATCCAGTTGCGCACCCAACGCGGCGTCGGCAGCGGTGCCGACCTTGACCAGGCCGAAGCGCGGATGGCCCAGGCCCGCAACAACCTGATCACCGAGCAGACCAACCTCGCCGACTCGGAAACCAACTTCCTCAGCGCCGTCGGCCAGATGCCCGATCAACTGGAGCGTCCGGCGCCGTTCATGGCGATGATGCCGGCCAACCTGAATGAAGCGCGCCAGCAAATGCTGGAAAACAGCCCGATCCTGCGCTCGGCCGAGTCCGATATCGCTGCGGCCGAGAAGCAATACGAGACTGCCAAGTCGACCTTCTACCCGCGCTTCGACGCCGAGCTGGGCCGCACTGCCGACAACGACCTCGATGGCCAGAACGGTCACAACAACGAATGGCAGGCCATGCTGCGCATGCGCTTCAACCTGTATTCGGGCGGCAGCAACAAGGCAGATCTGGAATCCAAGTCGTACCTGTCGAACCAGGCGCTGGACATCCGCAACAACGCCTTGCGCCAATTGAATGAAGAACTGGGCCTGGCCTGGAACGCCCTGAACAATGCCAACGCCCAGGTGCCGATCGCTCAGCAGTACGTTGATCACAGCACCTCGGTGCGCACCGCTTACCAGCGTCAGTTCAGCCTCGGTGAACGGACCCTGCTGGATTTGCTCGACAGCGAAAACGAGTTGTTCACCGCTTCACGGCGTCTGGCTGAAATCAAAAACATTCAGTTATTTACTCAGTACCGAATCAAGGCGACCATGGGCGAATTGCTCAAGAGCCAGGGAGTGGTCGCACCCTTGGCATCCGTTGTGCAGAACGACGTGAAGCCCAAGGTCCAGCTGCCTGGGATGAATTGAGTTGTCCCTTTTCAACTGCTAAAGAGTGTCGAGCGTGGAATCAGAAGTCAGTCGAGTTCATCTCAGTCATGATCCACGCGCGTTGCACGACGATCCGTTACTGGATGGTCTGCTCGCTCTTTGCATGCTCCACCAGAAACCCGCCAGCGCGGCGATGCTGACCACCGGCCTGCCGCTGCCCAAACAACGCCTGAGTGTCGAGCTGTTGCCCCGTGCAGCGGCGCGCGCCGGGCTGCAAGGGCGGGTGCTGCAGCGCAAGCTCGAAGAGATTCCGGCGATTGCCATGCCGGCGCTGTTGCTGCTCAAGGATGGCCGCAGTGCCGTCCTGCTCGGCTGGCAGGGTGAGAACGACGCGCGGGTGCTGCTCAGCGAAAGCGACGGCGGCGAATCCCTGGTCAGCCGCGAGCTGCTGGCCGACGACTACACCGGCAAAGTGTTCTTCGCCCAGCCCCAGCACAAATTCGACGTCAACCACGGCACGCTGATTCCGCGTGCGCGCTCGTGGTTTCGCGACACCCTCAAGCGTTCGCGCTGGCTGTACGCCGACGCCATCGCCGCCAGTTTCCTGATCAACATCATCGCCATGGCCGCGCCGCTGTTCGTGATGAACGTCTACGACCGCGTGGTGCCGAACCAGGCCGAAGCGACCCTGTGGGTCCTCGCGCTGGGCATCACCGGCGCCTACCTGTTCGACCTGATCCTCAAGAGCCTGCGCAGCCTGTGCCTGGATCTGGCCGGCAAGAAAACCGACCTGATCATCTCCGCCACGCTGTTCGAACGCATCGTCGGCATGGCCATGAAGTACCGCCCGGCGCGGGTCGGCAGCTTTGCCCAGAACATCCATGAGTTCCAGAGCCTGCGCGACTTCCTCGCCTCGCTGACCCTGACCAGCCTGATCGACCTGCCGTTCACCATCCTGATCTTCATTGTCATCGCGATTCTCGGCGGGCATCTGGTGTGGATTCCGGTGCTGGCCTTCCCGATTGCGCTGCTGATCGGCTACGCCTTGCAGAAGCCGCTGGTGGCAACCATGGAACGCACGATGGCGCTGGGCGCCGAGCGTCAGTCGAGCCTGATCGAAACCCTCGCCGGCCTCGATGCGGTGAAGGTCAACAACGCCGAAAGCGAACGCCAATATCAGTGGGAACAGACCATCGGCACCCTCAGCCGCCTCGAGCTGCGGGTGAAAATGCTCTCCGGTCTGGCGATGAACATCACCCTGCTGATCCAGCAGCTGGCCGGGGTGATCATGATCGTCTTCGGCGTGTACCAGATCATCGCCGGCAACCTGAGCATGGGCGGCCTGATCGCCTGCTACATGCTCAGTGGCCGTGCCCTCAGCCCGCTGGCGTCGCTGTCCGGTCTGCTGACCCGCTACCAGCAGGCGCGGGTGACCATGACCTCGGTCGACCAGATGATGGAGTTGCCGCAAGAGCGCAATTTCGAAGAGCGCCCGCTGAGCCGCAAGGTGCTGCAAGGCGCGATCGAATGCCGCCAGCTCAGCTTCACCTACCCGGAGCAACAGAATCCGGCGCTGAAGAACATTAACCTGGTGATCCGTCCCGGCGAGAAGATCGGCATCATCGGCCGCAGTGGCTCCGGCAAAAGCTCGCTGGCGAAACTGCTGGTCGGCCTCTATCAACCGGACGACGGCGCGTTGCTGGTGGACGGCGTCGACATCCGTCAGATCGACGTCAGCGAGCTGCGCTACAACATCGGCTACGTGCCGCAGGACATCCAGCTGCTGGCGGGCACCCTGCGCGACAACCTGATTTCCGGCGCCCGTTACGTCGAGGATGAGCTGGTCCTGCAGGCCGCTGAACTGGCCGGCGTCCACGAATTCGCCCGCCTGCACCCGCAGGGTTATGAGCTGCAAGTCGGCGAGCGCGGGCAGAACCTGTCCGGCGGTCAGCGCCAGAACGTCGCCCTGGCCCGGGCGCTGTTGCTCAATCCGCCGATCCTGTTGCTCGACGAACCGACCAGCGCGATGGACAACACCGGCGAAGAACGCCTCAAGCAACGCCTCGCGGCGGTGGTGGAAAACAAGACCGTGGTGCTGGTGACGCACCGGGCATCGCTGCTGTCGCTGGTCGATCGCCTGCTGGTGGTCGACCGTGGGCAGATTCTCGCCGATGGCCCGAAAGCGGCCGTGATGGAAGCGTTGAAGAAGGGGCAGATCAGTGTTGCTTAAGTCGGGTTTCAAGGATTCGATCCGCCGCTACTTCAAGGGCTCGGCATCGCTGCAGGGCCAGCCGCTGCCAGAGGTCAACAAGGCCTTGATCGAGGACGCGCCACGCGTGGTGCGCCTGACGATCTGGGCGATCATCGGTTTCTTCGTGTTCCTGATGCTGTGGGCCAACTTCGCCGTCATCGACGAAGTGACCAAGGGCGACGGCAAGGCGATTCCCTCGTCGAAGATCCAGAAAATCCAGAATCTTGAGGGCGGTATCGTTTCCGAGCTGTTCGTCAAGGAAGGCCAGATCGTCGAGGCCGGCGCGCCGCTGGTGCGGCTGGATGACACGCGTTTTGCCTCCAACGTCGGTGAAACCGAAGCTGATCGGCTGTCGATGTTGCTGCGGGTCGAGCGCCTGAGTGCCGAGGTCGAGGACCGTCCGCTGAATTTCCCGGAGGACGTGCTCAAAGCCGTGCCGGGTCAGGCAAAGAGCGAAGAATCGTTGTACATCAGCCGTCGTCAGCAACTGCACGACGAGGTCGGTGGCCTGCAGGAACAGTTGATTCAGCGCCAGCAAGAGCTGCGCGAATTCACCTCGAAACAGGCGCAGTACCGCCAGCAACTCGGCCTGCAACGCCAGGAAATCAACATGTCCGAGCCGCTGGTGGCCCAGGGCGCGGTATCGCCGGTGGAAGTGCTGCGACTCAAGCGTGCCGAAGTGGAAACCCGTGGTCAGCTCGACGCCACCACCCTGGCGATCCCGCGTGCTGAGTCGGCGATCAAGGAGGTGCAGCGCAAGATCGACGAAACGCGCGGTAAATTCCGCAGCGAAGCCCTGACTCAGCTTAACGAGGCGCGTACCGACCTGAACAAGGCCCAGGCCACCGGCAAGGCACTGGAAGACCGGGTCAGCCGGACGCTCGTCACCTCGCCGGTGCGGGGTATCGTCAACAAGATGCTGGTCAACACCATCGGCGGTGTGATCCAGCCGGGCAGCGACCTGCTGGAAATCGTCCCGCTGGACGACACCTTGCTGGTCGAAGCGAAGATTCGTCCGCAGGACATCGCGTTCCTGCATCCGGGCCAGGAAGCCACGGTGAAATTCACCGCGTATGACTACACCATCTACGGCGGTCTGAAGGCGAAGCTTGAGCAGATCGGCGCCGACACCATCACCGACGAAGACAAGAAAACCACCTACTACGTGATCAAGCTGCGCACCGAGCGCAGCCATCTCGGCACTGACGAGAAGCCGCTGCTGATCATCCCGGGGATGGTGGCGTCGGTGGACATCATCACCGGCAAGAAGACCGTGCTGAGCTATCTGCTCAAGCCGATCATCCGGGCGCGGGCCGAGGCGTTGCACGAACGCTAGATCCTTATTGGCCTTTCGGGCCCCATCGCTGGCAAGTCGAATCGTCGCACCGCAGCTCCCACAAGTTCCGCGGTGAACACACAAACGTGGTCCACTCTAGGTCCTGTGGGAGCTGGCTTGCCAGCGATGGCGTCAGCTCGAACACCACATCCATGTCAGTAAGTGACACAAATGGTCACTCACCATCCAGTCCATTCCTAAGCAATCGCCATATCGTTATTCGTTAACGGTATTTAATTTCCAATTCTTATATCTATAAAGTCAGCCTCCTGCGTACCTGCCGACCAATCGGCGCGCCGCACGACACGAACCAACACGCAATCCAGCGTGAGTTTCTGATCGACGCGCGCGCCCTTGAGCGCGCCGTGCGTGGGAGATTGATTGATGTCCGCAGCTACTGCTACCCCAAGCGCCGCGACTGCCGCGCCGCAAACCTTCGAGATTCGCCCGTTCAGCGGTGCCGTCGGCGCCGAAATCATCGGCCTCGACCTGACCCGTCCGGTCAACGATGAAGACTTCGCCCGCATCCACCGCGCGCACCTCGATCACCATGTCGTGGTGTTCCGCGACCAGCGCATCACCCCGCAACAGCAGATCGATTTCAGCCGCCGCTTCGGCGTGTTGCAGATCCACGTGCTCAAGCAGTTCCTGCTGGCCAATCACCCGGAAATCCTCATCGTTTCCAACATCGTCGAAAACGGCCAGAACATCGGCCTCGGTGATGCCGGAAAATTCTGGCACTCGGATCTCTCCTATAAAGAACTGCCGAGCCTCGGCTCGATGCTGCACGCCCAGGAGCTGCCGTCCGAAGGCGGCGACACCCTGTTCGCCGACATGCACAAAGCCTGGGACAGCCTGCCCGACGCGCTGCGCAAAGCGGTCGAAGGCCGCTCGGCTGCGCATTCCTACACCGCGCGTTACAGCGAAACCAAATTCGAAGGCAACTGGCGCCCGACCTTGACCCCGGAGCAACTGGCCCAGGTCGCCGAGGTCGTGCACCCGGTGGTTCGCACCCACCCGGAAAACGGCCGCAAGGCGTTGTTCGTCAGCGAAGGTTTCACTACCCGCATCGTCGGCCTTCCGGAAGACGAGAGCAAACAACTGCTCGATGAGCTCTACGCCCACAGCGTGCTGCCGCAGAACATCTATCGCCATCAATGGCAGCCCCACGACCTGGTGTTCTGGGACAACCGCTCGCTGATCCACCTTGCCGCCGGCTGCCCCGCGCACCTGCGCCGCAAGCTGTATCGCACCACCATCCAGGGCGACGCGCCTTTCTGATTCGCCGGAGATCCGATCATGTCCAAACGTCTTCCATTCGCGCCGCTGGCAGCGGCCATCGGCCTCGGTTTCAGCCTGATCGCCGGCAGCCTGGTGGCGCCGACCGTGGCCCACGCCGAAGGTGAAATCCGCATCGCCGAACAGTTCGGCATTGTCTATTTATTGCTCAACGTGGTGCGCGATCAGGGACTGATCGAGAAGTACGGCAAGCAGGAAGGCCTCGACATCAAGGTCGACGGGACCCAGCTGTCCGGCGGCGCGGCAGTCAACGATGCGCTGCTCTCCGGTTCCATCGACATTGCCGGCGCCGGCGTCGGGCCGTTGCTGACGATCTGGGATCGCACCCACGGCAAGCAGAACGTCAAAGCCGTGGCCTCGCTCGGCAACTTCCCGTACTACCTGGTCAGCAACAATCCCAAGGTCAAAACCATCGCCGACTTCACCGAGAAGGACCGCATCGCGGTGCCGGCGGTGGGCGTTTCGGTGCAGTCGCGTTTCCTGCAATACGCCGCGGCCAAGCAGTGGGGCGACAAGGAATTCAATCGCCTCGACAAGTACACCATCGCTGTTCCGCACCCGGATGCCACCGCTGCGCTGATTGCCGGAGGCACCGAGCTGACCGGGCACTTCTCCAACCCGCCGTTCCAGGATCAGGCACTGGAAAATCCGAACGTGCACGTGGTGCTCAATTCCTATGACGTGCTCGGCCCGAACTCGCCGACCGTGCTGTTCGCCACCGAGAAATTCCGCAACGAGAACCCCAAGACCTACAAAGCATTCGTCGAAGCCCTGACCGAAGCCGCGCAATTTGCGCAGAACGATAAAGGCGCGGCGGCGGACACTTACATCCGCGTGACCAAGGCCAAGATCGACCGCGCCGCGTTGCTGAAAATCATCGACAACCCACAATTCGAATTCAGCGTCACGCCGAAAAACACCTACCCGCTCGCCGAATTCCTCTACCGCGTCGGCGCGATCAAGAACAAACCTGAATCGTGGAAGGACTATTTCTTCCAGGACGCCAAACCGCTGCAAGGGAGCTGATCGACATGAACGCCCCTTTGCAAGGCCACGCGGCCAGCAACCCGACTGCCACAGCGCAAGCACTGCTGGCGGTCGATCAGGTCAGCCTCGAATACCGCACGCCGCAACGGGTCGTGCGGGCCACCCATCAGGTCAGCTTCGAAGTCGATCAACAGGATCGCTTCGTGCTGCTCGGCCCGTCCGGCTGCGGTAAATCCACCTTGCTCAAAGCCGTCGCCGGGTTCATCGCGCCGTGCGAGGGCGAGATCCGTCTGCAAGGCCAGCGCGTCGATGCGCCGGGGCCGGACCGGATCGTGGTGTTTCAGGAGTTCGATCAACTGCCACCGTGGAAAACCGTCAAACAGAACGTGATGTTTCCGCTGTTGGCCTCGCGCACGCTGAAGAAAAAGGAAGCCGAAGAGCGCGCCCTGCATTACCTGGAGAAGGTCGGCCTTGCGGCGTTCGCCGATGCCTATCCGCACACCTTGTCCGGCGGCATGAAAGCGCGGGTGGCGATTGCCCGGGCGCTGGCGATGCAGCCGAAAATCCTGCTGATGGACGAACCGTTCGCCGCGCTGGATGCCCTGACCCGGCGCAAGATGCAGGAGGAATTGCTGCTGCTCTGGGAGGAGGTGCGGTTCACCTTGCTGTTCGTCACCCACTCGATTGAAGAAGCGTTGGTGGTCGGCAATCGTATCCTGCTGTTGTCCCCGCATCCGGGCCGCGTGAGGGCGGAAGTGCACAGTCATCAATACGATCTGCACAGCCTTGGCGGCGTGGCGTTTCAAGAGTCGGCAAGGCGCATTCATCGGTTGTTGTTCGATGAAGGGCAGTCGCCGGAAACCGAGCGCGAACTGGATTTCACCGATATCCGCATCGCTTATTGAGCCGCCTGGAGGATTGCCCGATGAGCCATTCATCATCCGTACGTCAAGAATTCGAAAACGATCTGCAACCGCTGACCAGCGTCCCGGTGGAGCGCGAGTTGCCGCTGGGCCAGCGTCTGTGGCAACAGGGCTGGCTGCGCAAAAGCGTGATCCTGATTTTGCTCGCCGTGCTCTGGGAGATTGTGGCCCGGGTGCAGAACAACGACCTGCTGCTGCCGAGCTTCTTGCAGACCAGTCATGCGCTGTATGACGGCCTGCTCAGCGGCGAACTGCTGGGCAAGGTGTGGATCTCGCTGGTGGTGCTGATCAAGGGTTACCTGATCGGCATCGTCCTGGCCTTCGCCCTGACCACGCTGGCGGTTTCGACCCAGGTGGGTCGGGACTTGCTCAGCACTCTGACTTCGATGTTCAACCCGCTGCCGGCGATTGCGCTGCTGCCGCTGGCGTTGCTGTGGTTCGGCCTGGGCCAGAACAGCCTGATTTTCGTGCTGGTGCATTCGGTGCTGTGGGCGCTGGCGCTGAACACGTATGCCGGGTTTCTCGGTGTCTCGGAAACCCTGCGCATGGCCGGGCGCAATTACGGTTTGAAGGGCATGCGCTTCGTGCTGTTCATCCTGATTCCGGCGGCGCTGCCATCGATTCTCGCCGGGCTGAAAATCGGCTGGGCCTTCGCCTGGCGCACCCTGATCGCCGCCGAACTGGTGTTCGGCGCCACCAGCGGCAAAGGTGGCCTGGGCTGGTACATCTTCCAGAATCGCAATGAGTTGTACACCGACAAGGTGTTTGCCGGTCTGGCGGTGGTGATCCTCATCGGCTTGCTGGTGGAAAACCTGGTGTTCGACACGCTGGAACGGGTGACGGTGAAACGGTGGGGGATGCAACGCTGAGATGTGTGCGGAAGCGGCTTGCTCGCGAAGACGTCGGTTCATGCGCCACCGATTTCAAGTATGTTTGCTAGCATTGCACCCGAATCAATCCTGATCGGTCACGAGTGCTCAGCATGCAACTCCCGGACATGAACCTGTTGGTCGCCCTCGACGCTTTGCTCGACGAGGGCAGCGTGGTCGGCGCCGCGCGGCGTATGAACCTCAGCCCGGCGGCCATGAGCCGCACGCTGACGCGGATCCGCGAAGCCATTGGCGATCCGATTCTGGTGCGTGCCGGCCGGGGACTGGTGCCGACACCCAAGGCACTGGAGCTGCGCGAGCAGGTGCGGGATGTGGTCGAGCAGGCGGCGCTGCTGTTTCGCTCGGCCGATGCGGTGGAGCTGGGCACCTTGCGCCGGCGCTTCAGCATTCGCGCCAACGATTTTTTCGTCGGCGTGTACGGCGGCAAGCTGTTCGACACCCTCGATCAACTGGCGCCGCACTGTGAGCTGCGCTTCGTTCCCGAGGGCGACGGCGACGATGAGGCCTTGCGCGAAGGGCGGATCGACCTGAGCGTGAGCAACACCCGACCGGTGACGCCGGAAGTAAAAGTGCAGAACCTGTTTTCCACCCACTTCGTCGGTCTGGTGCGCGAGGATCATCCGCTGCTGGATGGCGAGATCACCGCCGAACGCTACGCCGGGTTTTCCCACATCAGCATGTCCCGCCGGGGCATCGCCCGTGGGCCTATCGACACCGCGCTGAATGCCCTGGGTCTGGAACGGCGGGTGGCGGTGATCGCGCCGAGTTTCCACGCAGCGATGTTCGCCCTGCCGGACTCCGACCTGATTCTGCCGGTGCCCAAGGAAGCGCTGCTGAGCGTGCGACGGCTGGGCTTGAAACTGCGCTCGTTCGACCTGCCGATCCCGCTGCCGACGCTGATGCTAACCCAGGCCTGGCACCCGCGTTTCGACAAGGACCCGGCCCACCGCTGGCTGCGGGAAACCCTCAAGACCTGCTGCGACGAAACCTGGCTGGCGGCACAGCCCTGATAATTGCGTCTGGTGCACTTATAAACTGCCAAGAAGTCAATTTTCGTCAGCACTAAGCCCTACTACCATGCTCCGGTATTTTTCCCTCCGGAGTTTGCCTGCATGACATCCCTGACGGTCACGGCGCCGATTGCCGCTGCCGCTCCGATGGCCGCCGCGCCACCGGGGTTCGGGGCGCGGATCATCATCGGTCTGGTCGGCGTGCTGCTGGCGGTGCTGGTGTCGGGTCTCAACGAGATGGTGACCAAGGTCGCCCTGGCCGACATACGCGGTGCCCTGAGCATCGGCTACGACGAAGGCACCTGGCTGGTCGCCGGCTACACCGCGACCTCGGTGGCGGCCATGGCATTCGCGCCGTGGTGCTCGGTGACCTTTTCCCTGCGTCGCTTCACCCTGTGCGCCATCGGCGTGTTTACCCTGCTCGGGGTGCTCTGCCCGTTCGCCCCGAACTATGAAAGCCTGCTGCTGCTGCGCATCCTGCAAGGCCTGGCCGGCGGCGCGTTGCCGCCGATGCTGATGACCGTTGCGCTGCGATTCCTGCCGGCCAACATCAAGCTTTACGGCCTCGCCGGTTACGCCCTGACCGCCACTTTCGGCCCAGGTCTCGGTACACCGCTGGCCGGGTTGTGGACCGAATACGTCGGCTGGCAATGGACGTTCTGGCAAATCATCGTGCCGTGCCTGATTGCCATGGCGATGGTTGCCTGGGGTATTCCACAGGACCCTCTGCGTCTGGAACGCCTCAAGTCGTTCAACTGGAAAGGCCTGCTGCTGGGCTTTCCGGCGATCTGCATGCTGGTGATCGGCCTGTTGCAAGGCAATCGCCTGGACTGGTTCGAGTCGAACCTGATCTGCGCTTTGCTCGGCGCCGGTTCGCTGTTGCTGGTGGCGTTTCTGATCAATGAATGGTCGCAGCCGATTCCGTTTTTCAAGTTGCAGATGCTCGGCATCCGCAACCTGTCGTTCGCGTTGATGACGTTGGCCGGGGTGCTGGTGGTGCTGCTGGCGGTGGTGCTGATTCCGTCGAGTTACCTGGCTCAGGTGCAGGGTTACCGGCCGGTACAGACCGCGCCGATCATGCTGCTGGCGGCATTGCCGCAGTTGATCGCGCTGCCGCTGGTGGCGGCGTTGTGCAACTTGCGTTGGGTCGATTGCCGCTGGGTGCTCGGCATCGGTTTGAGCATGTTGACGCTGTCGTGTCTGGGCGGCTCGCAGCTGACTTCGGTGTGGATTCGCGACGATTTCTACGTCCTGCAATGGCTGCAGATTTTCGGCCAGCCGATGGCGGTGCTGCCGTTGCTGATGTTGTCGACCGGCAGCATCCAGCCACAGGACGGGCCGTTCGCCTCGGCGTGGTTCAACACCGTGAAAGGCCTGGCGGCGGTGGTCGCCACCGGCGTGATCGAGGCGCTGACCACTTCGCGCCTGCATTTTCACTCGACGATGCTGGTCGATCGACTCGGCAACTCGCCGCTGGCCGCGAGCAACGACCCGGGCCTCGCCCATCGCCTGCACGAACAGGCCGTGGTGCTGACTTCATCGGATCTTTATCTGTGCATGGCTGGCGTCGCGGTGGCGCTGATCCTGCTGATTTTCTGGCTGCCGACGCGGATCTTCCCGCCGCGCGCGCCGACCTGACTGAAACAGAAGGTTTTTTATGACGACTCAAGCAAAGCAAAAACTCGCGGTGGCTGTGGCCGCTGCGCTGGCGGTCGGTGTGCTGGTGTATCTGGCGATGCCCGGCCTGTTCGGCAAGCGCACTCAGCAAACTACCAACGACGCCTTCGTCTCTGCTGACTTCACCCTGGTGGTGCCGCGTGTGGCGGGGTTCATCAAAGAGGTGCTGGTGGAAGACAACCAGCAGGTCAAGGCCGGGCAGTTGCTGGCGCTGATCGATGACCGCGACTTGCGCGCCGCTGCCGAAGCCGCCGATGCGCAAACCCTGGTGGCTCGCGCGCAGTTGCAGAACGCCAAGGCCACGATGGAGCGCCAGTCCTCGGTGATCGCACAGGCGCAGGCGTCGGTGGTGTCGGCCAGGGCTGAAATGGCTTTCGCCCAGCAGGAATTGAACCGCTATAACCACTTGGCTGGCGTCGGTGCAGGCACCGTGCAGAACGCGCAACAGGCGCGTACCCGGATCGATCAGGCCTCTGCGCGGCTGGACACGGCCACCGCGAAACTGGCAGCGGAACGCAAGCAGGTGGAAATCCTCACGGCGCAGCGCGATGCCGCTGAAGGCAGTTTGAAACACGCGCAGGCCGCGCTGGAAATCGCCAGTTTCGAGCTGTCCTACACGCGCATCACCGCGCCTCAGGACGGCATGATCGGCGAGCGCGCCGTACGGGTCGGCGCCTATGTGACGCCGGGCAGCAAACTGCTGGCGGTGGTGCCGCTGAAGCAGGCCTATGTGGTCGCCAACTTCCAGGAAACCCAGCTTACCGACGTGCAGCCGGGGCAGGACGTTGTGGTGCGGGTCGACAGCCTCGGCGGCGAAGCCCTCACCGGCCGCGTCGAGAGCATTGCCCCGGCGACCGGCGTGACCTTCGCGGCGGTCAAACCGGACAACGCCACCGGCAACTTCACCAAAGTCGTGCAGCGGATTCCGGTGAAGGTTTTGCTGGATCCGGGCCAGCCGCTGGCCGAACGGCTGCGAGTGGGGATGTCGGTAGAGGCGAGCATTGATACCGAAAGCTCGGCGACGACGGTGCGTGAGGTGACGCAGCGATGAAGCGCTTTCAGTCGATGACAGTGGTCCTGAGTCTGTCGGCATTGGCGGCCTGCACTGTCGGCCCGGACTTCCAGAAACCTGAAGCTACCCGGATTGCCGAGTGGGCAAAGCCGTCAAAAACCGCCGTCAGCCAAGCTGTCAGCGAACCCTTGAACGAACGCTGGTGGGAAGTCTTTCACGACGCGCAACTCTCGGCCCTGACCCAGCGCGCCTTGCGCAGCAACCTTGACCTGCAACTGGCCAGCAGCCGCCTGCAACAAAGCCGCGCCGCCCGTCAGGTGATCACCGCCGACCGTTATCCAACGACCGCCGCCACCGGCAGCTACGCCCGCAAACGCAACAGCGGCGAAGGTCTGAACGATCCGTCCGGGCACAACGGCGATTCTGCCTTCAACCTGTGGGATGCCGGTTTCTCCGCCTCCTGGGAGCTGGACTTCTGGGGGCGCGTACGCCGGGAGACCGAAGCCGCCGACGCCAATCTCGAAGTCGCGGAAAACGACCGTCGCGGCGTGCTGTTGGCGGTACTCGCGGACACCGCGCAGAACTACATCCAGCTGCGTGGTGTGCAGAACACCCGCGCGGTCACCGAGCAGAACCTCGATGTGGCGCGGCACAGTCTGAAGCTTTCGCAACTGCGCCTCAACGACGGTGTGGCCACTGATCTCGACGTCGCCGAAGCGGCCGCGCAAGTGGCGGCCATCGAATCGCGGCTGCCAGCGCTGGAACAACGTCAGGCGCAACTGATCAACGCGATCAGCCTGTTGATGGGTGAACCGCCGCAGGCTCTGGCCAACGAGTTATCCACAGACGCGCCAGTGCCGCAGTTGCCGCTGACTGTCGCCATCGGCCTGCCGTCGCAACTGGCCGAACGTCGCCCGGACATTCGCCAGGCCGAAGCCCGTCTGCATGCCGCCACCGCCAACATCGGCGTGGCCAAGGGCGATTTCTATCCGCGCATCACCCTGTCCGGCAACCTCGGCTCGCAAGCCATGCAGCTCAGCGATTTCGGTTCCTGGGGCTCACGGGCCTTCGGCATCGGCCCGCAATTCAGCCTGCCGCTGTTCGACGGCGGCCGCTTGCGTGGCGTACTGCAACTGCGCGAAGCCCAACAGCAGGAAGCAGCGATCGGTTATCAACAGACCGTCCTGCGTGCCTGGCACGAAATCGACGACCAGTTGACCGCCTACAACGCCAGCCAGCGCCGCCGCGACAGCCTCGCCGAAGCCGTACGCCAGAACCAGATCGCCCTGCGCACCGCGCAACAGCAATACGTCGAAGGCGTGGTCGACTTCGTCAACGTTCTGACTGTGCAAAGCGCACTGCTCGCCACTCAGGAGCAATGGGTGGAAAGCTCCACCGGCGTTTCACTGGCGATGGTCGGGTTGTACCGGGCGTTGGGCGGGGGATGGGAGTCGGTGTATCCGGTGGGGGAGATGGCGCAGCGTTGATTCTCGCGCGGAAAACAAAAAAAGCAGGCTGTGCAGCGTTTTGGCTGCTCAACCTGCAAAGTTTTCGATTTTGATTTGCCCATCAGGAAATGTAGCGATGATTTCAAGCTCGCCGCCCATCGCGCGGATGTAATTGCGCAGCGTGCTGATGTACATATCGGTGCGTCGCTCCATCTTCGAGATCGCCGCCTGATTGATGTGCAGGGTCTCGGCAAGCGTCGCCTGACTTAAAGCTTTGGCCTGTCGCAATTCGTTTAGCGGCATTTCCTTGATGTGTTGTTCGTAGATCGAATCGGCATGTGCCCGGGCTTCGGGTGTCATACGCGCTTCGAGTTCGGCAAATTTCTTAGCCATCTTTGTAACCCTCTTTGCGCAATGTATCGAGGTGCTCATCGTACAGTTGATCGGCGAGCGGGACATTGACTTCATACCAGCGATCCTGACCGGTTTTGTCTCCACCGATCAATAGCAGCGCACATCGCCTCGGATCAAATGCATAAAGTATGCGGTACGGTCGTCCGGCATGTTGAACCCTCAGTTCTCGCAAATGGCCATGTCGCGCACCATTGATCGCGCTGCTGTGTGGAAAGCGCAGGCCAGGTCCGAATTGCCCCAGCAATTTGACGCTCGCAGCCACCGAGCTCTGCTCGTTTTCAGTCAGATCTTCCCACCAGTTGCCGAACTCGTCGGTGTATTCGATATCCCAATTCATGGGGGACGAATATGAATGTTATGGAATATTCCTTCAAGGTTATATTTTCGATGGGTTGATCTTAGTCATTTCACAAAATTTCGCCAGCCCTTCGGAGGAGTGATGGCCTTTCGCTTGACGCTAATCGCCGCTGTCGTAGACTCCGAGCATCCGTCAGGGAGTAACGGTTATGCGGCGTTTTCGTGGTTGGGTTGTCGGATTGACCTTTGTAACGTGTGCAGTTCAGGCTCAAACGCCCGCGCCAGACGATCCGCTGCTGGATAACGGCGGGGCGGCGAATGCGTCGGCCAGCAGTGAGGCGCGCGGAGTGTTGCGGGCGCGGGATCAGGCGACCCTGGCCAGCGAGTTGTCCGGGCGAATTGTCGAGTTGCCGTTCAGCGAGGGCGAGTCGTTCAAGAAGGGCGATACCCTGGCGCGGTTCGACTGTTCGGCTTATCAGGCCCAGTTGAATGCCGCGCAGGCCGCCAGCCGTGGCGCCGGTGAAGAGCTGGCGCACAACCGGCAACTGGCGGCGCTCAATTCCGTCGGGCGTTTCGAAGTGGCTCGGGCCGAAGCCAAGGTCAGCGAAACCCAGGCGCAATCTCAGGTTTATCAAGTCCAGGTCAAACGCTGCAGCGTGGTCGCGCCGTTCGACGGGCAAGTGGTCGAGCGCAAGGTGCAGCGTTATGAAAGCGTGCCGGCCGGTGCGCCGCTGCTCGATGTGGTCGACAACCGCACGCTGGAAATCCATCTGCTGGTGCCGTCGCGCTGGATGGCCAGGCTCAAGCCCGGTCAGTCGTTCAGCTTCGTGCCCGATGAAACCGGACAGCCGATCGACGCCACGGTCAAGCGCCTCGGTGCGCGAATCGATGAAGGCAGCCAGACCCTGTTGCTGGTCGCCACACTCCCCGAAGCCAAAGGCTTGCTCGCCGGCATGAGCGGCACCGCGCGTTTCCCGGAGCTTAAGTGAACGCCCCGGTGAGCGGCGCCGCCGAGCAGGTGTTCGCGCGGTTTCTCGATCTTGAACGGCAGACCCGCGCCGCTTGTGATATTTCGCAACTGGCCTACAGCCTGGTCAATGACGGTCAGTCGCTGTTCGGTTTTCGCCATGCGGCGCTGTTGATCGCCGGCAAGGTGCAGGCGGTGACCGGGGTCAGCGCGGTGGAGCCGAATGCGCCGTTCGTGGCATTTGTCGAGCAGGCCGTGGCGCAGTTGTTCAAGCAGGATGTGCTGAAACAGGCGCGGGTGATCACGCCGGAAATGGTCGGCGAATCGATTCAGGCCGACTGGCGCAGTCTGTCGGCCATGCAAGTGTTCTGGCTGCCCTTGATCGACCGTCAGGGCCAAGTGTTCGGCGGTTTGTGGTTGGCCCGTGATCTGCCGTGGAACCCTTCCGAACAAGTGCTGCTGTCGCAGCTGGGCGACACCTACAGCCATGCCTGGCTGGCGTTGCAACCGCGCAAGCCGTGGCGGCTGCGCTGGACCCGCAAACGTCAGGTGGCGCTGGTCGCCGTGTTGTTGCTCGGGCTGTTGATCCCGGTGCGCCAGTCGGTGCTGGCGCCCGCCGAAGTGGTGCCCCAGGGCGGGCGCGTTGTCGCCGCACCGCTGGACGGGGTGATCGCCGAGTTTCTGGTCAAACCCAACCAGAGCGTGAAAACCGGCGACCTCTTGCTGCGTTTTGAAAGCACGACGCTGAAAGCTCAGGCCGATGTCGCCGAGCGCGCGCTCGGGGTCGCCGAAGCGGAACTCAAAGCCAATTCCCAGCGCTCGTTCGTTGATGCCGAATCCAGCTCCCGGGTCGATCTGCTGGCCGCCCGCGCCGAACAGAAACGCGCCGAACGCGACTACGCCCGCGAACTGCTCAACCGCAGCGAAGTGCGCGCCGAGCGCGACGGCATTGCGGTGTTCGCCGATGCCGAACGCTGGACCGGCAAACCGGTGCAGACCGGCGAACGGCTGATGGAAATCGCCGATCCGAGTCAGGCCGAACTGCGCATCGAACTGGCCGTGGGCGACGCGATCTCGCTGGAGCGGGGCGCCGAAGTCGCGCTGTTTCTCGACAGCGATCCGCTGCAACGCCATCTCGCCACCCTCGAACGTTCGGCCTACGAGGCGCAGCCCACCGCCGGCGGCCAATTGGCCTATCGGCTGGACGCCAATTTCGCCGACGCTCCGCCGCGTATCGGCCTGCGTGGCACTGCGAAAATATTCGGCGACCGCGCACCACTGGCCTTGTACCTGCTGCGGCGTCCGCTCGCCGGGCTGCGCCAGAGCGTAGGCCTGTAAATGACCCTGCCGAGCCTGCGTGCCGACCTGCAATTGTCGCCCGCGGCGCCGGCATTGGACGGTTCGCCGCGCTGGACCCTGGCCGACCCGGTGCGCGGGCGCTACTTCAAGCTTGGCGCGGCGGCGATGCGCCTGTTGCGTCACTGGTCGCTGGGCGATCCCGAACAAGTGCTGCGCGCTGCCAATCGTGAACCGGGTTTGCCGCTGGACGGCGTCGAGCTGGAGCAACTGCTGACGTTCCTGCGCGGGCATGACCTGATCAGCGCCCTCGACGATCAGCAACGCGCCAGTTACTCACTCAAGGCCCTCGCGCAACGCCAGAGCCTGTGGACAATCCTGCTGCATCAATACCTGTTTTTCCGCATTCCGCTGTGGCGGCCGGATGCCTTTCTCAATCGGGCGTGGCCGTGGCTGGAGCGCTTTGGGCCAAGGGTTTTGCGCTACGGTCTGCCGGCGACCCTGGCGCTCGGGGTGTTTCTGGTGTCGCGGGACTGGCAGCGGTTTGTCGGCACCTTTCCGCATCTGTTCAGCCTCGGTGGCGCGATCGCGTTCGGCATCTCGCTGTTTTTTGCCAAGCTCTGTCACGAATTCGGTCATGCATTCATGGCCAAGCGCGCCGGGTGTCGGGTGCAAAGCATGGGCGTGGCGTTCATGGTCTTGCTGCCGATGTTCTACACCGATGTCAGCGATGCCTGGCGGGTCAATGATCGACGCGCGCGACTGCTGATCGGTGCCGGCGGGGTGCTGGCGGAGTTGCTGTTGGCGAGCATCGCGCTGCTGGTCTGGTCGTTCCTGCCGGACGGGCCCGGTCGCACGGCGGCGTTCATGCTCGCCAGCGCGACCTGGATCACCACGCTGGTGGTCAATCTCAACCCGTTCATGCGATTTGATGGCTACTTTCTGCTCAGCGATTTGTGGGAGGTCGACAACCTTCAGGGCCGCGCCTTTGCCTTTTGCCGCTGGCGCCTGCGTGAGTTCTTGTTCGGCTATGGCGCGCCGGCGCCGGAGCCTTGGTCGCCGACGATGCAGCGGCGTTTGCTGATCTGGGGGTATGGCTCGTGGTTATGGCGTGCGGCGTTGTTTTTCGGGATCGCGCTGGCGGTCTATCACCTGTTCTTCAAGGTGTTGGGGATCTTCCTGATGCTGGTCGAGCTGGTGTGGTTCATCTTCCTGCCAATCATGAGTGAGTGGCGCCAGTGGTGGAGCCGCCGCGAACAGGCTCACGGCCCTCGCGTGGTGCTCAGCAGCCTGGGGGTACTCGGCCTGTTGCTGGTGCTGATCGTGCCGTGGCGCAGCTCGGTCGAATTGCCGACGATGCTCGAGGGCGGTCGCGCCAGTGCCTTGCACGCGCCGACGGCGGCGCGGGTCAAAGCCGTGAGGGTGGCGGATGGTCAGACCGTGGCTCAGGGCGACGTGCTGATCGAATTGGAATCGCCGGACCTCGATTCGCGGCAGGCCATCGTCCGCCGGGAAATCCGCATTCAGCAATTGCTGATGCGCCGTCAGGCCGGCCGCAGTGAAACCGCTGCCGACGCCGGCATCGTCGAGCAGCGTCTCGCCGAAGCGGTGGCGGAATATCGCGGCCTGACCGCCCAACGCGAACGTCTGCTGTTACGCGCGCCCCACGCCGGCACCGTGCGTGATCTGCTGCCGAACCTGACGCCGGGCCGCTGGCTGTCGAGCAAGGATGCGCTGGCGCGGGTGGTCGAAGACGGCACGCGACTGCGCGGTTATCTGGCCGAGGCCGAACTGTGGCGAGTCAAGCCCGGCGCCACCGGGCGGTTTATCGCCGACGACCCGATGCATGCCGCCATCGCGGTGCAACTCAATGAAATCGACACCAACGGTGTGGCCTATGTCGATCAGGAAGCGCTGACTTCCGATCACCACGGGCCGATTGCCGTGCGCCGCGATCAACAGCATCGAGCGGAACCGGTGCAGGCGCAATATGGCGTGCGTTTGACTACGCTGGATCAGGCAGCGACCCCGGTGCAACCGCTGCGCGGCGTGGTGGTGTTGCAGGGCAGTGGCGAGTCGGTGCTCGGCGTGGCCTGGCGCCGGATGGCGGCGCTGGGGGTCAGGGAAAGCGGTTTCTAGGGAGCGTGAAGATGACGGAAAACCTGGCGGCGGACGGATTGGTGGTGCGGCCTTCGCGGGCGTCGGACGGGCCGTTTCTGCAAAGCTTGTATCAATCGGCGCGCCCGGATCTGCAATGGATCGACGGCGAGCAGGAACAGGTGCAGCAAATCGTTGCCCAGCAGTTTCAGGTGCAGGAGCAGGGCATGGGGGAAAACCATCCGAATGCCATGCACTACATCGTGGAAAAACTCGGCACGGCCATGGGTGCACTCAGCACTGATTTCGGCGTCAATGAAATCCGCGTGTTGTACCTCGCCTTCATTCCCCAGGCCCGAGGCAAGGGCTACGGGCGAACCGTGCTGCAAGGCGTGCAAAAAGCCGCGCAGCAAGTGCGCTGCCCGGTGGCGACGGTGGTCTGGGCCAATAACCCCCATGCGCGCCAGCACTACCTGGCGCTGGGTTTTGCGGTGGAGGAGCGCAACCCGGCGGCGGAGCGGCTGGTGTGGTATCCACAGGCTTGAGTCAGATGATCGAGTCAATGTCGAAAGTGTGGGGCGCGCCGATTCTGTGACCGTAGAGCGTTACCAGCAGCGGGTCATCCTCGGCGGCTTCCGGTGCCATGGCCAGTTGTTCCGTTGCGAGGTTTTCCGGATGCAGCTGCCAGCGCGGCAGGCTTTCGGCCAGGCGTTCCGGTTGTTCCGCCAGCGATCCATAAACATCCGTGGTCGTCAGGCGCCGGTGCCGCAGACTGGCCAGCCGTTCGCGGGTCGTGCGGATGTTCTCGATTTCATGATTGAGCGCTTCGACAATGTTTTTCCGGCTGCGCACATAGCTGTCCGGCCGTCCCGGCAAATTGCTGCGCTGGCGGCGCAACTGATCGGTGATGCGCTGCAGGGCCGACTCAACCAATGCGAATTCTCGCTCGGTAACCAGCGTGCGGTTTGACTCCTGTGCCTCCTGCCAACGCCGCAACACCGCCCAGCACGCCGGGATGTAAGCCCCGGTCATCGAATGGTGCCCGGCGTCGAAGATCTGCTTGAGCAACGTCGGCCGATCCGGCAGGCCGTGCCGCTGCCGGATCGCCACGTCACAGGCTGCGTGCTGGGTGATGGTGTCGCAGCCCGGCTACCAGAGGATTGACGACACCTGCTGGCGGCCGAACTCCACCGGCATGGCGTGGCGCAAACGGCCGTGGTGGTCGTAGGCTTCCCCGGTCCAGTTGGTGATGCCCGCGACGAACACCGATAGACCGAGCGGCACATTCACGAAGGTCAGCGCTGCCCCGGTGCCGTAGATATCGGCCTTGGTGTTCATCCAGCTGCCGGGCACGCTGGGCACCGGGTCGTTGTGGTTGACCATGCGGTGATGCACGAGATCGGCTGCGCCCTTGACGAAATCCGCGTCGCCGGCGCGGGGGGCGCCGTAGGTGTAGAGCTGGATTTTGTAGCCCTCTGGCCTACGGCGGAGCATTTCGGCCAGCAGCAGCGTGATTGCGCCACCGAGGCTGTGGCCGCAGATCAGGAGTGTTTGGCCGGTGTAGAACTTTTCCAGGTAATTGACGGCGAATGCGGCAGCTTTTTTGGCCGCTTCATAGAAACCTCGATGTACCTGGCCTTCGCCTTCCGCAAACGGCACCTGCAAGGCATCGGCATCGCGTAACCCATCGGCGACGATCTCGGCGGTACCGCGAACGGCGATCAGGATCAGTTCGTCGTTGTGGGTGATGAAAGCTTGGGTGTCTGTACTGTCTTTACTACCGATGTCGTCGAGAAAGTGAACGCTGGCCGGGTGTTCAGGATCACGTTCTGGCGTATGTCTGTTGACTGCATAGAGGTTCGGGTCAAACGGGATGATTTCCAACCTTGCGGAATACGGAACATCTTCGTAGAGCGGGTAATAGGCTTTGGTCTGGGCGCTGTCGACTTTCCACAGTTCTTCCCCCTTGGGCAGTGCATCGCCGAACCAATTGCCGACGCTGGGTTGCAGCAGAAACTTAACGGATCTGGTTTCGGCGCAAGGGACTTTGGGTTTCTGGCCGAAAGGGCAGTAACTCAGGGTTGCCATCAATGCGAGCTGGTACAGGTTGAGTGCACAGAATGCCGGAGCTGTGGATAATATCGGACGCAACGCACGTAACGGTCGCACTTCCAGAATGGTGTGACGTTGCGGCATCAGGGCGACCCCGAGTTTGCCGTGTTCGCGCATGATGGCTGCGCACCCGGAATCGAGGGGATAATCGCGATAAACCTCCGGTGGAAGGTGGGAGGCATGTCTGACCAGGTGACGGACTTCGACTTGAAAGTAATCCCCACCGTCTGCGATTTCGGGGCGTTCCCGCGTACGAGTGGCATTAGGGTTCAGGTAATGGGTTGCTTCGGCGCGAACCTGAAGCTCGGTGATTTTCAGAGGGTAATGTGGTCTGCCTTGCAAATATGAGTAGAGCTTTTCCTTGCCTTCGTATGCTTGATCAAACAGCAGCGTTACTGGTCCCGCAAAGTGATTATTCACTTTGCCCTTGCCCGCTTCGTCCAAGCGGCCTGTGTACTTATGGCCTTCCGAGTCGGTAACGATGTAAGCCAACCCGGCATAGGGTTCACCCGAACAGAACTCGTCGATGAGTTGGAAACTTGTCCATTTTCCACCTGCAGGACATGTCAGCATGCGACTGCCCAACGGAGATTGCAGATCCTTTTCAAATGAAGTCATGGCGAAATCTCCTTATTCCGTGCAACCTGGATAAATGGTGCAGACTTGGCCATCCGGCATGGTGAAAGTGCTGAAGTCGGTGTAGTTGCCGTAACAAAAGCCGTACTGATCCTCAAAGTTGTCACCCATGCACCGTTTCCAACCATTTGGATTTTTTACCCAGGTATCCCTGATGGCCGGTTGCTCCTCCGCTGCCAATTCGATCTTCATCTTTATGGTTTTACCCGGTAGTTGGTCGAGCCCATAAGCAGAATAAGTCTTTCCTTTCCCACGCTCTCCTTGGGCACCAGATGTCTTGCAATCAAGGATCTTGACGATGCGGCGTTGTGCGCCAGCTGTCCGGAACCACCATTCACATTGACCGTAAAAAGTACTTTCACCTGCCTCATTGAAAGTGCCTTTGTACTGCTCCTCTATATCGTTCCCCAAAAAGACCATGCCTTCGTCACCCCCAAAATCTCCCCGTGCTTTGTAGTAACTCGCGTTGATCTCCAGCGCGATCCTGCTGATTACCAACGGACACCCCTTAACAATCTTGCGAATCGTGATCTCGGCATCAGGCTTGTAGTCCGTTCGCCACTTGCTGTTGAACACCGGCGCAAGGTTGTCGCGTCTGTCGAGGGTGCAGGTCTGACCTTTCTCGGGTACGTAATAAACCGCTGCGACGTAGGCAAACCCCGGTGGTAGATCGGCTGTGAATTTGAAGGTGTTGGGCGGTTCGGTCTTGCAGCTTGCGATCAAGACAAGGCAGCAGCCCAAAGTTGCAACACGCCGCGTGAGTCTGGTTTTCAGGGCAGTCAGCGCTGGTGATTGCAGATCCTTTTCCAATGACGTCATGGCGAAATCTCCTTATTCCGTGCAACCCGGATAAATGGTGCAGACTTGGCCATCCGGCATGGTGAAAGTGCTGAAATCGGTGTAGTTGCCGTAACAGAAGGCGTATTGATCCTCAAAGTTGTCGCCCATGCAGCGTTTCCAGCCGTTAGTGACCTTGACCCAGGTGTCCTTGATGGCCGGTCGCTCGTCCGCTGCCAAGGTGATCTTCATCCTCACCGTTTTGCCCGGCAGTTGATCAGGGTTAAAAGCCCCGAAGGTCTTCCCGTAGGCACGTGCTCCTTGGGCATCGACCGTTCTGCAATCCAGGATTTTTCTTAGAATTCGCGGTTTGCCCGAGGTGCGAAACCACCACTCGCACTGACCGTGGAAGGTGCTTTCACCGGCCTCGTTGAATACGCCTTTGAACTGCTCCTCCAGATCATCGCGGATGAAAACCATGGCTTCGTCACGGCTGAAGTCGCTCCAATCCTTGCCGTACGCCGAGTTGATCTCCAGTTCGATTCGCCTCACGACCAACGGACACCCCTTAACAATCTTGCGAATCGTGATCTCGGCATCCGGCTTGTAGTCCGTGCGCCACTTGCTGTTGAACACCGGGGCAAGGTTGTCGCGTCTCTCGAGGGTGCAGGTCTTACCTTTTTCGGGTGCGTAATAAACCGCTGCGACGTAGGCAAACCCCGGTGGTAGATCGGCTGTGAATTTGAAGGTGTTGGGCGGTTTGCCCTGGCAACCCCCCAGTGCCGCGAAGGCGCTGATCAGGACGATGCTCTTGAGCTGAATCTTCATGAAGGCATCTCCCCGCTCCAGCTCTTCGAAAGCAGGTAAACCCGATCAAAGTGTTCATCCGGCGTTTCGTCCGGTCGGGGTTGCCAGTGAGGCACGAGGGTCGGGGTGTGCAGGCTCTGGATCAGCAGAAATTCCAGCCGCTCCGGCGCCAGCCAGCCCCAGGCCTGGGCCTGAGCCAGTCGCTCACGTAGCCAGATGTGCGGATCCTGCGTGCACGCCAATCCGGCGTAGGCCTGCACATGCTCGGCCAGCAGAAAGCGGTGGGCGTTGGCCAGCCGGATTTCCATGGCTTGCTCGTCGGGCATCGGCAGGTGCAGCCAAGGCGGCGAGTCCGGCAGCGGGTAAGTGCCGGGCGCAGGATTGTCAGTGCTCTGCCAGTGCGAACCCTGCCAGTAAGACACACTGATCGCCGGCCCGAGATACGCCGGTAGCGCCTCGGACGGCAGATGCTCCAGCGCTCGGGCCAGTACCCGGTTGTCGTGAAAGCGGTACAGCGCCTGATGCGGACGGGTGCCGACGAGCAGCCGCTCCTGCCAGTGCCTGACCCATGCGTTCAGTTCGCCCTGGCCCAGGCTGGCGAGCCAGCCCCAATGGCTGTCGGGCCTGTCGAGCAGGGCGTCGAGGCGACGGTCGTCGGGCTGGTCGAAGGTGAACAGGAACGGGCCGGTGTCCGCCAGTTCGGCGACCACGGTTTCACCGTAGACACTGGCGTACTGTTCGTAACGGCTGCTCTTCAGCCAGCGCTGGCGCATGTCGCGTTCGTTCTGCGAGTCGAGCACCAGGCACAGGAGACGATCGGCATGGTGCTGTTCAAACAGCCAGCGTTGTACAACCGGGTCGGTCATGCAGCGGCCTCCGCAATGGCGCACTCGCCCGCGCGGCAGGCTTCGCAGATCGGGCAGAAATCCGCGCCCAGGCTTTTGCTCGCGGCCATCAATGCCTGTTGTGAGGGCGCCACCAGTGGCGGCAAGGGCGCGGGCGCCGACAAGTCTTCAATGTCTTCGGGCTGCAACAATCGGGCGCGCAGGAACGGTATGGGCACGCCGCCGATCAGCAGGTCGCTGCTCCCGAAAAGACCGCCGTGATCGAGCACGAAATGCTCGCCACCGACTTTCAGGCTGATGCTCTTTCCGGCCTCCAGCACCAAATGATCCCCGGCACTGAAACAGAGCTGCCGCCCGACTTCCATCGTCAGTGATTGCCCGATCCGGGTGTGACTGCTGTCGCTGACGTGCAGATGATCGCTGGCCTTGAGATGGGTCTTGCGATGACCGGTGAGGGTGCGGTGTTCTTCTGCGTGCAGCAGGCTGACGCTGTTGCCACGGATGCTTTCCCGACGTTCGTTGCCGACCTCCAGGTGACTGTCGTGCTCGATCTTCTGCTGCAGATCACGCTGGGCGCGCAGATAGATCAGCTCCTGACCGGCGCGGTCTTCGATCATCAGCTCATTGAAGCCATTGCTGTCGGGCGTGCTGCGGGACCGGAACACGCTGCGGGTCTTGTGCGCCGGCAATTCATAGGGCACCGGGTTGGCGCTGTTGGCCAGGCAACCGCTGATCACCGGATGGTCGGGATCACCGTTGAGAAACGTCACCAGCACCTCCATGCCCACGCGCGGAATGATCACGCTGCCATGGGCGTTGCCGGCCCAGTTCGTGGTGGTCCGCAACCAGCAACTGCTCTTGTCGTTGTGCCGGCCTTCGCGGTCCCAGAAAAACTGCACCTTGACCCGGCCATAGGCGTCGCAATGGATATCTTCGCCTTCCGGGCCGGTAACCACGGCAGTCTGAGTACAGCCGATGGAAGGTTTGTCGTAGCGCAATGACGGGCGATAGATCGCATCCCATGGCGTGACTTCGAAATGGTTCCGATAGCCCTGGACGAAGTCGCTTTGATCCTTCACGGCGATGTCGCTACCGCTTTCTTCAAGTACTTGAGGCTGCTTGCCTTCATGACGGATTCCGGTCAGCAGCCAGAGGTCATTTAACGCGGGGTCGGGGTGTTCTGACAGCGACAGAAAATGCCCCGACACCAGCGCTGGTTCGTCGCTGTCGCCTTCGCCCGTGAGCTCATCGCTGCGATGGCGTTCCAGAGCCCGCCGGGTCAGCAGTTTGCCGTGCTCACGGTTGAGGACCCGGTCCGGATACAGGTAGTCCTCCAGATCAGGCTGGCGGGGTTCGTTCGGTATTCGCGCCTCGGACTCCAGCACGAGGTGCGCCTTTTTGAAATCGTAGGCGCGCCGACGGGTGCGATTGGTGCGGGTATTTCGCCCACACTCGAAACGGTGAATCACCGGCCTGTCGGCCACCATCGCGTTGCGCTTTTTGAATGGTGTCGGCCGGGCCAGTCTGGGAAATACGGTCTGATCATCGCCAAATACCAGCAGGTGCCTGTCGAGGCTGTGGCGAAAGTGATAGTGCAGGCCGTCTTCCTGGCACAGGCGCTGGATGAAATGCAGATCGGACTCGTTGTATTGAACGCAATATTCGCGATCCGGCAGGGCCTGGCCGATCTGAAACAGATAGCCATCTGCGTGGATGCCATGTTCCTGAAGAATTTGCCCGATGATTTGCGCAATGCTCAGGTTCTGAAAAATCCGCTGATTGAAACGATGGCCCAGGTTCGCCAGGCATGGCGCGAGGGTCAGGTGGTATTGGGTCAACCGGTGCCCGATATCGCCCCGGCCAATGTGCTGGATCTGTCCATGGACGCCATGCCCGTTGTCATCGAAGGCCAGAAAGGCCTGCCGGTGCATGAGGTCGGGAAGATCGATGTCCGGTCTCGAGCTGACCAGTTTGACGTTGAAGCAATATGGCTGGCTGATGGATTCGGTGCCGGTGAAGGACAGCACCTGCAGATCGTGATCGAGGTCGTCGGTATTGAGGCGCAAACGAGCATTGGCATTGAACATCCGTTGTTCCTTGTCCTGTGACAGATTCGGAACAACGCTAACAAGATGGCCAGCGAATTTATGTCGGACGTTTCCCAAGAAAATGGGTTTAAAAACACAGCCTACAAGGACTGCGGCCTAATCCTACTGACATGTCCTACGTGGTTTTACACTTTGTCGAATCAGTTGAAGGAAATGCAGAAATAACCCAACTGCGGATCCCGTCCCAGCGCCGGCACCCGCGACACGAAGATGTCCTCTACCCGACCGAGTTCCGGCAGGTCCAGCGCGCACAAACCGTCGACAAACTCGGTCGGTACCAGGCTGTTGAATTCCAGGCAGAAGGGCATGCGTTCGCTGTAGCGGGTTTTCGCCGCGGGAACCTCATCAAGGTATTCGATCCGAATCGGCAAGGCCGTGCCATCGGGCAGGTAAAGCGTGCGTTGCTGTCCCAGCAACGGCTGGACATGTTGGATCTGCACCGCTTGCAGCATGGTTTGACTCCAGTGAAAAAAGAACGGCCGGGGGCCATCAAGCCCCCGGCGTTTACTCAGTTGCGCGACGGGAACAGACCGTTCAGGGCAATGCTGAAGTTAAGGACCAGGGCCGGGTTCAGGATCGGCAGTGGCTGGCTGCCGCCGGTGGAGGAAATGTCCCCGGTGACGGTGGTGGTCACACCCTTGAGCGGTACCGGTGTGGCACCTTGGGCGTCGGAATAGATATTCGCCGAACCAGGGCCGCCGCCGGACGCGCCGATGTACGAATTGGTGGCGGTGGGCACAGTCGCCGGATTGCTGGCGGGTACTGCCAGCGAAAGGGCGGTGTTGGCCGTCAGGCCGGTCATGGCGTGGGTGTGGTTGGGCATGTTGGCGATGGTGGCGGTGACGTTTTCGGTGCCGTACACCTGACCGATGACGCGCGGCGTCAGGCCCAGTCCGGTGCCTTGTGCGACGGGCACGCGACCTTGCAGGTTGGGCAGTTGAAAGTTGGTCGTGCCATTGCCGCCGTAGTAAGTGCCCAGCAAGGCGAACAGCGCCTGGTATTGCGAGATGCCCAGGATTTGCCCGTTGCACAAGGCCCAGCCACTCGGGGCGAAGTTGAAGGCGAACGGTTGAATCGTACCCATAAAGACTTCCATGGTTCCTCATCCTTCTGTTGTGTGGTCGGCGCGCCGCGCGGTCGCCCTTGTTGTCGGGCCGGTCGAAACGTTGTGCTGACTCCTTCCTTTTGCGCGGGCAGGTCACGCCACGCCGTAGCGTAGACCCGGATCGACGGACTTGCCGGACGTCGTCGTGGCCGCGCGTCGACTTCGGTGCTGGCCTACAGTGTTGGCAGTTGATGACGCAATTGTGTTCGCAAAAACGCTGAGGGGAGGTTGATGGAGGTCCTTCGCGAGACACCGCTGGGAGATACTCAGGATCCGTTCGCCGCACCGAATGCCGGTGTCCGGCGCCTGTTGCGCTGGGCGCGCGAGCACTGGTTGATACCGATCCTGCTGCTGGCCACGGCGGTGCGCTTTTATGATCTGACCGCTGCCGCGATCTGGGGCGATGAAGGTTCGAGCCTGCTGCTGGCGCGCTATTCGCCGGGCGTGATCTGGACGCATGCCGCGTTCGATGTGCATCCGCCGCTGTACTTCATGTTGCTGCACGGCTGGATCGGGTTGTTCGGCGACGGCCTCTTGGCCATTCGCAGTTTCAGTGCGCTGGCCGGCATCGCCACGGTCGGACTCGGCGTGAGCCTGGTCGACCGGCTGGCCACTCGCCGCGCGGCGATCATCGCCGGGGTGTTGCTGGCGCTGTTGCCGACGGCGGTACGCTACAGCCAGGAAGTGCGCATGTACGCGTTGCTTGGCTTGCTCCTGATCGGTGCGACGCTGGTGCTGGTCAAGTGGATCCGGCGCCCGCAGCGTCACCGCTATCTGCTGATCTACGCGCTGCTGATGACGGCGGCGTTGTACACCCACTACTTCGCCGTGCTGGCGGCGCTGAGCCATTGGCTGTATCTGGGGCTGATCCGCCTGTTGCCGGGTTATCGCCTGAAGCATCTCCAGCGCAAGGACTGGTGGCTGGCCAATCTCGCCATCGTCGTGCTCTACCTGCCGTGGCTACCGAACCTGATCGACCTGCTGCAACACATGGACGCGCTCAAGGCCGGCGGCGATGTAGGCTGGGAAGATCCGGTGACCCTGTCTTCGCTGCCGTCGATGATCTGGCTCTGGTTGATTCAGGACGAGGGCGAACATCTCCCGTTGCTGCTGTTCGGCGGTGTGCCCCTGGCTTTGCTGGTGCTGGCGGGGGTCGCCGTTGCCCGTGATCGCAGCGTGAACCATGGCAGCGTGCTGCTGGCGGTCTACACCGGCATGCCGTTGTTGCTGGTGTTCGCCGTGTCTTTCATTACGCCGGTGTTCATCGAGCGTTACCTGACTGCCTACGCGCTGGGGCTGCCGATGCTGGCGGCGCTGGGCATCGACCGGCTCTGCAGCAGCGTGCGCGTGCTGGCGATGGCGGTGCTGCTGTCGCTGGTCGGGGTCGAGATGATCGGGGTGAACAACAACGCCACGGTCGACCGCAACGACCAGTTCAACGTCATGGTCGATTACGTCAACCGCCACTTCGCCAGCGGCGACCGCATCGTCACCAGCGACATGCTCTGGTACCTCAGTTACGTCTATTACAACCGCACTGAGGCTCAAGTCCGGCTGTTTACGCCGCCCACTGCCGAGGGACGCTCGACTCGCCCGAACCATTACGGTTTCGGCACGCTGGTGTCCGATGAGGTTTACCTTGATCGGTTGGGCGACCTGCCGAAGGACAGTGCCCGGGTCTGGTTGATCGGCGATCAGGACGTGGATGTACCCGATCCATTCCTGCCCTTGCCAGCGGCCTGGCACTTGCGGGATCAGGTGCAGGCGGGTGGTGCGAAAGCGCGACTTTTTTCGTTGCAGACGCCCAATGGAGCGGGAGAAAACTGACTTAAACGCTTCACCATTTTATTCGCGATAAATACGAAGTTTTTAAGTCCGTTTTGCTCTTTTCTGATATCAAAACACTACTAGTCGAATGGGTATTGTTGGATTACGCTCATCAGACAAAAGGACTTACAAATACGGTGAAGGGATTGCAGCAGTTCCACTTTATCTCCGGCTTGCCGCGCTCAGGTTCTACCCTCCTTTCTGCAATCCTCCTGCAGAACCCGCGTTTTCATGCCGGCATGACCAGTCCGGTCGGCGCGCTGTTCTCCGGTGTCCTTGAACAATGCAGTGCCGGCAGCGAATTCGGCGCGGTGATCGATACCGACATGCGCCGCCGCCTGTTGCGCGGCCTGTTCGATTCCTACTACGCCGACAAGGCCGACAAACCGGTGGTGTTCGACACCAACCGCCAGTGGTCTGCGCGACTGCCGGCCATCAACGATTTGTTCCCACAAGCCAAGGTCATCGCCTGTGTGCGCAACGTCGCCTGGGTGATGGACAGCCTCGAGCGGCTGTACCGCGCCAATCCTTTTGAAAACACCAAGCTGTTCGGCGATGCGGTCGAGCGCAACACCGTCTACAGCCGCTGCGAAACCCTGGCCCAGCGCAATCGCCTGGTGGGTTTTGCCTGGGCGGCGCTCAAGGAAGCCTATTACGGCGAGCACGCCGATTCGCTGTTGATCGTCGATTATGACCTGCTGACCCAGGCCCCGGAGCGGGTGCTGCGGCTGGTCTACGACTTCATCGGCGAACCCTGGTTCGAGCACGATTTCGAGCACCTGGCCTATGACGCGCCGGAGTTCGACCAGGCCTTGGGCGTGGCCGGCCTGCACAAGGTCAAACCCAAGGTCGCCCTGCAGTCGCGGCGCACGATCCTGCCGCCGGACCTGTTCAAGCAATACGCCGATCTGTCCTTCTGGCTCGATGGCTCAGCCAGCGCTGCCAATGTCATTCGTATGAAGTCCGACGCCGCGATCAGCTGATCGCGGCGTTTTTCATTGATGCGTCAACAACTGTGTTCGAGTCCGGGTGAGCAACATGTGGTGGAGCAAGCAGAAGTCGCGGGTTACCGAAGGCCAACGGACGCTGGCGGCGCCCATGATCATGTCGCTCGAACCGCGCATGCTGTTCGACGGCGCCGTCGCGGCCACCGTCGCCGACACCGCCGCCCAGGCTGACAGCCATGCCACCGCCGATGCCGCGAAAGCACCGGCCGCCGACCACCCGAGCGCCAGCAAGGACACCCATGGCCAGGCCGACGCCACGCCCGCTGCCAGCCCGGTCGCGGTGCCGGGGCAGAGCGTGGTGTTCGTCGATTCCCGGGTCAAGGATACCGACAGCCTGCTCAAGGGCGTGGCCCCCGGCACCCAAGTGGTCAAGCTCGATGCGGGCAAGGACGGTTTGCAGCAGATCGCCGATTACCTCGATCAGCATCAGGGCGTGAGCTCGGTGCAGATCATCGCCCACGGAAACGCCGGTGACCTGTGGCTGGGCAACAGTTATCTGTCGGCCGACAACGTCGCCCAGCGCAGCGCGATCCTGGCGGAAATCGGCAAGGACATGAACGCTGGCGGCGACATCCTGATCTACGGCTGCTACACCGCCGAAGGGGATCGTGGCCTGAGCTTCGTCGACTCGCTGGCGCAATTGACCGGCCGCGATGTGGCCGCGTCGAACAACCGCACCGGGATAGGCGGCGACTGGGACCTGGAGATCGCCACCGGCACCATCGAAAGCGCCAACGTGCTGTCGACCCAGGCGATGAGCGAATACCAGTGGGGCCTGGCCACCTGGACCGCCACCAACAATGCCAACACCGGGGTCGGCTCGCTGCGCGCAGCGCTGGCGTCGGCGCAGAACGGCGACATCGTGACCTTCAGCTCCGGGATGACGGTGCAGCTCACCTCGGAATTGCTGATCAACAAGAACGTCACCGTCGATGGTGACCTGAACAACGACGGGGTTGCCGACGTCACGCTCGATGGCCAATACCGGACCCGAGTGGTGGAAATAACCTCCGGCAGCACGGTGACCCTGGATGGTCTGGTCATTACCCGTGGCCTGGTTTCGGGCAACGGCGGTAATGGCGGCTACGGCGCAACCGGCGCCATGGGCGGCGGGATCTTCAACGCCGGCATCCTGACCCTGAACAACGTCTCGGTCACCGGCAACGCGGCGGCCGGTGGCGGCGGTGGCGGTGGTGTCACCGGTGCGTTCTACGGCGGTGCCGGTGGTGGTGGCGGTGGTCTTGGCGGTCAGGGCGGTGGTCATGGCGGTACGGCCGGGCCGGGCACCGGTACGCTGGGCGGCCAGGCCGGCAGCGCTGGTGTCGGCGGCTACGGCGGTGGCTACGACGCGACGCACATGGGCGGGCGCGGCGGCTCGACCACTGGCGGCGCGGGCGGTGTGGGCGTGTCCTATTACAGCAACGGCGGCAATGGCGGCACGGCCAGCAACGGTACGATTTCCATCGGTGGCGGCGGTGGCGGCGCCGGTTGGGACAAGGTCGGCGGCGCCGGCGGCAATGCCGCCGGTGGCATTTACAACGCTTCCACCGGCACGCTGAAAATCGTCGGCACCTCGGTCATCAGCAACAACATCGGCGCGGGTGGCGGTGGCGGTGGTGGCAGTGGCCAGGGTAGCAATAACCTGAACGGCGGCGACGGCGGACGAGGTGTCGGCGCGATCTGGAACCAGGGCGGCACGGTACTGATCACCGCCGCCAACTTCAGCGCCATCAGCGGCAACGCGGCCGGCAGCGGCTCCGGTGGTGCAGAACTGGGTGGCGGCGTGACGGGCTCTGTACCACTGGCCTTCGCGGCGATCTATAACAACGGCGGCACGCTCAACACCGCTTACGTAGAGCCGCCGACCGCGACCATCGTGATGGCCGACACGGCCCTGAAAATCGGCGAAACCTCGCTGGTGACCATTACCTTCAGCCGAGCGGTCACCGGCTTCACCAACGCCGACCTGACGATTGCCAACGGCACGCTGACAGCGGTCAGCAGCAGCGATGGCGGCCTGACCTGGACGGCGACCTTCACGCCGACCAACAACATCACCGACAGCACCAACCTGATCACCCTCGACAACACCGGGGTGACCGCGATCAACGACGGCGTGGCGGGTGTCGGTACGACCAACTCCGTCAACTACGCCATCGACACCGCGCGGCCGACCGTGACCATCGTGATGTCCGATACGGCGTTGAAGATCGGCGATACGTCGCTGGTGACTTTCACCTTCAGTGAAGCGGTGACCGGTTTCACCAACGCCGATCTGTCTATCGCCAACGGCACGTTGAGCGCAGTGAGCAGCAGCGACGGCGGCATCACCTGGACCGGAACGTTCACCCCGACCGCCAGCATCAGCGATACCACCAACCTGATTACCCTGGACAACACCGGTATCGCCGACCTTGCCGGTAACGCCGGCACCGGCACCACCGATTCGGTCAATTATGCGATCGATACCGTGCGGCCGACGGCAACCATTGTGGTGTCCGACACCAATCTGGCGGCCGGTGAAACCTCGCTGGTGACCATCACTTTCAGCGAAGCCGTCAGCGGTTTCACCACCGCCGACCTGACCGTGGCCAACGGCACCCTGAGCGGTTTGAGCAGCAGTGACGGCGGCATCACCTGGACCGCCACGCTGACGCCGACCACCAACATTACCGACAGCACCAACCTGGTCACCCTGGATAACACCGGGGTTGTCGATCTCGCCGGCAACGCCGGCAGTGGCACCACCAACTCCAACAACTTTGCGATCGACACCGCGCGTCCGACCGCGACCATTGTGGTCGCAGACACCGCGCTGAAAATCGGCGAAACCTCGCTGGTGACCATCACCTTCAGCGAAGCGGTGACCGGTTTCACCAACGCCGACCTGACCATTGCCAACGGCACGCTGACTGCCGTGAGCAGCAGCGACGGCGGCATTACCTGGACCGCGACGTTCACGCCGACCGCCAGCATCACCGACGCGACCAACCTGATCACGCTGAACAACACCGGCATCGCTGATCTGAACGGCAACGCCGGCAGCGGGACCACCGACTCCAACAACTACGCCATCGATACCGTGCGCCCGACCGCGACCATCGTGGTGGCCGACAACAACCTGCGGATCGGTGAAACCTCGCTGGTGACCATCACATTCAGTGAAGCGGTCGGCGGTTTCACCAATGCCGATCTGACGATTGCCAACGGCACCTTGAGCGCAGTCAGCAGCAGCGACGGCGGCATCACCTGGACGGCGACGTTCACCCCGAGCGCCAGCATCAGCGATACCACCAACCTGATCACCCTGGACAACACCGGCATCGTCGACCTGGCGGGCAACGCCGGTAGCGGCACCACCGATTCGAACAATTATGCGATCGATACGGTGCGGCCCACCGCGACCATCGTGGTGGCCGACAGCAATCTCACTGCCGGTGAAACCTCGCTGGTGACCATCACCTTCAGCGAAGCGGTCAGCGGTTTCACCAACGCCGACCTGACGATTGCCAACGGTACGCTGACCGCCGTGAGCAGCAGTGACGGCGGCATCACCTGGACGGCGACGTTCACGCCGAACGTGGGCGTCAATGACGCGACCAACCTGATCACCCTGGCCAATACCGGCATCGCCGACCTTTCGGGCAACACCGGCAGCGGCACGACCAACTCCAACAACTACACCATCGACACCGTGGTGCCGACCGCGACCATCATCGTGGCGGACTCCAGCCTGAAAATCGGCGAAACCTCGCTGGTGACCATCACCTTCAGTGAGGCCGTGACCGGTTTCACCAACGCCGACCTGACCATCGCCAACGGCACGCTCAGCGCGGTCAGCAGCAGCGACGGCGGCATTACCTGGACGGCCACGTTCACGCCGACCACCAACATCACCGACGCCACCAACCTGATCACGCTGGACAACACTGGCGTGCAGAACCTGTCGGGCAATGCCGGCAGCGGCACCACCGATTCGAACAACTATTCAATCGACACGGTGCGTCCGACCGCCACCATCGTGGTCGCCGACACAGCACTCGGCGTCGGCCAGACGAGCCTGGTGACCATCACCTTCAGCGAAGCCGTGACCGGTTTCACCAACGCTGACCTGACGATCGCCAACGGTACGCTGAGCGCGGTCAGCAGCAGCGACGGCGGCATCACCTGGACGGCGACGTTCACGCCGGCGGCGGGCATCACCGATACCACCAACCTGATCACCCTGGATAACACCGGCATCACCGACCTGGCAGGCAACGCCGGCAGCGGCACCACCGATTCCAACAACTATGCGGTCGACAGTCAGCGTCCGACGGCGACCATCGTCATGAGCGACATTGACCTGCGTCCCGGCGAAACCGCGCTGGTGACCATCACCTTCAGCGAGGCGGTGACCGGTTTCGACAACTCCGACCTGAGCGTCGCCAACGGCACCCTGAGCAATGTCTCGTCGAGCGACGGCGGCCTCACCTGGACGGCCACCTTCACGCCGAACATCGGTGTCAGCGACCTGACCAACCTGATTGTCCTGAACAACACCGGTACCACCGACCTGGCCGGCAACACCGGCACTGGCACCACCAACTCGGCCAATTACCAAGTGCAGACCCAGGTGCCGACTGCCACCATCGTGGTAGCCGACCCTGCGCTCAAGGCCGGGGAAACCTCGCTGGTGACCATCACTTTCAGCGAAGCGGTCAGTGGGTTCGACAACAGTGACCTGACCATCGCCAACGGCACGCTGAGCAACGTCAGCAGCAGTGACGGCGGCATCACCTGGACCGCGACGTTCACCCCGACTGCCAATGTCACTGACGCCACCAACCTGATCAGCCTGAACAATGCCGGAGTGACCAACGTCTCAGGCAACAGCGGTATCGGCACCACCGATTCCAACAACTTCGCCATCGACACCGCGCGGCCAACCGCCACCATTGTGGTTGCCGATAACCGCCTCGGTATCGGTGAAACCACCACCGTGACCTTCACCTTCAACGAAGCGGTGATCGGGTTCGATCTGGGGGACATCAGCGTCGCCAATGGTTCGTTGTCAAACCTGACCAGCAGCGACGGCGGCGTGACCTGGACCGCAACCTTCACGCCGACAGCCAACGTCAACGATCCGACCAACCTGATCCTGATCGACACTGGCGGCGTCCAGGACCTGGCCGGCAACCTCGGGGCGAGCATCGCCATCTCCAACAACTACATTCTCGACGCGACCCGGCCGACGGTGAACATCGTGGTCGCCAATCCGAATCTGGGCATCGGTCAGAGCACCACGGTGACCTTCACCTTCAGCGAGGCGGTGAGCAATTTCGACCTGTCCGACCTTAGCGTGACCAACGGTGACCTCAGCAACCTGACCAGCAGTGACGGCGGCAAGACCTGGACCGCGACTTTCACGCCGACCGCGAATGTCACCGACCCGAGCAACTTCATCGCGCTGGACACCAGCAACGTCACCGACCTTGCGGGCAACGCCGGCAGCACGGTGGCGGTGTCGAACAACTACGCCCTCGACAGCGAACGGCCGACCGCCACGGTGGTGATCGCCAATCCGAACCTGGGCGTCGGTCAGACTTCGCAGGTGACCATCACCTTCAACGAAGCGGTCAGCGGTTTCGACCTGTCGGACCTCAGCGTGGCCAACGGCACTCTGTCCAACCTGAGCAGCAGCGACGGTGGCAAGACCTGGACCGCGACCCTGACGCCGAACGCCAACGTCAACAGCGCCAGCAATGCGATCAGCATCAACACGGCCGGGGTCAGCGACCTGTCGGGCAACAGCGGCAGCAGCGTCAGCAGTTCCGGCAATTACGTGATCAACACGGTGCCTGTGCCTCCTGTGACACCGACTACTCCGTTGATCGTGGTGACACCGGATCCGGAGTTCCGCAGCAGCGATCCGGTCGCGCCGCCGCCACCGCCGAACGTTCCGCTGCAGCCGATCGTCTTCACCGCGCCCACTGGCGACCTCGGTTCACCGCTGACTTTCGCGCCGTTGTTCGAGCAACGGGTGATCGGCAACGGCATCCGTCCACTGGGGGATATTTTCATCAATCGCGGTGCGCTGAGCCCGAGCTTCATTGCCCAGGTGTTCACCAGCAGTGACAACGGCGGTGACGGCTCCGGTCATGGCTTCCTCGGGTTTGGCGGTGGCGATGGCGGGGTGTTTGGCAGCAGCACGCTGTCGAGTCTGTTCAATCAGGACAGCAGCGCCGAGCGTGATTCGCTGAATGCCTTCGGCAGCCAGTCGATCAAGGGCGGCGATATTTCCCAGGGCCTGCGCGGTGTGTTCGGCGCGCCGACCCTTGGCCAGCAACTGCAACAGATCAAGGACAGCGAGCAGCACCGGGTCGACAACCTGGCGGCGGCGCTGCAACAGGTCGGCATCAGCGAAATGCCGGCCTGACCAACATTACAACTCAATATATGTGGGACCTAGGGGCGATCCAGGGATGAAGAAAAGTCAGAAGTTGTTCGGCGCCAGCCTGCTGGCGCTGGCGATCAGCGGATGTGCAGTGACCAGTGAACCGATCGAGCGCAGTGTCAGCGAACAAAGGGCCCGGGCCGACCTGCAAAGCATGTACAAGGGCCAGGAACCGCTGAGCGGGCCGCTGACCCTGCACCAGGCGATGGCCCGCGCGGTGAAATACAACCTCGAAGGCCGCCTGAAAATCATGGAGGAAGCGCTGGCCAAGCGGCAGCTCGACCTCGCCAGTTTCGACATGCTGCCGCGCATGGCGCTGGACGCCGGTTACGTCGGGCGTAACAACGTCAGCGCCTCCAGCAGCCAGAGTGTGCGTACCGGCACTCAGTCTCTGGAACCGTCGACCTCACAGGACCGCGACCGTGACGTCGCCGACCTGACCATGGTCTGGAACGTCCTCGATTTCGGTGTCAGCTACATCAGCGCCAAGCAGCAGGGCGACCAGCGCCTGATCGTTCAGGAGCGCCGACGCAAGGTGATCAACACCATCGTTCAGGACGTGCGCTCGGCCTATTGGCGGGCGATGGCCGCCGAACGTCTGCTCAAGCAGATCGACAGCCTGATGGCGCGAGTCGACACCGCCCGTCGTAACAGCGAAAGCATGAGCGAACAGCGCATCGGTGATCCGGTGCAGTCGCTCGGTTATCAGCGTTCGCTGATCGAAGCGACCCGGCAACTGGAAGAACAACGCCGCGCGCTGTCGCTGGCGAAAACCGAACTGGCGACCCTGATCAACCTGCCGCTGGGCACCAACCTGACCCTGGCCACCGATGACGGTTACCGGATCCCGGAACTCAAGGTCGATCTGAGCAAACTCGAGCAGGAAGCCCTGACCAGCCGTCCGGAACTGCGCGAGCAGGATTACCAGACCCGGATCAGCGCCGCCGAAACCCGCAAGGCCATGCTGCGTCTGCTGCCGGGTCTGGAGTTCTCCGCCGGCGGGCATTACGACAGCAACTCGTTCCTGGTCGAGCAGGGCTGGGCCGACTACGGCGTCAAAGTCACCTGGAACCTGTTCAACGTGATCTCTGCCCCGGCGGCTATCGATGTGGCGAAGGCCGGTGAAGAAGTGGCTGCCGCGCGGCGTCAGGCGATGTCGATTGCAGTGCTGGCGCAGCTCTACGTGGCCAACGCCAACTATCAGGAGGCGCTGCGCCAGTTCAAGACCAACCAGCAACTGTCGGACATCGACGGGCAAATCGTCGGTCAGTTGCGCAACCGTCGTCAGGCCGACGGCATTGGTGAGCTGGACCTGATTCAGGGCGAACTCAACACCTTGCAGGCCGATCTGCGTCGCGACCTGTCCTACGCCGATCTGCGCAATGCTTACGGCCAGATCTTCGCCAGCGCCGGCCTCGATCCGCTGCCGGACCAGGTGCAGTCGACCGAAGTGCAGTCGATCGCCACCGCGCTGGCCAACCGCGAAGCCGCGTGGGCGTCAGGGGATATTTCGCTGCCGGTGGCCCATGCCTCCGCGCAGTGACGTATTGGCGCCGACCGCCAGCATCAGCCGTGCCCAACGCGAGGCCCGCAACGGCCATCGCGGCACGGCAATGCTGCTGACCGGCTTGCCGGCGGCGGGCAAATCGACCCTTGCCCAGGCGTTGCATGCCGAGTTGTTCAGTCGTGGTCTGCAAAGTGTGGTGCTCGATGGCGATGGCCTGCGCGTCGGGCTCAACCGTGACTTGGGTTTTACTGATGCCGACCGCCTGGAAAACATCCGCCGCGCCAGTGAGCTGGCGGCGTTGCTGGTGGAGAACGGGCAGATCGTGATTCTGGCGATGATCGCGCCGTTGGCGGAACTGCGCGAAGTGTTTGCCCGCCGTTTGGGCGAGGACTATTGCGAGGTCTGGTGCAGCGCCGCGCTGGCGGTGTGCGAGCAGCGCGATCCGAAAGGGCATTACGCCCGGGCCCGGCGTGGCGAACTCGCCGGGTTCACCGGCGTGTCGGCGTCTTACGAGGCGCCGGCCCAGGCTTCGCTGGTGCTCGACACCGGCACGCTGACGGTCGAAGCCTGTCTGGACCGGTTGCTGACCTGGCTCGGCGAATCCGCGGTGTTGCCCAAGGCATGAGCCGGCCGGCGTTCTCGCGATTGCCGCTGACCGCGGATCTGCCATTGCTGTTGCAGGCGCTGGCGGCGATTGACGACGCTGCCTGGCGCGGTCATTTCAACACCGCTTATTTCGCCGGCGACTGGAGCGGCGTGGCGCTGATTTCTGCCGCCGATGCGCTGACCGAACTGTCCCCCGGCAGTGCCGAACCCGTAAAGCGCAATCCTTGGCTGAATGACCGTCGCTGGCAGCAGGCCCTGCGGGATCTGCCACTGGACATCGTCAGTGCGCGGCTGTTGCGACTGGGGCCGGGCGGGCAGATTCATGAACATCGCGACTACGACCTTGAGGGCGTGGACGCCGATTTGCGCCTGCACATTCCGCTGCTCAGTCCGCCTGCCGTGGACTTCTGGCTCGACGGCCAGCGGATGCCGATGAGGGCCGGGGAATGCTGGTTTCTTGATCTTGCCCGGCCGCATCGGGTCGACAATCGCGACCGCACGGCACGGATTCATCTGGTGCTCGATTGCCGCCCCTCGCCCTGGCTGGAGCAGATGATTGCCAACGGTTTGCCGAGCACTCCGCTGCCTGATGCCACGGAAACAGCGCTTCAGCGCTTTCAACGATTGCTTGTCACAGAACCGCTGTTGTCCGCCGCGTTGCAGGCATTGCAGGACCGCGAAGCATTCACCGACCAGACACTGACGCTGGCTGCTGAACGCGGTCTGCATTTTTCCCGGGAAGAACTGCTGGCGGCGATGCGCAACGGTCGTCGGTCATGGAACGAACAATGGCGCCTGTGAATTTCGACGGCTGGTTGCCGATCCGCGTCTGGAAAACCGCCGGGCAATGGCAGGTCGACTGGTGCTGGTTTGGCGACACGCCGCTGCATCAGCCGTTTTTTCGTGAGGCTGTCGAAGACGCGTTGCACCTGCCGTTCAATCAGGCGTTTCGCCGGCAAACACCTTTGTCGGCGCTCATGGATTGGCAAACGCTCAGTCCGGGGCTGCTGCCGAGCGCGTTCATCCTGCACGCCTCGCGGTGTGGCTCGACGCTGATCAGTCAGATGCTCGCCCGGCTCGATGATCACATCGTGGTCTCGGAGCCGCCTCCCCTTGATGCCTTGTTGCGCAGCGATCTGCCGGACGAAGAGCGCCGCGCGGCCATCGTCGGACTGCTCTCGGCGTACGGTCAGCGTCGGCGCGGCACGGAGCAGCGACTGGTGATCAAACTCGACGCCTGGAACATCGGCGAATGGCCGCTGCTGCGCGAGTGTTTTGCCGATACGCCGTGGCTGTTTGTCTATCGCGATCCACTGGAAATCGCCGTCTCGCACCTGCGTCGCCCCGGCCTGCACATGGTGCCGGGTGCGCTCGGCGATTGTGTGCTGGACGACGATTTGCCGTTCGAGGGCCGCGAGGACTTCATCGCCCGGCGCCTGGGGCGTCTGCTGGAGGCCGGGTGCGTGCATTGTCGTGAGTCTGCCGGGCTGGCGGTCAATTACAGCGAATTGCCCGACGCGATGAGCGGGCGGCTGGCGCGGTTTTTCGGGCTCAGCGCCACGCAGTGTGAACAGGCGCTGACAGCGACGGCGCAGCACGCGAAGCAGCCGTCACAACCCTTTGTCGTCGATGGCGAACACAAACGCCGGGAGGCATCGGCGCTGTTGCAGGCACGGATCGAAGATTGCGCCCGTGCGCCCTATGCCGCGCTGGAACGCTTGCGCGCGCTTACGATTTCGCCGACAGATCCGCCATCCCCTTGAGCAGTTCGATCGGCAACGGAAAGACGATGGTCGAGCTCTTGTCGCCGGCGATCGAACTCAAGGTCTGCATGTAGCGCAGTTGCATGGCGCCGGGCTGGCGACCAAGCATTTCGGCAGCCTGCATAAGTTTTTCCGAGGCCTGCAATTCGCCTTCGGCGTGGATCACCTTGGCTCGCCGCTCCCGCTCGGCTTCGGCCTGTTTGGCGATGGCGCGCACCATCGATTCGTTGAGGTCGACGTGCTTGATTTCGACGTTGGCGACCTTGATCCCCCAGGCGTCGGTCTGGGCGTCGAGCACTTGCTGGATGTCGATGTTCAGGCGTTCGCGTTCGGCCAGCAGTTCGTCCAGCTCATGTTTGCCGAGCACCGCGCGCAGGGTGGTCTGGGCCAGTTGGCTGGTGGCCATGAGGAAGTCCTCGACCTGGATGATCGCTTTCTGCGGGTCGAGCACGCGAAAGTACAGCACCGCGTTGACCTTGACCGAAACGTTGTCGCGGGTGATCACATCCTGCGGCGGCACGTCGAGGACGATGGTGCGCAGATCGACCCGGACCATTTGCTGCACCACCGGGATCAGTAGGATCAGCCCTGGCCCCTTGACCTGCCAGAAGCGCCCGAGCTGGAACACCACCCCGCGTTCGTATTCGCGCAGGATGCGGAACGTCGAGCCGGCCAGGGCGATCAGCAACAGCAGCAGCGCGACAAAACCGATTTGCAGACCCATGATCACTCTCCGAGCGGTGCCGCGTCAGTCGCGGCCACTTGCAGCAACAGACCCTTGCGCCCGACCACCCGCACCGGTTGCCCGGTGTGCAGCGGCGTGGCGCTCAGCACCTGCCAGCGTTCTCCCTGCAACTGCACCCAGCCGTTGCGGCTGTCTTCCGGTTGCACCACGGTCACCGCCGTGACACTGCCGAGCAGGCCGGCATCGCCGCTGACCGGGTGGCGCGGTCGGGTTTTCAGGGCGCGGATCAACAGTGCGATCAGCAACAGTGCACTGACCAGCCCGAGGCCGATCATCATCGGTACCGGCAGTTCGGCGTTGCTCAGGATCAGCGCGCCGATCACGAACATGACGATGCCGCCGAGGCCGATCACCCCGTAGTTGGGCAGCGCGGCTTCGGCGATCAGAAACGTGATGCCCAAGGTGATCAGCCACAGACCAACCGGGCTGGCGGCGGTAAACGGGTTGTCCGCCGCAATCACCGATCCACTCAGCAGCAACAGGGCAAGCGCACAGCAACGGATGTTCACGTGACCCTCCGCGAGAGTCAGGACTTGTTCTTACAGTCTAGTTGAGGCTGCGGCTGGATGAATTTTGATCAATTTTCCCGCCCCGCCAGTGGGCGGATTTCCCGGTGCTCGTGGCTTGCCGGACTAGACTTTGAAGGACAGCCACAGCGTTTCATTACCGTCCGCCGCGCAGCGTCGGCGGGCACCGAGGTGCATCATGCGTATGGCCAAGAAAGTGCAGAGCAGCCTCAACCGGGCGCAATGCGAATATGACATCGTCACCCACCCGCACTCGTCCAGCAGCCTGGAAACGGCGCGGGTCTCCGGGATTGCCGCAGAGCGGGTGGCCAAATCGGTGATCCTGGACGACCGTCACGGGCACTACCTGATGGCGGTGCTGCCCGCCAGCCGCCACCTGGACTTGAGCAAGGTGCGCAGCAGCGGCGAATGGCAGATCACCCGCGAAAGCAATCTGGCGCACATTTTCGACGACTGCGAACGCGGTGCCGTACCGCCACTGGGCGACTCCTACGGCCTGGACATGGTCATCGACCCGCTGCTGACCCGGCAGAAAGACATCTACCTGGAAGCCGGCAACCACAACAACCTGCTGCACATGAGCATGCCCGAGTTCCTGAAAATGGTGCCGCATGCGCAGGTGCGGGAGTTGAGTCAGTAGCTTTTTTAGCGTCTGTGCCGACGCCAATCGCGAGCAAGCTCGCTCCCACAGGTTCTGCGCTAGACCTGGGGGAGCGGGCCTGCTCGCGAAAAATCTTTCACACCCTATAAATCTCGCAGGAGTTCCGACATGGAAAACCCGACGCACAGCCTCCCATCCCTGTTCAAGCAACTCGGCCTGGACAGCGACCCGGTCAGCATCGACCAGTTCATCGCCACCCATTCCCCGCTCAAACCCGAACTGCACCTGTGTGACGCGTTTTTCTGGAGCAAGAGCCAGGCGGATTTCCTGCGGGACGAGATTCTCGATGATGCAGATTGGGCGGAGGTGGTGGATCAGTTGGATGTGATGTTGAGGAAGGGGCGGGGAATGTAAAAAAAATGATCGAAAAGACCGAAATGTAAAAAAAATTTGTGAGTTGTAAAAAAATCAGCGCAAAAGTCAGGTTGAGATAGTTTTTCTGAATTCGCCTTCGGACATGAATTTGTTTCAAAACTTGACTGAATTTCCCCACCAATGCGATATTGATAGTTAGCAAACTAACAGTGTGTGCATTCCCTCGTGCCGAATAACCTCGACGCTCTCCAGATGAACATCAGCAGTGCCATGGTGGTGGCCGCCAGGCATTGGCGGAAGATCTGCCAGACCACGCTGGTCAATTATGGAATTTCCGAAGCCTGCGCCGTCCCGTTGTTGATGATCGGGCGGCTGGGCGAGGGTGTGCGCCAGGTGCAGGTGGCGCAGGCAGCAGGGATGGAGTCGCCGTCGCTGGTGCGCCTGCTCGATCAGTTGTGTCACGCCGGTTTTGTCTGCCGCACCGAAGATGCCCAGGACCGTCGCGCCAAATGCCTGAGCCTGACCGACACCGGCCGTGAGCTGGTGCAAGCGGTGGAGGCGCAACTGGTGCGTCTGCGTCATGAAGTGCTCGAAGGCATCGACCAGCGCGATCTGGAGGCTACGCTTCGAGTACTGAGAGCTTTCGAGGCGGCCACTCCGCCAACGGTGATCAATCCGTGAACGGGTTCTTTTCCGGCATGCCCCCCGCGCGGGACTGGTTCTACGGGATCCGCACGTTCGCGGCCTCGATGACCGCGCTGTACATCGCCTTGCTCATGCAGATGCCGCGTCCGTACTGGGCGATGGCCACGGTGTACATCGTTTCCAGCCCTTTCCTCGGGCCGACCAGTTCCAAGGCGTTGTATCGGGCGATCGGCACGTTTCTCGGTGCTGCGGCGGCGGTGCTGTTCGTGCCGATGTTCGTCCAGAGCCCGTATGTGCTGGTGGTGGTCATCGCCTTGTGGACGGGGATTTTGCTGTTCCTGTCCCTGCACCTGCGCACCGCCAACAACTACGCGCTGATGCTGGCAGGCTACACCTTGCCGCTGATCGCCCTGCCGGTGGTGGATAACCCGCTGGCGGTGTGGGACGTGGCCGAGTCGCGGACCGAGGAAATCTTTCTCGGCATCGCCGTGGCGGCGGTGGTCGGCGCGATGTTCTGGCCACGGCGCCTGGCACCGGTGTTCAACGATGCCGTGGGCAAGTGGTTCGCCGACGCCACAACTTACAGTCTGAAATTCCTCAGCCGCGACGTGCAGCCCGAAGAGGTTGCAGCCCTGCGCATGGCGATGGTCGGCAGTTTCAACAGCCTGGAGTTGATGATCGGCCAGTTGCCGCACGAAGGTGCGCGGCCGCAAACCGTACGCAACACCAAGGAACTGCGCGGGCGGATGATTCACCTGCTGCCGGTGATCGATGCCCTTGAAGATTCACTTTACGCCCTCGAACGGCGCACGCCGGAACTGGTGGAAAAATTCGCCCCGCTGCTCACCGCGACTCGTGAATGGCTCGGCCACAAAGACGCCGATCTGGAACGCTGGCAAGCCCTGCGGGATCAGCTCGAAGCGCTGCAACCGAGCGCCGAAGCCCTGGAAGATCGCAAACAGTTGCTGTTTTCCAACGCGCTGTATCGCCTCGGCGAATTCATCGATCTGTGGCAGGACTGCCGCAGTCTGCAGGACGCGATCCTGTGCGAGCGCCAGGACAGCTGGCGCGCGGTCTATCGCCACTGGCGCCTCGGTCGCCTGACGCCATTCATCGACCGCGGGCTGATGCTGTATTCGGTGGCCTCGACCATTCTGGCCATCATCGTTGCCTCGGTGTTGTGGATCCTGCTGGGCTGGACCGACGGCGGCAGCGCGGTGATTCTGGCGGCGGTCTCGTGCAGCTTCTTCGCCTCGATGGACGACCCGGCGCCGCAGATCTACCGGTTCTTCTTCTGGACCGGGATGTCGGTGCTGTTCGCCAGCCTGTACCTGTTTCTGGTGCTGCCGAACCTGCATGACTTTCCGATGCTGGTGCTGGCGTTCGCGGTGCCGTTCATCTGTGTCGGCACCCTGACGGTGCAGCCACGCTTCTACCTCGGCATGCTGCTGACGCTGGTCAACACCTCGTCGTTCATCAGCATTTCCGGTGCTTACGACGCGGACTTCTTTGCCTTCGTCAATTCCAACCTGGCGGGCCCGATTGGGTTGTTGTTCGCGTTTATCTGGACCCTGATCGCCCGGCCGTTCGGCGCCGAACTGGCGGCCAAGCGCCTGACCCGTTTCAGCTGGAAAGACATCGTCAGCATGACCGAACCGGCCAACCTCGCCGAACACCGACAGCTTGGCGTGCAACTGCTCGACCGCCTGATGCAGCACCTGCCGCGTCTGGCGCTGACCGGGCAGGACACCGGCATCGCCATGCGCGAAGTGCGCGTGGGGCTGAACCTGCTCGACCTGCTCGCCTACACGCCGCGAGTGACGGGCGCGCCGAACGCACTGCTCAAGCAAGTGGTGGCAGAGGTCGGTGAATATTTCCGGGCCTGCCTCAAGGCCGGCGAACGCCTGCCGGCACCGAGCGCCTTGCTGATGACCATGGATCGCACCCGACGCGCGCTCAACGGCCACGGCGATGAAGAAACCCGGCTCAACCTGTTGCATGCCTTGAGCGGTTTGCGCCTGGCGCTGTTGCCCGGTGTGGAATTCGTTTCCAACGCAGAGCCCGAAGAACCGCTGCCCGAAGGAGCGCCCCTATGATCGGTGATCTGGATATCAGCGGCATTTTCCTGCCGACCCTGCTGGTGTTGATGGGCATCACTTATGTGCTGTTTGTGTTGGTACACGGCGTGCTCACACGCCTGCATTTCTACCGTCTGGTCTGGCACCGGGCATTGTTCAACGTGGCTCTCTACGCCGTGATGCTGTACGGCGTGGATTCACTCAGTCGATACCTGATGACATGAAAAAACCGTTTCTGACCCTCGGTCGCGTCGTCCTGACGCTGCTGATCGTGACTTTCGCCGTCGTCGTGGTCTGGCGCATGGTGATGTATTACATGTTCGCGCCCTGGACCCGCGACGGCCACATTCGCGCCGACATCGTGCAGATCGCCCCGGACGTGTCCGGGCTGATCCAGCAGGTCGAAGTGAAGGACAACCAGTTGGTGAAACGCGGCCAGGTGCTGTTCAGCATCGACCAGGACCGTTTCAAACTGGCGCTGCGCCAGGCTAAGGCCGCGGTAGCCGATCGCGAAGAAACCCTGGCTCAGGCGCAGCGTGAAGCCAAGCGTAACCGAGGTCTGGGCAATCTGGTGCCGGCCGAACAGCTGGAAGAAAGCCTGTCGAAAGTGGCCCGCGCGCAATCGGCCCTGGCCGAAGCGCTGGTGGCGGTGGACAGCGCTCAGCTCAACCTCGACCGCTCGGTGATCCGCAGTCCGGTGGACGGCTACGTCAACGACCGTGCGCCGCGCTCGCAGGAGTTCGTCACCGCCGGGCGTCCGGTGTTGTCGGTGGTCGACAGCAATTCGTTCCACATCGACGGCTATTTCGAAGAGACCAAACTCGACGGCATCCACATCGGGCAGTCGGTGGATATCCGCGTGATCGGCGACCGCGCTCGCCTGCGCGGGCACGTCGAAAGCATCGTCGCCGGTATCGAAGACCGTGACCGTTCGAGCGGCAGCAACCTGCTGCCCAACGTCAATCCGGCGTTCAGCTGGGTGCGCCTGGCGCAACGGATTCCGGTGCGCATTGCCTTCGACGACGTGCCGGATGACTTCCGCATGATCGCCGGGCGTACCGCCACCGTGTCGATCATCGACGATCAACCGCAGGAGCCCGCGCAATGAGCAGGGCTTTGATTATCGTCGGGCTGGGCGTGATGCTGTCGGCCTGCTCGATGGTCGGGCCGGATTATCACGTGCCCGAAGACGCGGCGATCCAGCGCAAGGATTTCCAGGGCGACCTGGCGGTGGCCGGCAAACCGGTGGTGTCGGCCCCGGTGCCGGCGGACTGGTGGCGGCTGTATCAGGATCCGCGTCTGGATCAACTGGTGCAGCAGGCCATGGCGTCCAACACCGATCTGCGGGTGGCGGCGGCGAACCTGTCGCGGGCCCGGGCGCAGGTCGATGAAGCCGAGGCGGCCGGTGGCTGGAGTGGCGGCGTGAAGATGGGCGCGCAACGCTTGCAGGAATCCGGCGAGGCGTTCCTGCTGCCGGAAAAAGTGCCGGTGGCCAACATCGGTGATATCGGTATCAGCGCGTCCTACCAGTTCGATCTGTGGGGCACGCTGCAACGCGGGATCGAAGCGGCCAAAGCCAACGCCGATGCGACTCAGGCCGCTGCCGACACGGCGCGCATCACCCTGGTCGCTGACGTGGTGCGGGCCTACACCCAGGTCTGCGCGGCGAACGAGGAGCGGGAAATCGCCCAGCATTCTCTCGACCTGCAATCCCAGAGCACCACCCTGATCCAGCGCCTGCGCGATGCCGGCCGTGGCGACGAAATCCAGGTCACCCGTTCGCAGACCCAATTCAAATCCTTGCGCGCCGACATGCCGCGTTATGAGGCGGCGCGTCAGGCCGGGTTGTTCCGGCTGTCGATGCTGCTGGCCAAGCCTGTCGATCAACTGCCGGCCGGCACCGCGACCTGTGCCGAGCTGCCGAAAATCGCCCAACTGGTGCCGGTCGGGGATGGCGCCGCGCTGCTCAAGCGTCGGCCGGACATCCGCCAGGCCGAGCGGCGTCTGGCGGCCGCGACCGCCGGGATCGGCATCGCCACCGGCGAGCTGTACCCGGACATCAGTTTCGGCGCGACCATCGGCACCGTCGGTATTCTCGACAACCTTGGCAAACCGTCCACCAACCGCTGGGGCTTCGGTCCGTCGCTGAGCTGGAGTGTGCCGACCAACGGCGCCCGGGCCCGGATCCGCGAAGCCGAAGCCACGACCCAGGGCGCACTGGCGCATTTCGACGGTGTAGTGCTGAATGCCATCCGCGAAACCCAGACCGGCCTGTCCCAGTATTCCGCACTGCTGCAACGCCGCGATGCGCTGGCCGATGCCGAGCAGTCGGCGAAACTGGCGGCGGACCAGACGCACCGCTTCTTCCAGGCCGGCCGCGAGTCGTTCCTCGCCGATCTGCAAGCCACCCGCACCTACACCGACGTCACCGCGCAACTGGCCGCCGCCAACACCCAGGTTGCCATGAGCCAGATCGATTTGTTCCTCGCCCTGGGCGGCGGTTGGGAAAGCGGACGAACGCAAGCCTCGAGCGCCAGCAAACCCTGAGGCCGTTGCTATGCTTTGAAGTATTGAAAGGGCGCCCCGAACCAGGCGCCTTTTCAGTGCACATCGCTAGCGCAGGTCTAGGGGAAACCAATAATGAAAAACCCTTACGCTCTTGGCTTCTGGTGCGCCCTGGTAGCCCTGGTGCTGCTGTCGGCCACCTATTTCTACGGCATCATGCTGGCTCATCAGATTGACAAGGCAATGGTCTTCCTCGACAGCACCGTGGCGTTGATCGCGGTCATGGCGATCGTGGTCGTGGCGTCGGCCCTGGTGCAGACCCAACGACTCAAGAAACGTCAGCTCGAGCAAAGCAAGACACTGCTGCTGATCTGGGACACCAAAGTTGCGCTGCGCAAAGTCGAAACCGTATTCGACCGCTACTTCTGGGGCGGCTACTGGCAGCCGGGGCGTACCTTCGCCGAAGTCATGGGCGAGCTCACCGGCACGCCGCTGGAAAAAAGCCTCGAAGCCCTGAAAAAACAATGTCTGGCCCTCGACCGGCAAGTCGCCGGCGACGGCTGGCACTGGCTCAACAACGCCCGTGAACTCTCGGACGTCGCCACCGCCATGGCCCGCGAGCGTTATCAACTGGACTTCTGCGACCCGCGCAGCGACGGGCCGGGCGGGGCGGTGATCGACCGGGATTTCGAAGTGCTGGTGTACACCTGGACCGCACGGCTGAAAAGCTTCGACCATCAGCTGGACGAGATCGAGGTTCAATACTCCTGAGCCCGAAAAGATCGCCGAACCCGGCGATCTTTTTGTTTGTCCATGTCATGTCGACACTCTTTAACCTTTAAACATTGGGCCGCGTTGCACTGCCAGTGCTAATCTCCACCGCTAAATTCAGCGGAGTCGCGCCACGGCCCGGTCACGGGTTCAGGGAAGACGACCACACTTTCAGCCACGGAAATCGATCAGGTCATTCATGAATAAATCAGCAGGCGTGCTTCTCGGAATTGTTGTGGCCATTGGCGCCATCAGCGTAGGCGGGGCCTGGTACACCGGCACCAAAATCGAAGGCGTGCTGAACAATGCCGTCGCCAATGCCAACAGCGAGTTGCAGACCGCCATGGCCGGCTCCAACGGCAGTGCATCGCTGGAGCTGGTGTCGCTGGAGCGCAACACCTTCAGCAGCACCGCGCACTATCGCCTAAAGGGCGAGGGTGAAATGTTCGGCGAAGCACCGGTCGAGCTGCTGTTCGTCGACCACATCGAACACGGCCCGCTGCCGTTCTCGCGTCTGGTGTCGCTGAAATGGCTGCCGGTCATGGCCACCAGTCACTTCGAGCTGGAAAAGACCCCGATCACCGAAAAATGGTTTGCCGCCACCAAGGGCGCCGCGCCGCTCAAAGGCGTGGTCAACATCGGCTACGACCAGTCCACCACCGGCAACCTCGAACTGCTGCCACTGGAAACTGCGCTGGATGACAAGTCGAAGCTGAAGTTTTCCGGCCTGAACATGGACATTTCCGCCAGCGCCCAGGCCCAGAAGGTCAAGGCCGACGGCTACATGGACAGCCTGCACCTGACCACGGTCGCCGAAGACCAGACGCCGGTGCAGATCGAACTCAATGGCCTGACCCTGGCCAGCAATCTCGCCAAGAGCACTTACGGCTACTACACCGGCGAAAACACCCTGGAACTGACCAGCAGCAAGACCACCTTCGGCGCCAAGCAGTCGGTGCTGGGTGTGAAGAACTTCGAAATGAAGAACCGTACCGAAGAGAACGGCAGCAACGCCTCCGGCCGTGCCGACTACAAGGTCGCTGAAGTGACCCTCAACGACAAGAAGATCGGATCGGCCAATCTGGCCATGAGCCTGAAAAACCTCGACATTCCGTCGGCCATGTCGCTGATGCAGATCTACCAGACCAAGCTGCAGCCTTACGAGAAAGCCGCCGCCGAAGCTGCCGCCGCCGGCCAGCCGGCACCGGAGCTGAACCTGACCGAGGCCGAGTCCACCCAGGTCAAGGCCGACCTGCAGAAACTGCTGGCGGCCGGGCCGCAATTGGCGCTGGAAGACTTGTCGCTGAAAACCGCCAACGGCGAAAGCAGGGCGAATCTGGTGCTCGACCTGACCAAACCTGCGTCGATGGACCTGCCACCGGATCAATTGGGCAAACAGTTGATCGCGCTGCTGGACATCAATGTGCTGGTGTCCAAGCCGATGCTGGTCGATCTGCTCAGTGTGCAGGCGCAAATCGATGGTCAGACCGATGCCAAGGCCATCGTTGACCAGGCCAGCGCGGGTGCCGACATGTTCGCCGGCATGGCCGTCGGTTCGCAGCTGGCGACCCTGGATGGCACCAACGTTGTCACCAAGCTGCATTACGCCGCCAATCAGGTGGAATTCAACGGCCAGAAGATGACCGTCGAGCAGTTCGTGGGCTTCCTGATGAGCAAGTTCGGCAGTATCGAACAGCCTCAGTAAACGCCCCGCGCTTCACCGAAACGCCCGGCCTCTGCACCCGCAGACGCCGGGCGTTTTGCTGCCTGGCATCCGGCTGAACGGTTAGCCGGGGCCCGTCATCGTCACGAATCTGAACAATTATTGTGTTCTGAATATTGATCTGCACATGCGTGCAAGACTGCTTGGATAGCTTGGCCAGGTGAGTCGATCTGGCCTTCGTTACGAATTTGGCAAAGGGGGCACTGCTACCCGGCTGGCCATGTAAGGATGCTGACGAATGCCGCGTATTGATGGTCCTGTATTACATCGTGGTTTACGCCCATTGTTTCGAGTCGCGTTGTGCAGCCAGTTGCTCTGGCCCGTGCTCGCGTTCGGCGACACAGCCTACGATCAAATGGTGCTCGACGCCCGGGCCGGGCATTACACCCCTGCTTTGACGGTGCTGCGTCAGGTGCCTGCGGCCCAGGCCACCACCGGGCAGGTCAGCGATCACCTGCAAATCGCCGGTTGGGCGGGGCTCGACGCCGAAGTGGTTCAGGTCTACGAAGCTCAGGGCCGCAACCGGGTGCTACCCGTTCAGGCGCTGACCGCCACCGCCCGGGCCTATCGCAACCTCAAGCGCTGGGATCAGGCGATCCAGGTCTACAACAAGGCTCTGGCGCTGGAGCCGGACAACGCCGACCTGCAACTCGGTCTGGCGCTGACCCAGGCCGACTCCAGCAAGCCCGACGAAGGGGTGATCCGCGCCCGCTCCCTGGTCGCCGCCAAACCCGATGACCCTTCCCGCCGACTGGCGCTGGGCTACGCCCTGAATCGCGCCGGCAAGCCCTACGACGCGCTGTTCGAATACGACCAGGCCTTTATTCGCGCCGGCAACAAACCGGAAGTGGCCCGCGAATACGTGGTCGCCCTGCAAAAGGCGCGTCTGCCGGAGCCGGCGCTGCGTCTTGCCAGACAGCGTCCGGGGTTGATCGATCCCGTCACCTTGCGGCGTCTGGAAGGCGATCTGGCCGCCGAACGCGTGCGACTCGCCGAACTGGCCACCCGCAGTGAAAAAGAACGCTACGTGATCGCCGACCGCGCCCTGGCCGACTACGACCAGTTGCTCGCCACCTGGACCCCGGACGCCAGCGCCCACGACGACGTGACCCGCTGGCGCATCGACCGCATGGGCGCACTCAAGGCCCGGGCGCGTACCGCCGAAGTGATAAGCGAATACCAGAAGCTGCAAGGTGAAGGCGTAAAGATCCCGACCTACGCCCAGCGCTGGGTGGCGGCGTCCTATCTGGATCAGCGCCAGCCGGAAATTGCCACCGATCTTTACCGTCAGGTACTGGCGGCACCGGACGCCGATGTCGGCGACCGACTCGAAGACACCACGGCGCTGTATTACTCGCTGCTGGAAAGCGACCGTGCCGAAGAGGCACGCAAGGTCGCCGAAGATCAGGCCAAGGCGCAGAAGCCGCGTGTCGAACTCAAGGGCTTGCCGATCGGCAACCCCAACGACGAATGGATGGACGCCCAGCAACTGGCGGCACAGGCCGGCACCTATGGCTCCGACCTGCCTCACGGCGAAGAGCGCTTGCAGACTCTGGTGGATCAGGCACCGGGCAACATCGGCCTGCGCCTGGCCCAGGCCGATCTGTACCTGGCCCGCAACTGGCCGCGCCGCGCGGAAAGCCAGCTCAAGGAAACCGAGAGCACCGCACCGCGCGACATGGGCCTGGAAGTGGCGCAGGCCCGTACCGCGATGGACTTGCAGGAATGGCGGCAAATGGATGCGCTGACCGATGATGTGGTGGCGCGCTTCCCCGACAACCGTCAGGTCCAGCGTCTGGCCCGCGAGCGCGAAGTGCACCACATGTCCGAGCTGCGCGTCGAGGCCTATGGCGGCAAGGCCAACGGTGGCAGCGGTGGCGATGCCGGTGCGGTCTCCGGCAGCCGCGATTTCGGCATCCAGACCACCCTTTACAGCCCGCCGATCGATGAGGACTGGCGAGTGTTCGCCGGAGCCGGATACGCCACTGGCGATTTCGCCGAAGGCACCGGCCACCACCGTTTCCAGCGTGTCGGTCTGGAGCGTCGTACCCGCGACATGACCCTTGAAGCCGAGGTGTCGAACCATTCCTATGGTTTCGGCGACAAGCAGGGCGCTCGCCTGGCGATTGCCCGCGACATCGACGATCACTGGCAATACGGCGGCAGCCTTGAATACCTCTCGGCCGAGACCCCGCTGCGGGCATTGAACAGCGACATCAAGGCCAACGGCGGCAGCGGTTTCATTCGCTGGCGTGCCAACGAGAGCCGCGAGTGGCGGCTGGCGGTCAGCCCGTCGCACTTCAGCGACGGCAACAACCGCGTCGAAGCCTTGCTGACCGGCAAAGAGGGCGTCTACAGCGCGCCGAACCTGCAAGTCGATGCGGGCCTGGAAGTGGGCACCAGCCACAACTCCAAGTCCGATGACGTGCCGTACTTCAACCCGAAGTCGGACTTCAGCGTCATGCCGCTGCTCAACGTCAATCACGTGCTGTACCACCGCTACGAAACGGTCTGGAGCCAGCAATTCCAGGCCGGCGCGGGTACCTACAGCCAGCGTGACCACGGCACCGGCGGCATGGCCTTGCTCGGTTACGGCCAGCGCTACGCCTGGAACGATGTGTTCGAGGTGGGCGGTTTGTTCAGCGTGATCAACCGGCCCTACGACGGTGACCGGGAAACCGATCTGCGTCTGCTCGTCGACCTCACTTTCCGCTTCTAGAAGAGTTTGAAGATGCCTTTGATTTCGCGTTTCATCCTTCTGCTGGGAGTGCTGCTGGTCAGCGCCTGCGCCCAGCAAGCCCCGGCCTTCGTGCCGCCGTCCGAGCGACCGGTGGCAGCCAATGAAAAGCCCTGGCCGAAAAACCACGTGCTGGGCATTGCCTACCACGACGTCGAAGACCGTGATCCCGATCAGGCGGTGGTGGCGGTGCGCACCGAGCGGCTGCTCGAACAGCTCGCCTGGCTGCGGGAAAACAACTACCAACCGGTGACGGTCGACCAGATCATGGCCGCGCGCAAGGGCGGGCCGGAACTGCCGCCCAAGGCGATCCTGCTCAGTTTCGACGACGGTTACTCAAGCTTCTACACACGTGTGCTGCCGGTGTTGCGCGCCTACAACTGGCATGCGCTGCTGGCGCCGGTCGGCACCTGGATCGATACGCCGCTGAACCAACCGGTGGACTTCGCTGGCACGCCGCGTCCGCGCTCGGACTTCCTGACCTGGGCTCAGGTGCGGGAAATCTCGCAATCGGGCCTGGTGGAAATCGCCGCCCACACCGACGCCAGCCACAAAGGCATCCTCGCCAACCCGCAAGGCAACCTGCAGCCGGCGGCCGCGACCCGACGCTACGATCCAGTGAGCAAACGCTACGAATCCGAAGCCGATTTCCAGGCGCGGATCCGCGCCGACGTGCAGGCGATCTCGGAGAAGATCCGCAAGAACACCGGGAAGAAACCGCGCGTCTGGGTCTGGCCTTACGGCACGGCGGACGGCACGTCGCTGACCGTGGTGAGTGAGGAAGGCTATGAAATGGCCCTGACCCTCGATGACGGCCTCGATGCTCTCGACAACCTGATGAGCGGGCCGCGTTTCCTGGTGGCTTCCGACCCTGACGGCGAGCACTTCGCCAACAGCGTAGTCGGCGTGCAATCGGATTTCACCATGCGCGTGGTGCACGTGGATCTGGACAACGTCTACGACCCGGACCCGGCGCAGCAGGAAATCAACCTCGGCAAACTGATCCAGCGCATGGCCGACATGGGCGCCAATACCGTGTTCCTGCAAGCCTTCGCCGATCCGAAGGGCGATGGCCTGGTGCATTCGCTGTACTTCCCCAACCGTCATCTGCCGATGCGCGCCGACCTGTTCGACCGTGTCGCCTGGCAATTGCGCACCCGGGCTCACGTGAAGGTCTTTGCCTGGATGCCGGTGCTGAGTTTCGAGCTGGATTCGAAGCTGCCACGGGTGACGCGCTGGGATCCGAAGACGGGTACGAGCGCTGTCGACCCGGATCAATACAAACGCCTGTCGCCGTTCGATCCCGAAGTGCGGCGGATCATCGGCGAGATCTACGAAGACGTGGCACGCCTGACTTCGGTCGACGGTGTCCTCTACCACGATGATGCGGTGCTTTCGGACTTCGAAGACGCCGGCCCTCAGGCGCTGAAGACCTATGTCGCCAACGGCTTGCCGGGCTCGATCGCCGCTCTGCGTGACGATCCAGCGGCGATGCAGCGCTGGACGCGCTTCAAGAGCCGCTACCTGATCGACTTCACCAACGAACTCACCGCCAAGGTGCGCGCGATTCGTGGCCCGCAGGTGCTCACCGCGCGCAACATCTTCGCCGAGCCGGTGCTCAATCCGCACAGCGAAGCGTGGTTTGCGCAGAACCTCGACGACTTCCTCGGGACTTACGACTGGACGGCGCCGATGGCCATGCCGCTCATGGAAAAACAGACCTATGCGCAGTCCGGCCTGTGGCTCGAAGAACTGGTGGCGAAGATCAAACAGCGCCCCGGCGCGCTGGATCGCACGGTGTTCGAACTGCAGGCCCGGGACTGGACGAAAAAGGACCAGGCCGACATCGACGGCGCGCAACTGGCCGACTGGATGAGCCGCCTCAAACGTCAGGGCGCCACCAGCTTTGGCTACTACCCGGACAACTTTCTCGAGAACCTGCCGGACCTGAAAACGGTGCGGCCTGCGCTCTCAAACAAATGGAACCCATGACATGCTGGATAGATTGCTGGCCCTGCTTGTTCTGGCGCTCGTCCTCGGCGTTCCGCTGGGGCTGATCTTCCTGGTCACCGGGCAATTTCTGATGGACTTCGTGTTCTTCTACCCGCTGTTCATGTCCGGGTTGTGGATTTCCGGTGGTCTGTATTTCTGGCTGCACTGGGAACGGCACTGGCCGTGGAAGGACGACACCCTGCCGCCACCGCTGGAAGGCGAACCGCTGATTTCGATCCTGATCCCTTGCTACAACGAGGGCGACAACGCCGCCGACACCATCCACGCGGCGCTGGCGCAGCACTACCCGAACATCGAAGTCATCGCGATCAACGACGGCTCCAGGGACAACACCGCCGAAGTGCTGGATGCGCTGGCCAAGGAAGACCCGCGGCTGCGCGTGCTGCACCTGGCGGAAAACCAGGGCAAGGCCGTGGCCCTGCGCATGGGCGCCATCGCGGCGCGCAGCGAATATCTGGTGTGCATCGACGGTGATGCGCTGCTGGCGCCGAATACCGCCGCTTACCTCGTCGCGCCGATGCTCGACAACGCACGACTGGGTGCGGTGACCGGCAACCCGCGGATCCGCACGCGCTCGACCCTGGTCGGGCGGGTTCAGGTCGGCGAGTTCTCGTCGATCATCGGGCTGATCAAACGCACCCAGCGGGTGTTCGGGCGGATCTTCACCGTGTCGGGGGTGATCGTCGCGTTCCGCCGTACGGCGCTGAACCGGGTCGGCTACTGGAGCCCGGACATGATCACCGAAGACATCGACATCAGCTGGAAGCTGCAACTGGATCACTGGAGCATTTTCTACGAGCCCCGTGCCCTGTGCTGGATCCTGATGCCGGAAACCCTGCGCGGTCTGTGGAAACAGCGCCTGCGCTGGGCTCAGGGCGGCGCCGAGGTGCTGTTCAAGAACATTCGCGGGATCTGGCAGTACCGTCACCGTTACCTGTGGCCGCTGCTGTTCGAATACTGCCTGTCGACCGGCTGGGCGTTCACGTTCCTGTTGTCGGTGATCTTCTGGGCCGTCGGCAAGTTCGTGGTCATGCCTGAGGCGATTGCCGTCGATCACCTGATGCCGCCAGCCTTCACCGGTTTGCTGCTGGCCTTTGTCTGCCTGGTGCAGTTCGCGGTCAGCATCGTCATCGACCGGCGTTATGAGCCGGGCCTGGGCAGGACCATGTTCTGGGTGGTGTGGTATCCGATCGCGTTCTGGCTCGTCAGCCTGCTGACCACGCTGGTCAGTTTCCCCAAAGTCTTGTTCGGCCAACACCAGAAACGTGCGCGCTGGGTCAGTCCCGACCGGGGTATCAAGCCGCTCGGGGACGATGAAGAGGAGGTTATCAAATGAAAATCATCCGGACCCGGCAACGACCGTTTCTGGTGCTGCTCGATGCGTTCTTCACTGTGCTGGCGTGGATCGGCCTGCTGTATCTGCTGGTACGCGGTCTGTGGCCGCTGATTGATACTCACGAAGGTGGGCCACGCCTCGACAACCCGGCGTTCCAAGCCCTCGGCACCTTGCAGATTTATCTGTGGGTGGCGGTGGTCAACGCGGTGATCCTGATCGGCTGGGCGCGCTATCAGCAACGCAAGAGCCGAAGCTACGCCCAGCGCCGCTTGCCCTCCCCGGTAGTCGACGATGAGGGACTGAGCCGCAGCTTCAAACTGAATGACGACCGCTTTCAGAAGCTGCGCGGGCCGGGCGTGATGACCATCCACAACGATCAGGACGGCGATGTCAGTCATGTGGTGCCGCATCTGTGGCCGGCTCAGCCGCAAGAGCTGCCGCCACCGCTGGCGCCGCTGGAGCGTCCTCGGGTGATCTTCCTGGGCGCCGAGGACGACGACAACCGCGAGCCGTTGAACCGGATCACCTGACGGCGCGAATCAGCCGCCAGGCTTCATCCATCGGCAGTGGTTGTTTCATGCGTTCGGCCAGCAGCGCCATCGCCCGCTCCTGCTCACAGGCGATCGCCGCCACCACCACGCCCTTGCTCCCGAACAGCCCGATAAACGGCGGCTGTTCGGGTTCGCCGATAAATTCGACTTCGTCCCACCGCTCGGCGTGACCGAGGTAGTCGTAGTTACGGCCGAAATGCCAGGTCCAGAAATACGGCACATCGAGGTAATGCTCATCGCCACCGAGCAGGTTGGCGGCGGCGATCCGCGCGTGCTGCTGGGCCAGGCGCCAGTGCTCGATACGCTGCGCCTGGCCGTTCAACGGGAAGGTGGCGATATCGCCAATGGCCCACAGGCTCTCGGTGACGCGCAGGCTGGCATCGACCAACAGTGATTGATCGTTCTCGCGCGGCAGATCGCCGAACACTTCGGTGGCCGGGTGCACGCCGATTCCCGCCAACACCAGATCCGCCGACAGGCGCAGGCCATTGTCGAGCAACACCGCCTCGACCTTGCCGTCGCCGGTGATCTCCCTGGCTTCGTGATCGATGATGAATTTCACGCCGTTGTCTTCGTGCAGTGCCCGGATCGCCTTGCCGACGGCTTCTCCGAACTGCGCCGCGAACGGAATTGCGTGACGCGCCAGCACCGTCACCTCTAGACCGTGCTGGCGCAGGGCCGAAGCGCATTCAAGGGCAATGAAGCTGTCACCGATGATCACCGCGCGCTGTCCCGGTTGAGCAGCGTCCATGATGGATTGCGCCTGGGCTTTTGAGCGCAGGACAAACACCTGGGGCAGGTCGGCGCCGGGTAGTTCCAGCGCGTTGGGCGTTGCGCCGGTGGCCAGCACCGCCGCGTCGTAATGCAGTGTGCGGCCATCGCTCAGGTGAAGAGTCTTGGCTTCGGTATCGAGCCCGCTGACCTCGCCTGAAACCCGGTTGATGTGCTGCTCGCGGTAAAAGACCTCATCGCGCAGCGGCGGGGTTTCCGCCGACGGCATTTCCCCGGACAGCACGAATTTGCTCAGCACCGTTCGGTCGTAGCCGGCGTCCGGCTCGCGGTCGATCAGCACGATCCGCCCGCCGAAGCCTTTTTCCCGCAGGGCGGCAGCGCAGGCCGTTCCCCCGGCACCGGCGCCGACGATGACAAAGGTGCGCGGATCGTCCTGCGGCGGGGTGTGCGGATCCGGCAGCGGCTGGTCATCGACCCACACCTCTTCGCCGCGCAGTTCCAGCGGATAGCGCTTGAGGCTGTCCAGCGCCGGAGGCTCGCACAAGGCGCCATCCTCGGCGCGAAAAGCTGCCTTGTGCCACGGGCAGATCAGTCGGTCGTGGCACAACGCGCCTTCCGCCAGCGGCGCACCGGCGTGCGGGCATTGCCCCTGAAAGGCGCGCAATTGGCCGGCAACGCGCAGCAGAACAATCTTGCAGTCGCCGATCTTTACCTCCAGGCCACGGTCTTCAGGCACATCGGCGAAACGGGCGACACGGTGCAGGGTCATGGTCGTGCTCCTCACAGGCATTTCTCTTACGAGTTTGGGCCGCATTGCGAGGTTCAGCCATTTGCCACTGCCACGGCACGAACGGTACGGCTATAGTTTGCAGGCCGACGAAGGCCCAACTGCACAAGGTGCTCCCGGAATGACCCGATTGACCTCTCTCAACCCTTGGCTGGCGGCCGTTGCCGTCGCCCTTTGCGTGCAGTTTCCGGCGCAGGCCCAGGAGCGTTTCACCCTCAGCATTCCCGGCGTGTCGGATAACCGTCTGTTCACCTCGGCGGCGGCCAGCGATGCGGCCGGTTGCGGCGGCAAGAACCAGTCGCCGGCCCTGAGCTGGAATGCCGGCCCCAGCGGAACCCTGAGCTACGCCATCGTCATGCACGATCCGGACGGCCAGAAAGGCTCGGGCGTCGATCACTGGATTCACTACGGGATCAAGGCCACGACCCGGCAGATTCCGGCCGGCGTCGGCGCCAAATCGGCCCTCGAAGGCGTCGGTGGCACCAACAGCAAAGGCACCACCAGCTACATCGGCCCATGCCCACCGGTGGGCGACAGCGCGCACCACTACATCATCCAGATCTACGCTCTGGATCTGGCTCCGGACGCCTTGCCTGCCGGCCTGACCCGCGCCCAGCTGATGGAAAAAATCAAAGGCCACGTGTTGCGCAACAGCAGTGCGGTGCGGCGTTATCACCGCTGAAAAAATTTTGGCGAGGTTTAACCCGAACTGACAGGGCTGCCCGTCTCAGGGGATGAATGGATCAATTCATCCCCGAGGTCAGCCCCCATGTCCCTTCCTTCCACGCTTCTGTGCCCCCTTGCTGCCAGTGTGTTGCTGGTGGTTGCCGGTTGCGGTGTTTCTTCCAGCCCGGAAACCACCGTCGCGCCGCCTCCGGCGCAGACCGAGCTGAAATCCTCCGTGCAGTCCGAAGCGATCATGGCCGATAGCGCGATGGCCAAACGCAGTGTACGGGCAGCGCCGATCGCCAGTTTTGCACCGCTGCCGGCCGCTGAAAGTTATCCACAAGGCTATCGCGACGAGCAGCGCGAGCAGTACGCCAAGCTGGCCGACAACCCGATCCACAGCGTCGCCGAAACTCCTGTCTCGACCTTCAGTGCCGACGTCGACACCGGCGCTTACGCCAATGTGCGGAGGCTGCTCAACCAGGGTCGCCTGCCGCCGGAGGGCGCGGTGCGGCTGGAAGAGATGGTCAATTACTTTCCCTACGATTATGCGCTGCCGAGCGATGGCTCGCCCTTCGGCGTGACGACCGAACTGGCTGCCTCACCGTGGAACCCGCACACCCGCTTGCTGCGTATCGGCATCAAGGCGTCCGACCGCGCGGTGGCGGAACTGGCCCCGGCCAATCTGGTGTTTCTGGTGGATGTATCGGGCTCGATGGACCGCCCCGAAGGCTTGCCACGGGTCAAAAGCACCCTGAAGTTGCTGGTCGATCAATTGCGCGAGCAGGATCGGGTATCGCTGGTGGTGTATGCCGGCGAATCCAGAGTGGTGCTGGAGCCGACTTCCGGACGGGAAAAGGCGAAAATTCGCACAGCCATCGAGCAATTGACCGCCGGTGGCTCGACTGCGGGCGCTTCAGGCATCGAACTGGCTTACCAGATGGCGCAGCAGGCGTTCATCCCCAAAGGCATCAACCGCATCCTGTTGGCCACCGACGGTGACTTCAACGTCGGCATCAGCGACTTCGATAGCCTGAAACAAATGGCTGTGGATAAACGCAAGACCGGGATTTCCCTGACCACCCTGGGTTTCGGTGTGGATAACTACAATGAACACCTGATGGAACAACTGGCCGATGCCGGTGACGGCAACTACGCCTACATCGACAACCTGCGCGAAGCGCGCAAGGTGCTGGTGGATCAACTCGGTTCGACCCTCGCCGTGGTGGCGAAAAACGTCAAGTTGCAGGTCGAGTTCAACCCGGCGCAGGTCAGCGAGTACCGGCTGCTCGGTTACGAGAACCGCGCGTTGAAGCGTGAGGATTTCAGCAATGACAAGGTCGATGCCGGTGAAATCGGTGCAGGCCATACGGTGACGGCGTTGTATGAAATTGTCCCGACAGGCGAGAAGGGCTGGCTGGAACCGCTGCGTTACGGAAAAACCGATGCAGTGGTTTCCGAGAAGAAAGGAGAATTGGCCATGCTGCGTGTGCGATATCAAAGGCCTGAGGGTGGGAAAAGTCTGCTGATCGAGCGGCCGATTGCCAGTCAGGTTGCACCGGCCAGTGAAGACCTGCGCTTTGCTGCCGCCGTCGCCGCGTTTTCCCAGCAACTCAAGGACGGTCGCTACACCGGCGATTTCAGCCTCAAGGACACCGAAGCCCTGGCCCGCGGTGCCCGTGGCGATGACCGCTTCGGCCTGCGCAACGAGTTCGTGCAGCTGGTGGAACTTGCGCAGAGCCTGCGTACCTCCACTGCCTCCAACGGAATGTCCACTGAGCGACGGATTGAATAGTGAGCCGCCTCAAAGGCTTTATCACACAGCTGTTTGCTTCCGCCGACAGCCTTGAGGCCAGCAGCGACGAATCGCTGCTGGCCCGTTATCGCGAGGGTGACGGCAAGGCGTTCGAGATCCTGTACGCCCGCCATCGGCAGAGTCTTTACCGGTTTCTGCTCGGTTTGAGCGGCAAACCGGAACTGGCCGACGAGGTTTTCCAGGAGACCTGGCTGAGCCTGATCCGCAGTAGCAGTCAGCCACAAGGCCGGGCGACCTTTCGTACGTGGTTGTTCCAGATTGCCCGCAATCGCCTGATTGACCACTGGCGCAAGCACGGAGCCCGACAACCGCTGCATGACAGCTACGACGAGCAATTCCACGCCGTCAGCGACGACGCCTCCGATCCCGAACAACTGCTCAACCTCAGCCGCGACAGCCAGCGCCTGGAGAGCGCCCTGCAATCCTTGCCCGCCGACCAGCGCGAAGTGTTCCTGCTGCGCGCCCACGGCGACCTCGACCTGGCGCAAATCGCCAGCCTCACCGGAACACCGCTGGATACCGTCAAGAGCCGCTTGCGCTACGCCCAGCAAAAACTGCGTCGGCTGCTGGCCGAGGAGGTACTGACATGACGGACGCCCGCCCGACACCCGAAGAGCAATTGCTCAAGCACGTGCGCGAACAGCACAACGCCGAGCCGCCGGCGCATCTCGATGCGCTGATCCTCAACGCCGCCCGTCATGAAACCCCGGCACCACGGCAGAGCCTGTGGCAACGCTGGCTCAAGGCCTGCCAGCAACCGCGCTATCAGGTGGCTTTTGCCAGTCTGGTCGGCATCGCGCTGATGCTGTCGCTGGTGCAACGCGTGCCGGAGCCCGTTGCTCAATACGATTTCGCCCCTGCTGCCAAACCGGCCGCGCCTGTGGTCCGTCAGGAGGCCCGATCATTGTCGGCGCCCGCCGGCGCGCTTTCCGCGCCTGCACCCGCAATGGCTCCCGCGCCAATGGCGGAAATGGCTGCACCGATGCAGAGCGAATCGATCAGCGCCGACACGGCGGACGACGCCAAGGTCAGCAAGCGCGCCGCCGCCCCGGTCAACGGTCTTGACGCGCAACTGCGTGAAGTCCTGCGCCTGCGCGAGTCCGGCCAGTCGCAAGCGGCCGACAGCCTGTTCAACAACTTGCACAAGCGCTATCCGAACGTGAATCTCGATCTGCGACTGGAAAAAATCCGCAAGAACTGACCGTATCAGCCATCCGCCATTTGGCATTGACCCGCAAAAACGCGCACTATCGGGTCATTGCCGATGCGCTGGAGGATGCCGTGGCCCAAAAAATCGACCGCATCGCCCAAATGCTCAACTGCCCGGTGAAGGGGGAGGAACTGCGGCGGGCAGTGACGGAGAGTCGTAAGGAGTTTCTTCTGGCCAAGCAGGCCGAAGAGGATCTGGAGGAAGGCGTTCTCGATGATGAGTTGATCGAGGACGAAGAAGACGATGATGAATATGACGAGTTTGACTGGACGACGGAGTGAGTCGCCAGTCGGCAGCCACAAAAAAGCCCCGGACCATCACAGTCCGGGGCTTTCTCGTTTAAATCAATGGCGCACCAGGCGGGATTCGAACCCACGACCCCTGCCTTCGGAGGGCAGTACTCTATCCAGCTGAGCTACTGGTGCAGCGGGCGACATCATACCTAGGTCGGCTCGGGGCGTCCATGCCGGGTTTTGGCGTGGATTGTCAGTGCAAGTGTCGGTTGAAAAGCACTGCATTCCATAAAGCTGTAACGTCCTGCAAAAGGCTCGCTTGGCGCTTTTGAGAGGCTGTTCTATGGTTTCCCTGCGACCCGAGCTGTTGGTACGTTGATCTGAAATGTTCCGCAATTGCGGCGTTTTTGTTCTTTTTTTCGAACGCCCTATTGTCCTTCAACCCCTTTGAACCTAGGATTCGTTTGAGATTTCAAACGCTCCTTATCCAGGTGCTGAGCCGCACGCGTTTTGAGTCGTGCGCTATTGATGTGCCAGCCCGGTGAATGATTTCCCTGACGGCAGCCTTGCGAGGCGCCTTTCTACAATCATAATTTTGCTCCGCGCCTTGCGCGGTGCTGTTAAGGAAAGCCGACATGCAGCTTAAAGACACCCAGTTGTTCCGCCAGCAAGCCTTCATCGATGGCGCATGGGTCGACGCGGACAACGGTCAGACGATCAAGGTCAACAACCCGGCCACCGGCGAGATTCTGGGCACCGTGCCGAAGATGGGCGCAGCCGAAACCCGCCGTGCCATCGAAGCCGCCGACAAGGCGTTGCCGGCCTGGCGTGCACTGACCGCCAAGGAGCGTGCAGGCAAGCTGCGTCGCTGGTTCGAACTGATGATCGAGCACCAGGACGACCTCGCTCGCCTGATGACCCTCGAGCAGGGCAAGCCACTGGCCGAAGCCAAGGGCGAAATCGTTTACGCCGCTTCGTTCATCGAGTGGTTCGCCGAAGAAGCCAAGCGCATCTACGGCGACGTGATTCCGGGCCACCAGCCGGACAAGCGCCTGATCGTGATCAAGCAACCGATCGGCGTTACCGCTGCCATCACCCCGTGGAACTTCCCGGCGGCGATGATCACTCGTAAAGCAGGTCCGGCGCTGGCCGCCGGTTGCACCATGGTGCTCAAGCCTGCTTCGCAAACCCCGTTCTCTGCATTTGCCTTGGCCGAACTGGCCCAGCGCGCCGGCATCCCTAAAGGCGTGTTCAGCGTGGTGTCCGGCAGCGCCGGCGACATCGGCAGCGAGCTGACCAGCAACCCGATCGTGCGCAAACTGTCCTTCACCGGCTCGACCGAAATCGGCCGTCAGCTGATGTCGGAATGCGCCAAGGACATCAAGAAAGTCTCCCTGGAACTGGGCGGCAACGCCCCATTCATCGTGTTCGACGACGCGGACCTGGATAAGGCCGTCGAAGGCGCGATCATTTCCAAGTACCGCAACAACGGCCAGACCTGCGTCTGCGCCAACCGTCTGTACATTCAGGATTCGGTCTACGACGCGTTCGCCGAGAAGCTGAAAGTGGCAGTCGCCAAGCTGAAGATCGGCAACGGTCTGGAAGAAGGCACCACCACGGGTCCGCTGATCGACGAGAAAGCCGTGGCCAAGGTGCAAGAGCATATCGCTGACGCGGTGAGCAAAGGCGCAACCGTTCTGGCCGGCGGCAAGCCGATGGAAGGCAACTTCTTCGAGCCGACCATCCTGACCAACGTGCCGAAAGACGCTGCCGTGGCCAAGGAAGAAACCTTCGGTCCGCTGGCGCCGCTGTTCCGCTTCAAAGACGAAGCCGACGTGATCGCGATGTCGAACGACACCGAGTTCGGTCTGGCCTCGTACTTCTACGCTCGCGACCTGGGCCGTGTGTTCCGTGTGGCTGAAGCCCTGGAATACGGCATGGTCGGCGTCAACACCGGGCTGATCTCCAACGAAGTCGCGCCGTTCGGCGGCATCAAGGCCTCGGGCCTGGGCCGTGAAGGCTCCAAGTACGGCATCGAAGATTACCTGGAAATCAAATACCTCTGCCTGGGCATCTAAGCCTCGGTAGAAGATCGCTGTAAACGCAAAGGGCACGAGAGCGCTGTCCCTTTGCGTCGTTTCAAACCGGAATTTTCTCTGCGGCCGGGAACGCCGTGGCAGTCGATCATCGCATGCTGCCACCGCCGATTCCTCCCGCTTTATCCTTGAACCACGCCGCCCGATGAGCGGCGAATGAGGACTGTAATGAGCAAGACTAACGCTGAACTGATGGCCCGTCGTACCGCAGCTGTTCCACGGGGTGTTGGCCAGATTCACCCGATCTTCGCCGAGTCCGCGAAGAACGCGACCGTAACCGACGTTGAAGGGCGTGAATTCATTGACTTCGCTGGCGGTATCGCTGTACTGAACACCGGCCACGTGCACCCGAAAATCATCGCCGCCGTGACCGAGCAGTTGAACAAGCTGACTCACACCTGCTTCCAGGTTCTGGCTTATGAGCCGTACGTTGAGCTGTGCGAGAAAATCAACGCTCGCGTACCGGGCGACTTCGCCAAGAAAACCCTGCTGGTGACCACCGGTTCCGAAGCCGTTGAAAACGCCGTGAAGATCGCTCGTGCCGCCACTGGCCGCGCTGGCGTGATCGCCTTCACCGGCGCTTACCACGGTCGCACCATGATGACCCTGGGCCTGACCGGTAAAGTCGTGCCTTACTCGGCCGGCATGGGCCTGATGCCAGGCGGCATCTTCCGCGCGCTGTACCCGAACGAACTGCACGGCGTGAGCATCGACGACTCGATCGCTTCCATCGAACGCATCTTCAAGAACGACGCAGAGCCGAAAGACATCGCCGCGATCATCATCGAGCCTGTGCAGGGTGAAGGTGGTTTCTACGTCGCACCGAAAGAATTCATGAAGCGCCTGCGCGCTCTTTGCGACCAGCACGGCATTCTGCTGATCGCTGACGAAGTGCAGACCGGCGCTGGCCGTACCGGCACGTTCTTCGCCATGGAACAGATGGGCGTTGCTGCCGACCTGACCACCTTCGCCAAATCCATCGCTGGCGGCTTCCCGCTGGCCGGTGTGTGCGGCAAGGCCGAATACATGGACGCCATCGCGCCAGGCGGCCTGGGCGGCACCTACGCCGGTAGCCCGATCGCTTGCGCCGCGGCCCTGGCCGTGATGGAAGTGTTCGAAGAAGAAAAACTGCTGGACCGCTGCAAGGCTGTCGGCGAGCGTCTGGTCACCGGCCTGAAAGCCATCCAGGCCAAGTACCCGGTGATCGGTGAAGTCCGTGCCCTGGGCGCGATGATTGCCGTCGAGCTGTTCGAAAACGGCGACAGCCACAAGCCAAACCCGACCGCCGTCGCGGCTGTCGTGGCCAAGGCGCGTGACAAGGGCCTGATCCTGCTGTCCTGCGGCACCTACGGCAACGTGCTGCGCGTCCTGGTACCGCTGACCTCGCCGGACGAGCAACTGGACAAAGGTCTGGCGATCATCGAAGAGTGCTTCTCGGAGCTGTAATCCGTAGCACCGTGTGATCGGATCGACAAAAAACCCGCTTCGGCGGGTTTTTTCATGCCCGGGAAACACCTGCGCGGTTTTCAGGTTGTACCGAAACGCCAGCATTGGCTAAGGTTCAAGCATTGCAAGGGAGGGCGAGCATGACGGCCGTCGATTTACCCGCTGTACCGAGAGTCCTGATTGCCGAGGCCGACCCGTGGTCTCGTGACCTGCTCAAACAAGTGTTGCTGAATGTGCGCTGCGATGCGCGGCTGGACTTGTGCGCCGATGGCCAGGAGGCAATGACGCTGCTCAGCGAAGTGCCCTATGACCTGGCGATCGTCGACTGGGAGTTGCCCGGCGTCGATGGCTTGAGCGTGTTGCGCAGCGTACGCCAGCGCAAACGCAATCCGCCGCTGCCCTTCATTCTGATGAGCAGCCGCAACGACAGCGCCAGCGTGCGCGAAGCCTTGCCGCTGGCGCCGACCGCTTATCTTGCCAAACCCCTGAACATGGAAAGCCTGACCGAGCGTTTGCAGGGGCTGCTGCTCAATGCCGGCGAAGAAGTGTTCTGTGAAGTACCCGCACTGGCGCCGGGCATGACGCTGTCGGTATTCCTCGAACGTCGCCGCGAGCAGGCCGACGGCGCACCGCTGATGACTGACGTGCAGGTGGCGGTCAAACGCAGCCTCAACCCCAACGGCCTGGACCTGAAGCTGCTGGAAGAGGAAATCCGCACCGATCCGCAGATCACCGCCGTGTTGATCGCCGCCGCCAACAGCGCCGCTCAGCATCATGGCGCGCCAGTGCAGACTCTGGCGCAGGCGCTGCATCGACTGGGCACCGGGCAGAGCATGAACCTGATTCTTGGCCTGGCACTCAAGCGCAGTGCCCGACTGAGCGACCCGTGTCTGGCCGACTACGCCGAGCGCTATTGGGGCCTGTCACTGCACACCGCCGAGTACGCCCGCACCTTGGCGCGGCTGCTCGATCTGGATCAGGAGCGCTGCTACTGCGCCGGCATGCTCCATCGCCTCGGCGATCTGGCGTTGCTGCGTTGTCTGCAGGAATGGAAGCAGGCCGGCGGCGAGTTGGACGAGCTGGAGGAAGTCGGCGATGCACTGGCCGAATTCGGTGCGGCCTATGGTTCGGCGTTGCGTACTCGCTGGCGTCTGCCGCTGGAGTTGCGCGAGCTGATTGCCTCGGTCTACCAGCTCGGGGGCGGGGTGTACTCCCGCGAGGCGCTTGTGATGAACATGGCGGCGCAAATGGCCCGTCTGACCGAGCATGAAGGCGTCGAGGAGCTGGCCAAGAGCCGTACAGCGCGCTTGCTCAAGATCGGCTTGCCGGAGCTGATGCGGATGCGCAAGTAACCAGTGGGAGCGGGCTTGCCCGCGATGGCGTCGGCAATGCCAATAATTTTATTGAATGCTGCTGGCCTCATCGTCGGATCGCCGCCCGGACCAAGCCCGCTCCCACAGGGTTGTGTGTCGAGTCGAAAATCCGGGTTCAGGCGGAAATGATCCGGTTCTTGCCCTGCCGCTTGGCCTCGTACATCGCCGCATCCGCGCGGGCGAACAGGGTGTCGAGGCTTTCATCTTCCGGGGTGAGGCTGGTCAGGCCCTGGCTGACGGTGATGCCGAACGTTTGTTCACCGTAATTGAAATTCAGCCGCTGAATTTCCCGTTGCAGCCGCTCGGCCACCTGCATGGCCATGTCCGGCGCACATCCCGGGAAAACTGCAGCAAACTCCTCACCGCCAATCCGCCCGAACAGGTCGCCCCGGCGTAATGAGGCACGACCGCATTCGGCGATCCGTTGCAGCACGTTGTCGCCTTCGGGGTGGCCGTAGGTATCGTTGATCACTTTGAAGTCATCGATGTCCAGCAGCAGGAACGCCATTTGCGCGCCTTGCAGGCGGGCTTGTTCAAATTCCCGGTGGGCGCATTCGAAAAAGTGCCGGCGATTGCTGCTCTGGGTCAGCACGTCAGTGGTGGCCAGGCGTTGCAGCTCGGTTTCCATTTGCTTCTTGTCGGTGATGTCTTCGGCGATACCGACGATGATCACCGGTTGCCCCGGTTCGTCCTGACGGTTGATGAAGCACTTGTCGCTGATCCAGCGTACCTGGCCGTCGGCGGCGATGATCCGGTATTCGCGGTCTTCCACAGCGCCTTTGTGCAGCACTTCGGCGAGGCTGCGTTCGGCGTATTCCAGATCGTCCGGGTAGATGCTGTCGCGCCACTGGTTGTAGTCGGCCAACAGCAGGGCGGCGGAGCGGCCGAAGATCCGCTCGTAAGCAGGGCTGACGTAAAGCACCTGCCGGGTTTCCCAGTTGAAGGCCCAAAGCACGGCATTGACGCTGACCAGCAGCGAGCTGAACAGCTGCTCGCGTTCGCTCAGGCGGGCGACTTCGCCCTGGGCATGCATCAATGCCATCAGGGTTTGCGCGGCCTCGGGCCACTGGGGAGGGGATGATTGATTTTGATTGTTGTTGACCATCGACACGAATCTCAAAGGGCGTGTCGATCTATCGACAACGGCCACGGGAAAACCCGCCGGGGGTGGCGAAGTGTCTTTGAGATAGGGGATCGAGGGTGAAGTTCCGAAGGGTGCGCCCGGGAACCGGGCGCACCGATCAACGGCACTCAGACGGCGACAGGGCGCAGCGAGTAGGTTTTCAACTGGTTGGCGAATTCACGCAGGGACTGGATGCCGCTGGCCTCGGCCTCGTGGACCCATTCCTTGATGGCGGCGAGCATGTCGTGGCCATTCGCGCTGGTCTTGACCCAGATCTGCTGCAGGGCCAGGCGTTTCTCGTAGATTACCTTCAGCGCCTGGCTGTGCTCGAGCATGTTCTGGATGCGCGCGTGGTGGCGATCTTCCAACAGGCTGGTTTCCCGCGAGAGCAGACGTTTGGCCCGATGGAACTGGTGGCGTACCGAATGATCGACCTTGGCCAGTTCCTGCTTGACCAGCGGGCCGATCACCAGCTTGCGGTACTGGGCCATGATCTGGAAGCGGTTGTTGAGGATCGCCATGGCAGTGTCCATGTCCAGACTGCCCTTGCCTTCGACGCGGTGGGCGATCGGGGCGACACGCTGGACCTTGGCCAGACGCAGGAAGCTGAAGATCTGGATCCACGCCCAGCCGAGGTCGAACTCCCACTTCTTGACCGACAGCTTGGCCGAGTTGGGGTAGGTGTGATGGTTGTTGTGCAGTTCTTCGCCGCCGATCAGGATGCCCCATGGCACCAGATTGGTCGCCGCGTCGCGGCATTCGAAGTTGCGGTAGCCGACGGCATGCCCGAGGCCGTTGACCACACCGGCCGCCCAGACCGGGATCCACATCATCTGGATCGCCCAGATGGTGATGCCGATGGTGCCGAACAGCAGCAGATCGACGACCGCCATGATCGCCACGCCCAGCAACCGGTAGCGGCTGTAAAGGTTGCGCTCGATCCAGTCTTCGGGGCAGTTCTTGCCGTAGATGCGCAGGGTTTCCGGGTTCTGTGCTTCTTCGCGGTACAGCTCTGCGCCTTTGCGCAGGACGGTGGACAGACCCTTGACGACCGGACTGTGCGGGTCGTCTTCGGTTTCGCATTTGGCGTGGTGTTTGCGGTGGATGGCAGTCCACTCGCGGGTGTTCTGCGCCGTGGTCAGCCACAGCCAGAAACGGAAGAAATGCTTCAGGCCGGCATTCAGCTCCAGGGAGCGATGGGCCGAGTAGCGGTGCAAGTAGACCGTGACGGCAACGATCGTCACGTGGGTCATCACCAGGGTGACGGCGACCAGCGACCAGGCCGACAAGCCAAGAAAACCTTCGTACCACATAGGCTATAGGGCCCTCGATAAAGAAAAAACAGCCGTTGCATTATCACCAAGCACACAGATAAAACCAGTCGCCCTTTCAGATAAGAGATGGCTGGATGTTTCTTGACCTATAATCCCGACATTTTTGTAGGGACATGGACGGCCGAATGTCTGCCACATACCGCGATGCTTTGCGTGCAGCGCTGCTTTACCTGGTCCTTGCCGTGGTCTGGCTGCAAGGCACTGGTTATTTATTGAACAGTTTCTTCGATAGCTCTGACGAGTTGCTGCGCTGGCAACTGATCAACGGCTACCTGTTCGTAGCGCTCAGCGCCGGGTTGATCTTCCTGGCCCGGGCGCGGTTGTTTGAGTGCCTGGGCATCGGCGCCCGCTTGCGTGAACGCCAGGCGGATCGCGAACGCCTGCGTCAGGCCGCTGCGGTATTCGATTGCACCCGCGAAGGCGTGCTGGTCACGGACCGGCAGGGGCTGATCGTGCACGTCAATCGCGCGTTCATGGAAATCACCGGTTATCAGCGTGACGAAGTGATAGGTCAGCAGCCCAGCCTGTTCAAGTCCGGGCACCATCCGCCGGGGTTCTATCAGGCGATGTTCGCTTCTTTACAGGCGCGGGACGAATGGAGCGGCGAGATCTGGAACCGGCGCAAGAGTGGTGAAATCTACCCGCAATGGCAGACGATCCGGGTCATTCGTGACGATGACAACCGGCTCAGCCATTACGTCGCGGTGTTTTCCGACATCAGCGCGATCAAGGATTCCGAGCACGAACTCAAGCACCTGGCCCACCACGATCCGCTGACTGACCTGCCCAACCGTCTGCTGTTCAGCGACCGCGCCGAACAGGCGCTGGCATCGGCGCAGACCCACAAGCGCGGCTGCGCGCTGCTGATGATCGATCTGGACCATTTCAAACTGATCAACGACAGCCTTGGCCACACTATCGGTGACCGTTTGCTCAAGGCGGTCGCCGCGCGTTTGCAGGCGTTGTTCGGGCCGGGCATCACCCTGGCGCGGCTGGGCGGCGATGAGTTCGCGGTCCTGCTGGAAAGTTGTCCACAACCGGCGCAGGCGGCAGCATTGGCTCAGCGCATTCTCGATGCGCTTAAAGAGCCGTTCTGCCTCGACGGCCATGAACTGTTCATCAACGCCAGCCTCGGCATCAGTCTGTTTCCCAGCGATGCGCTGAGCGCCGAACAACTGTTGCGCAACGCCGATGCGGCGCTGTTCAAGGCCAAAAGCAGCGGTCGCAACGGTTACGCGCTGTACACCGAAGAGCTTACAGCCCACGCCCAGCAGCGGGTCGAAATCGCCTTCGAATTACGTCGCGCGCTGGAGCAGCAGGAACTGCGGGTCTACTACCAACCGGTGCACGACCTGCAAACCAGTCGCCTGATCGGCGTCGAGGCGCTGGTGCGCTGGGAGCATCCGCAGCGAGGCCTGGTGTCGCCGGCGGAGTTCATCCCGATTGCCGAGCGCACCGGGCTGATCTCGGAAATCGACGCCTGGGTCATGCAGCAGGCCTGTCGGCAGATGTGCCAATGGCAGCAGGCCGGGGTGGTGCTGTCGTTTGTCGCGGTCAACGTGTCCTCGCGGTTGTTTGCCCGCCGCGAGTTGTATCAGCAGGTGGCGCAGGTGCTGCACGACACCGGCCTGGATCCGGCCTATCTGGAACTGGAGGTCACCGAAAGCGCGGTGATGGACGATCCGGAAGTCGCGCTGGAACAAATGCATCGTCTGCGCGAGCTGGGGATACGTCTGGCCATCGATGACTTCGGCACCGGGTATTCGTCGCTGCTGCGGCTCAAACGCCTGCCGGTGCAGAAGCTCAAGATCGACCAGGGTTTTGTTGCCGGACTGCCGTGGGACGAGGACGATGCGGCGATCGTCCGGGTGATCATCGCCCTGGCCCGCAGCATGGGCATGCAGGTGCATGCCGAGGGCATCGAGCAGGTGGAACAGGCGGCGTTCCTGCTGGGCCAGGCCTGTGATCTGGGGCAAGGCTACTGGTTTGGGCGGCCGGTTCCGGAAGCGCAAATCGACTGGAACCGGGCGCCTTTGATCGGTTGATGGCCGCGTAGGGCGGGTTTGCCAGTGAGCAAATCCGCCGCAAACCCTTGCTGCATCACATAATGTTTTCCAGTTATATAAACATTCTTAAATAGTCTTTTTAAGAATATCCGTGCCTCTCTTATATTGCTCCCACGCCGAACGCAGTGCCGCCCACTGCCAGGCATATCCCATACAAAGGAGCAGCACCATGAGCGCATCCCTGCGTAGCGTTGACGGTCAGGACGAAAGCACCATCTTGCGCGAAATCCAGAGCGCCTTGCGCGACCTGCGTTTCGGCGCGGTGGAAATCACTGTGCATAACGCCCAAGTGGTCCAGATCGAACGCAAAGAGAAATTCCGTCTGCAGCAACCGGGTAACAAACCGGCCTGATTCGTAGTCTGCGGCAGCTCCTGCGGGGAGTTGTTGGCAGAAGCTGCCACAGGCTGCGGTCATTGAATGAGCAACCCGATTCCAGCAATCCATAAGAAAAAGCCACCACCAAGAATTCCAGGAGCTTTCACCATGTCGTCGATTCGCCGTTACGCTTTGGCCGCCCTGGCCAGTGCTGTGTTTGCCGGTTCCGCGGTTGCCAAGGATTACGAACTGCTCAACGTGTCGTATGACCCGACGCGCGAGCTGTATCAGGATTACAACGCCGAATTCGTGAAGTACTGGCAGTCGGAGCACGCCGGCGACACCGTGAAAATCCAGCAATCCCACGGCGGTTCGGGCAAGCAGGGCCGTGCGGTGATCGACGGTCTGCGCGCCGACGTCGTGACCCTGGCCCTGGCCGGCGACATCGACGAAATTGCCAAGCTCGGCAAGACCCTGCCGGCCGACTGGCAGAAGCGTCTGCCGGACGCCAGCACTCCTTACACCTCGACCATCGTGTTCCTGGTGCGCAAGGGCAACCCGAAAGGCATCAAGGACTGGGGCGATCTGATCAAGAATGACGTCTCGGTGATCACCCCGAACCCGAAAACCTCCGGCGGTGCGCGCTGGAACTTCCTCGCGGCGTGGGCCTACGGCCTGAAAGCCAACGGCGGCAACGAAGCCAAAGCCAAGGAATACGTACAAACCCTGTTCAAACATGTACCGGTTCTGGACACCGGCGCCCGTGGCTCGACCATCACCTTCGTCAACAACGGTCAGGGTGACGTGTTGCTGGCCTGGGAAAACGAAGCCTTCCTGGCGCTGAAAGAAGACGGCGGCAAAGACAAGTTCGACATCGTCGTGCCTTCGCTGTCGATCCTTGCCGAACCACCGGTGGCCGTGGTCGACAAGAACGCCGAGAAGAAGGGCAACGAGCAGATCGCCGAAGCCTACCTCAAGCACCTGTACAGCCCGGCCGGCCAGGAAATCGCAGCGAAGAATTTCTACCGTCCGCGTGACAAGGACGTGGCGGCGAAGTACGCCCAGCAGTTCCCTAAACTGGAGCTGGTGACCATCGACAAGGACTTCGGCGGCTGGAAAACCGCGCAGCCGAAATTCTTCAACGACGGTGGCGTGTTCGACCAGATCTATCAGGCGCAGTAATCTGAAATAGGTCATAAACGAGCCCCGATTTAACCGTCGGGGCTTTGCGCGTTCTCAAACCAAGGACTTTTATGTCGCGTCGTATCTCCCCCGTCATACCCGGCTTCGGGCTGACGCTGGGCTACACCTTGGTGTACCTCAGCCTGATTGTGCTTATCCCGCTGGCGGCGATGTTCGTCCACGCCGCCCAACTCACCTGGGACCAGTTCTGGACGATCATCTCCGCGCCCCGCGTCCTCGCCGCACTGAAGCTGAGCTTCGGCACTGCGCTGTGCGCCGCGATCATCAACGGCATCATCGGCACGCTGCTGGCCTGGGTGCTGGTGCGTTACACGTTCCCGGGGCGCAAGGTGATCGACGCGATGATCGATCTGCCATTCGCCCTGCCGACCGCCGTGGCCGGTATTGCGCTGACGGCGCTGTACACGCCGACCGGGCTGGTCGGGCAGTTCGCCGCCGACCTCGGTTTCAAGATCGCCTACACCCCGCTCGGGATCACCCTGGCACTGACCTTCGTGACCCTGCCGTTCGTGGTGCGCACGGTGCAGCCGGTGCTGGCCGACATCCCGCGTGAAGTCGAAGAAGCGGCGGCATGCCTGGGTGCCAAACCGTTGCAGGTGTTCCGTCACATTCTGCTGCCGGCGCTGTTGCCGGCCTGGCTGACCGGTTTTGCCCTGGCGTTTGCCCGGGGCGTTGGCGAGTACGGTTCGGTGATTTTCATCGCCGGCAACATGCCGATGAAAACCGAGATCCTGCCGCTGCTGATCATGGTCAAGCTCGACCAGTACGATTACACCGGCGCTACCTCCATCGGCGTGTTGATGCTGGTGGTTTCCTTCGTCCTGTTGCTGCTGATCAACTTGCTGCAGCGGCGCATCGAAACCCCATAAGGAGGCGCGAACCATGTCCCAATCGTCTATTGCGGCCGCGTCCTCGGCCAACGCCGCCCGCCGTGGCAGCGCCACTTCGCGGCGGATCCTGATCGGCCTCGGCTGGTTGATTTTCTTCCTGTTTCTGCTGCTGCCGCTGTTCATCGTGGTGTCGCAGGGATTGAAGAACGGCCTCGGCGCATTCTTCACTGCGATCTTTGAACCGGATGCCTTGTCGGCGCTGAAACTCACCGTGATTGCGGTGCTGGTGTCGGTGCCGCTGAACCTGGTGTTCGGTGTCAGCGCCGCGTGGTGCGTGAGCAAATACTCGTTCCGCGGCAAGAGCATGCTGGTGACGCTGATCGACCTGCCGTTCTCGGTGTCGCCGGTGATCGCTGGTCTGGTCTACGTGTTGATGTTCGGTGCCCAGGGCCTGTTCGGGCCGTGGCTGCAGGATCACGACATCCAGATCGTCTTCGCCCTGCCGGGCATCGTGCTGGCGACGATCTTCGTCACCGTGCCATTCGTGGCCCGTGAGCTGATCCCGCTGATGCAGGAACAAGGCACTCAGGAAGAGGAAGCCGCGCGCCTGCTCGGCGCCAACGGCTGGCAGATGTTCTGGCACGTGACCGTCCCCAACATCAAATGGGGCCTGATCTATGGCGTGGTGCTGTGTACCGCGCGGGCCATGGGTGAGTTCGGTGCGGTGTCGGTGGTCTCCGGGCACATTCGCGGGGTGACCAACACCTTGCCGCTGCACGTCGAGATCCTCTACAACGAATACAACCACGTGGCCGCGTTCGCCGTGGCGAGCCTGTTGCTGATCCTGGCGCTCTTCATCCTGCTGCTCAAGCAGTGGAGCGAAAACCGTATCAACCGCCTGCGCGCCAGCGCCGCGGAGGAATAATTCATGTCGATCGAAGTGCGTAACGTCAGCAAGAATTTCAATGCGTTCAAGGCGCTGGACAACATCAGCCTGGACATCCACAGCGGTGAACTGGTGGCATTGCTCGGCCCGTCCGGGTGCGGCAAGACCACCCTGCTGCGCATCATTGCCGGCCTGGAAACCCCGGATAACGGCAACATCGTGTTCCACGGCGAAGACGTGTCCGGCCACGACGTGCGGGATCGCAACGTCGGTTTCGTGTTCCAGCACTACGCGCTGTTCCGCCACATGACGGTGTTCGACAACGTCGCGTTCGGCCTGCGCATGAAGCCGAAAAACCAGCGCCCGACTGAAAGCCAGATCGCGACCAAGGTTCACGAGCTGCTGAACATGGTGCAACTGGACTGGCTGTCGGATCGTTATCCGGAGCAACTGTCCGGCGGCCAGCGTCAGCGGATCGCCCTGGCCCGCGCTTTGGCGGTAGAGCCGAAAGTGCTGCTGCTCGACGAGCCGTTCGGCGCCCTCGACGCCAAGGTGCGTAAGGAGCTGCGCCGCTGGCTGGCGCGCCTGCACGAAGACATCAACCTGACCTCGGTGTTCGTGACCCACGACCAGGAAGAGGCGATGGAAGTGGCCGATCGCATCGTGGTGATGAACAAGGGTGTGATCGAGCAGATCGGCTCACCGGGCGACGTCTACGAAAATCCGGCCAGCGATTTCGTCTATCACTTCCTCGGCGATTCGAACCGTCTGCATCTGGGCGATGACAACCACGTGCTGTTCCGCCCGCACGAAGTGTCGCTGTCGCGGCATGAACTGGAGGATCACCACGCCGCTGAAGTACGTGACATCCGACCGTTGGGCGCGACCACGCGGGTGACGTTGAAGGTTGAGGGGCAGACTGATCTGATCGAGGCGGAAGTGGTGAAAGACCACGACAGCCTGACCGGGTTGGCGAAGGGTGAGACGTTGTTCTTCAAGCCGAAGGTCTGGCAGAAAGTCGCCAACGTTTGATCTCGCTCGTTCCCACGCTCAGCGTGGGAACGCCGCTATGGACGCTCCGCGTCCACTGTGACGCGGAGCGTCACGGAATGCATTCCCACGCAGTGCGTGGGAACGAGCGAATCAGCCTGTGGTTCAGACAGCCGCGCGATTTGGACTGACCCGCACCACACCCGCCCGCGCCTCGATCTGCTCTTTCAGCTCCTGGCGCATCCCGAGCAGGAACGCCAGTTCGGCCACCACAAACAGCGGCCCGACAATCAACCCGCTCAAGTCATCCACAAACGCCGGTTTGCGCCCTTCATAGTGGTGCCCGACAAACTGGATCACCCAGCCGATCACAAACATCGCAAGACCGCTGCTGAGCCAGACCATGGTGCTCAGCTGCGCCAATACATGCCCGGCCCAGACCGACAGCCCCATCAACACGGTCATCAAAGCCCCAAGCTTCAGCTCCAGGCGCAGGTAAAACCACGCCGACGCAAGGGCGGCAATCACCGCCGGGGAAATCCACAATCCACCCACCGACCATTCCGGCCGCGACAACAGCACGGCCACCGCCACCACAATCAGCGGAATCCCGATAAAGTGGCTGGCGATGTTGCGCGGGTCACGGTGGTAAGCGGCGTATTGACTCAAATGATCGACGAGGCTTTTCATTGTTGTTCCTCCTGTAGGGTGATCGAATCATGCCCCGGGTTCATGGCTCGCTCTGTCAGGCAGGCGACAATCTTTCGGAGAACGCATGGATAAGCTCTGGCGCGAGCGCCTCCTGACCGGGCAATGGTTCAGTCATCTGCCTTCGTCCTTTCAGGATAGTCTGCTGGCGGCGGCCAGGGAGCGGCGGCTGTCGGCGGGGCAGAGGTTGTTTCAGCGCGGTGATGCGCCGTGCGGGTTGTACGCGGTGCTCGATGGTGCGGTGCGTATCGGCGCGGTCAGCGAGCAGGGCAAGGAGGCGTTACTGAGCCTGGTGGAAGCGCCGCACTGGTTCGGCGAAATCTGCCTGTTCGACGGCCAGCCCCGCACCCACGATGCCTACGCGGTCGGGCCTTGCACCTTGCTGAACATTCCCCAGGCCACGCTGCTGAAAATGCTCGACGAGCAACCCGTCTACTGGCGGCATCTCGCTCTGTTGATGAGCCACAAACTGCGCCTGACCTTCATCAATCTCGAACAGCTGAGCCTGCTGCCGGCCCCGGCGCGTCTGGCTCATCGCTTGCTGATGATCGCCGAAGGCTACGGCGAACTCGATCCGCCACGCCGCGTGCTGCAACTGCCCCAGGAACAGCTGGCGTCGATGCTGTCGCTGTCGCGGCAGACCACCAACCAGATCCTCAAGGAGTTGCAGGGGCAGGGGATTATCGGACTGAGTTATGGCGAGATCGAAATCCTCGACGCTGTGCGATTGCGCGCGCTCGCCACACTTTAGTGCTCAACACTGTCCCTGTGGGAGCGGGCTTGCCCGCGATTGAGGTCGGTCAGTTGTCTTCTATGTTGACTGACACGACGCCATCGCGGGCAAGCCCGCTCCCACAGGGGAATTGTACGTGGCCTACGAACCGCGATAGGTAGAGAAACCATACGGGCTGAGCAGCAACGGAATGTGGTAGTGCTGATCCGTCTGCTGCACTTTAAAGATCACCGGAATCTCCGGAAAAAACGTCTCGTGCTTCGTCTTCTCGAAGTACTCACCGGTCTTGAAGACCACCCGATACTCACCGGCCTCGAACTGTTTGTTCGCCGGGAACAATTCGGCGATCCGTCCCTGTTCATTGGTGGTGCCCTGCGCCAGCGGCTGCCAGTCCTGGCCGACATGACGTTCCAGCGTCACGTTAATGCCCGGCGATGGCAGGCCGTTTTCCAGGTTGAGTACGTGTACGCTCAGCGGGTTGCCGGCGGCCAGCGCCAGGCTCGAAAAGGCGCTCAATCCAAGCGCGGTGAAAGTCATGCGCAGTGGGGGCATGGTGATGCTCCTGGGTTCAAATTCGGTTGATGGAAAGACCGCCAGCTTCGGCCGCCTTCGTCGCACAGCTTTCGTCCTGTTCGCCGCCGCCGGAACCGGCCACGCCCATGGCGCCGACCAGTTCTTTCCCGACAAACAAAGGGATGCCACCGCCGAGCAACAGCAACTCGTCCAGCGTGTTGAGGTTGGCGGTTTCCGGGTTGTTGCGGGCGCGCTCGGCGAACAATCGAGTCGGGGTTTTCGTCGATAGCGCGGTGTAGGCCTTGCGTTGGCTGGCGGCGGTGTTGTGCGGGCCGATACCGTCGACACGCAAGGTCACCAGCAGATTGCCGCCACGGTCGAGCACCGACACCGTGGCGGTGCAGTTTTCCAGCGCCGCGTCGGCCAGCAGCCGCGCGGTTTTCAGATCGAGATCGGCGTGACGGGGCAGGTCGGGCGCAGCAAACGCAGCGCTGCTGAGGCCGATTGTCAGGCTGGCAATCAAGTATTTGACGGTCATGGGCAGGCTCCAAAAGCGAAGGCCATCACCTTATCCGCCGGTCCCCGTCGAAACCTCGTCAGTCGGATTACAAGTTTGTAATGGGCAATGTCGCCGAAGGGGCCTAGCCTGTGACTCTGATCAATCGAGGTGTGCCATGCGTTTGCTGGTCGTAGAAGATGAAGCCAAAACCGCGAACTTCATCGCCAAAGGGCTGGGTGAGTCGGGTTTTGCCGTGGACGTGGCGCTGAATGGCCTCGACGGTCGCTACTTTATTGAGCAGCAGGAATATGACCTGATCATCCTCGACGTGATGCTGCCGGGCCTCAACGGCTGGCAATTGCTCCAGCTGATCCGCCAGCGCGGCGCCACGCCGGTGCTGTTCCTGACGGCGAAGGACGCCATCGAAGACCGCGTGCGCGGCCTCGAACTGGGGGCCGATGACTATTTGCTCAAGCCGTTCGCCTTCGCCGAATTGCTGGCGCGGGTGCGCACGTTGTTGCGGCGCGGGCCGATGCGTGAAGCCGAGTCGTACAGCATCGCCGATCTGGAAATCGACGTGCTGCGCCGCCGGGTCAGCCGTGGTGGCCAGCGCATCGCCCTGACCAACAAGGAATTCGCCCTGCTGCATCTGCTCGCCAGCCGTCAGGGTGAAGTGCTGTCGCGCACGCTGATCGCTTCGCAGGTGTGGAACCTGAATTTCGACAGCGACACCAACATGGTCGAAGTCGCGGTGCGCCGCTTGCGTTCGAAAGTCGATGATCCGTACATGCCCAAACTGATCCACACCGTGCGCGGGGTCGGCTATCAACTCGAAGCGCCCGACGATGCGCGCTAGATCCATCGCCTGGCGCCTGGCCCTGGCGTTCGCTGCCGTCTGCGCGCTGGTACTCAGCGCGATTGGCGTGTTCCTGTATCGCTCGCTGGCCTCGGAAATCGCCTGGCGCGACGACATGGCGTTACTCGGTCGCCTGGAACAGGTGCGCGCGCTGCTCGCCGACAGTGACAGCCTCGACGCCTTGCAGGCGCGGCCACGGCTGTACCAGAACATGCTTGGCAATCTCGACAGTCTGCTGCTGGTGCAACGCGCGGACGGCTCGAATGTGATCACGATCAACCCTCGCCAACGCGCACTGCCGCCCGTGCAGGCCATCCCCCGGGATCAACCGCCGCAACGCAGCGATGTGCTGACCTGGCAGGCGGCGGACGGTGTCGAGCTGGCCCTGTTGTCAGGTCAGGCCCAAGGGCCGAACGGCGAAGCGCTGACCGTGATTGCCGGCAAGGTGCTGAGCGAGCGCGAACAGATGCTCGGCAGCTATCGCCTGCGCCTGTATCTGGCCGTCGGCCTCGGAGCGTTGCTCGCCTTCACGCTGGGCCTGTTGCTGTTGCGCCGTGGTTTGCGGCCTCTGCGCAAGCTGAGTGAAGCACTGCGCGGCATCGACCTGCGCAGCCTCGACCAACGCGTTCCCACTGACGGCACGCCAGCGGAATTGCTGGAGCCGGTACACGCGCTGAACGGCATGCTGGTGCGGCTGGACGACGGCTTCCAGCGCCTCTCACAGTTTTCCGCCGACCTCGCCCACGAAATTCGCACGCCCCTGCACACCCTGCTCGCCAGCAATGGTCAGGCATTGAATCACCCGCGCAGCAGCACCGAGTATCAGGAAGTGCTGGCGTCGAACATGGAAGAATTCGAACGGCTCAAGCGCATGGCCGAGAACCTGATGTTTCTCGCCCGCGCCGAGCAAGCTGAGCGAGCGCTCGATCTGCGCACGCTGGAACTGCACGAAATCGGCGATGAGTTGTGCGACTACTTCGAAGCCCTGGCCGATGACCGGGGAATTCGCCTGGCAAACACGTTCAGTGGAAAGTTGCTGGCGGATCAGCAACTGCTGCAACGCGCCTTGGGCAATCTGCTGGCCAACGCCGTACGCCATGCCGACGCCGATTCGGTCATCAGCCTGCGCCGACGCGATGAGCCAGGCCTGTGCTGGCTACAAGTCCACAACCTCGGCCCGGTCATCGCGGATGAGCATCTGGGCAAACTGTTCGACCGCTTCTACCGCGTCGACCCATCCCGTGCGGAGCCGGGAGATTCCGGCGGCTTGGGACTGGCGATCGTGCAGTCGATCATGCAGTTGCATGGGGGGCGGGTGCGGGTCAGCAGTGATGTAACGGGTACGGTTTTTGAGCTTGGATTTGTAACCCGTCGCTAATCGACCCGCACATGCCGTTTTATATGAGCTAGACTTGCCCTGAGTTTGCATCGAATACGATGCATATAATTTTAATTACGCTTTATTGCACTTCATATAATGCACTGGTGTGTCATGGAACAGTTGGGCGAACTGATCAGAACTCTGCGCAAAGCGCAAAAACTCTCGCAGCAAGCGTTGGCGCAACGTTACGGCATGAGCCGCGCCACCATTTCGGGTATCGAAAACAATACGATTTCTGAAATTGGTCTGCGCAAAGTCGAGGCGATCCTCAACGGCTTTGGCTACGAGCTGACAGCGATTCCCGTGAGAGCACAACGCCCGACACTCGACGCGTTGCAGAAGGTCAATTTCCATGACTGAGCCGACAGATCGCTTGCACATCACCGTCGCTGATAGCCCGGTTGGAACGCTCGGTCGAGGGCAGCCGGGCATGGACAGTGTGTTCAGTTATCGCGAGGACGCCATCGACGAGAATGCAGTGTCGCTGACAATGCCGACCCGGCTGGAGAGCTACGGCTGGGAGCGGGGCATTCATCCCGTCTTCGAAATGAATCTGCCGGAAGGCGCGCTGCGCGATGAGCTGGTTCGACGCTTCAGTAAGGCCGTGCGCGGTTTTGATGATTTCGCCTTGCTCGCAATCGTCGGACCGCATCAGTTGGGACGGCTGGCGATTACCAGTGAGTCGGCAACCGAACGTCAGCCCGAAACATCACTGGCCGAGCTTCTGGTGCACGACGGTGCCCAGGGACTGTTCGATGATTTGCTACAGAAGTACGGCCAATACTCCGGTGTTTCAGGTGTGCAGCCCAAAGTTCTGGTGCGCGACAGTGCGGCAGCAGTTGATCGCCTGACTCACCGAGGCTCCACACATCTGGTCAAAGCCTTCCGTCCCGAAGAATTTCCCGAGCTGGCGACCAACGAGTACTTCTGTATGCGCGCCGCAGCGCTTAGCGGACTTGAAGTGCCAAAGTTTGAATTGAGTGAGCAGGGCAGGTTTTTGGTGGTCGAGCGTTTTGACCTGATTGAGCACGGCTATCTGGGTTTCGAGGACTTTTGCGTACTCAACGGCTGGCCTTCCAGAGCCAAATACGATGGCTCTTACGAAGGCGCTGCCCGACAGATCAAAGCCTTTGTTTCCCCTGCGCTATTGAGTCAGGCGCTGGAAGCTTTTTTCAAGATCGTGGCGCTGTCAGCGGGACTGAAAAACGGCGATGCGCATCTGAAGAACTTCGGTGTGCTGTATGACCATTGCGGCGCGCAGGCCTCGATCCGGCTGGCCCCGGCTTACGACATCATCACCACATCGGTTTACATCAGGAACGACAGCCTGGCCTTGCTGTTGGGCGGGTCGAAGGCATGGCCCAAGCACAAGGCGCTCATCCGCTTCGGTCGTACGGCATGCAATCTCACTGAAGGTCGCTGCAATGAACTACTGCAACAGGTTGTTCATGGCATGCAGACGGCGATGGCGGAAATGCTTGAGCATTGCCGAACCCATCAGTCGTTCGCCGAGGTAGGTACGGCAATGATCGAGCAGTGGGAATCCGGGATTGAGCGCAGTCTGACCAAGGGTTGAGCGACCCATTTGCGCTCAGCGCAACTGATCCCGAAACTGCCCCGGCGTCATCCCGGTCCAGCGTTTGAACGCGCGACTGAAACTGCTGGTGTCGGCAAATCCCAACAGATAACTGACCTCGCTCAGCGAGCATTGCGGATCGCGCAGGTGCAGCAGCGCGAGGTTTTCGCGGCTTTCATTCAGCAGGGTGTCGAAGCGGCAACCCTCGTCCGCCAGATGCCGTTGCAGGCTGCGCAGGCTCAAGTGCAGGGCCTGGGCGATGCGTTCGGCGCTGGGTTCGCCTTCGGGCAGTTGTTCTTCGATGGCGTCGCGCACCTTGCGCTCCCAGGTAAGCGGCTTGAGCTGGGCGAGGGTGCGTTTGAGCACCGCTTCGTTGTGCTCGGCCAGTTCCGGGTTGGCGTCGTCGAGGTGGCTGTCAAAGTCGGTGAGGGCGAATTCGATGCGGTCTTCTTCGGCGCAAAAGTGCACCGGCGAGCGGAACACCTTGTGCCATTGATGCGCATCGGCCGGTTCCGGGCGGCGCAGGTACACCGCCAGTGGCGCGTAGTCGCGGCCCAGGCGATTGCGGCAAGTGCGCACGTAAATCGCGGCGAAGGCGTCGATGGCTTCGAAGGCGGGTGCCGGGTTTTCGGCCGGGATCTTCAGGCGAAATCGATAGCGGTCCTCGGTGCGGGTCAGCTCCAGTTCCAGCGCGTCGCTGACCACTTGGTGATAACGCACGATCCGCTCGAACACTTCCCGCAGGCTGCCGCTGGCCACCAATGCGTAGCCCAGCGCGTGAAAGGTCGTGGGGCTGACGAAGCGCGACACCCGCAAACCGATCGCCGGATCACCGCTGACCTGCACCGCGATTTCCCACAGACGTGTGGTCGCGGACAACGGATAGCGGGCGTTCGGGTCGTCCATCAGTTGCGGATCGAGCCCGGCCTGCTGACACAGGGCAGTGCTGTCCAGCCCCAGCGCGTCGAGTTGCTTGCGCAGGGCACGGGTCCAGCTGGCGAGAGAAGTCGGTTCCTTCATGCTGATTGGCGCTTCCGGTCAACAGGTTGGCGTTCTCGGCTACCGCGTTTGGAGTCCGCGCGAGGCAGGATACGAACATCTATAACCAGAGGATGGAAGCATGGACCGTACTTCTGCAAGTCCCCAGCGACACAATGCTGCCCAGCGATCAGCGCATATTCGCGAAGTGGTGCTTGCCAAAGGCGTCGAGCTGCGCGAGCGCTACCCGATTCTCAACCATCAGGACGCCCTCGGCGCGGGGATTCTGGCGTTTGCCCTGGCCGGGATGATCGGTTCGGCGGCGCTCTACGTCACCGGGCACATGGCGTGGTGGGCGTGTCTGTTGCTCAACGCGTTTTTCGCTTCGCTGACCCATGAGCTTGAGCACGACCTTATCCACAGCATGTATTTCCGCAAACAGCGGGTGCCGCACAACCTGATGATGGGCCTGGTGTGGCTGGCGCGGCCGAGCACGATCAACCCGTGGATCCGCCGCCATCTGCACCTCAATCATCACAAGGTGTCCGGTACCGAAACCGACATGGAAGAACGGGCGATCACCAATGGCGAGCCTTGGGGTTTCGCGCGGTTGCTGATGGTCGGCGACAACGTGATGTCAGCGTTCATCCGCATGTTGCGGGCCAAGACCTGGGCGCACAAGTTCAGCATCATCAAACGCACGCTGAAGGTCTACGCGCCGCTGGCACTGGTGCATTGGGGCGCGTGGTATGTGTTTCTCGGGTTCCATGCCGCCAACGGGATCGCCTACCTGATGGGTTCGCCGATCGAATGGTCGGCGACCACGTTGTCGGTGATGCAGGTGATCGACATCGCCGCCGTGGTGATCATTGGCCCGAACGTGTTGCGCACGTTTTGCCTGCACTTCATCAGCTCCAACATGCATTACTACGGGGATGTGGAACCGGGCAATGTGCTGCAGCAATGTCAGGTGCTGAACCCGTGGTGGCTGTGGCCGTTGCAGGCGTTCTGCTTCAACTTCGGCAGCAGTCACGGGATTCATCATTTTGTGGTGAAGGAGCCGTTTTACATTCGCCAGCTGACGGTGCCGGTGGCGCATAAGGTGATGCGGGAGATGGGGGTTCGGTTTAATGATTTCGGGACGTTCGGGCGGGCGAACCGGTTTGTACGCCAAGTGAAGGTATCGGCCGAAGAGGCTCGTACAGCTCAGGCTTGATGGGTGATTGCAACGCTCTCATCGCGAGCAGGCTCGCTCCCACAATTGAATTGTGAATACGATCCAATGTGGGAGCGAGCCTGCTCGCGATGGCAATATTTCAGCCCCCTCAATCCGGCTGAAACGGCGATTCACTCAAAATCACCCCGGTCTCCTCCACATACCGCTGCCAATGCTCGATCAGCGCTTCAAGCCTTTGCGGCTGACTCGACGCCAGGTCATGAATCTCCCCCGGATCACTGCCCAGATCGTAAAGCTGCCAGGTCGCCGGCCCCACCGGCCCGGGAATCCACACCGCCTTCCACTGACCCTGCCGAATCGCCCGGCGCCCGAACAATTCCCAACCGGTAACGGTGTGTTCGTCATGCACCTGCGCCGTCTCGCCAGACAAAAAGCCCAGCCACGATTTACCACGCAAAGGCGCCACCGGTTTGCCGTGCCATTGCTTGCCAGGATGGCGCACGCCGGCCAGATCGAGAATGGTTGGTGTGATGTCCATCACGGTGTCAAAACCATGGCTGATCTGCCCCTTCAGCGGCAGCTGCGGATAGTGCAACAGTGCCGGAACGCGAATCCCGCCCTCGGTGGTGAACGCCTTGAACAGGCGCGACGGCGCGGTCGCCACCTGCGCCCAGTTCGGCCCGTACCAGACGTAGGAATTGGCGCGGCCGATGTTGTCGAGGCTGTTGTCGTAGTGCTGGCTCAGGTAGGTCACCAGCTCCGGACCGAATTTCGGGAAGGCTTCCAGCAGCGCGCCTTCGGCACCGTTGTCGGACATGAACAGGATGAAGGTGTTGTCGAGCTGGCCCTGCTGGCGCAGGTAATCGACGACGCGCCCGATGTTCCAGTCCATACGCTCGACCATCGCCGCGTAGACCTCCATCGCCCGGGCGGAAATGCGTTTTTGTTCATCGCTCAGCGCGTCCCATTGCGCGGTCAGCTGGATCAGCGGATGCGGTTCGACATCCGGCTCGATCAATCCCAGCGACTTGAGTTTCTCCAGACGCTCGAGGCGCAGCACTTCCGGCCCTGCGTCGTAGCGGCCACGGTATTTTTCGACGATGTCGGCGGGCGCCTGCAACGGCCAGTGCGGCGCGGAAAACGGCAGATAGGCGAAGAACGGCCGGCTCTGGTCACGCTCCTTGAGGTACTGCAACAGCTTGTCGCCGAACGCGTCGGAGGAATAGAAATCCTTCGGCAATTCGTCGATGAACCTGTCGTCCTCGATGTACAGCGCCGGGGTGGATTTCAGCAGGCCGGGCGTGTGTTCATCGTAGGTCGGTTCGAATCCGTAGTGGTTGGCCGCGCCGGGCAGCAGCGAGAACGAGCGCTCGAAACCACGGGCGTGGGGCGCCAGTTCGGCAGTCAGGCCCAAGTGCCATTTGCCGCTCATCAAGGTCTGGTAACCGGCCTCGCGCAGCAACTCCGGCAACGCGACGACACGGTCGTTGAGATAGCCTTCGTAACCCGGTTTGCCGATCAGGTCCGGGGTCAGGGTTTCAGCCATGGTGCCGATGCCGGCGATGTGGTGATCGGTGCCGGTGAGCAGCATCGAGCGGGTCGGCGAGCAGGTTGGTGCAGTGTGAAAATCGGTCAGGCGCAGGCCATTGTTGGCCAGGGCATCGAGGTTCGGCGTGGCGATTTCGCCGCCGAACGCGCCGATGTCGGAGAAGCCGAGGTCATCGGCCAGAATCACCAGAAAGTTGGGACGTTGTGGCATCGACAGGCTCCTGTTCAGCAGGCAATGAACGACAGCGGCAGATCGCGGATCTGTACCGGTGCGCTCGGTTGGTAATGATCGTCACTGGTCAGCTCGTGCAGCAGTTCTTCGCGCAGCTGATGGAAGTCGAAACTGCTGCGTTGGCGCGGATGGGGCAGGGCGATGTCCACCACCTGTTTGATCCGGCCGGGGCGCGGTTCCATGACTACCACGCGGTCGGCGAGGAAAATCGCTTCCTCGACATCGTGGGTGACCAGAATCGTGGTGATTTTTGCCCGTTCGCGAATCGCCAGCAGTTCGTCCTGCATCTGCTGGCGGGTCAGCGCATCGAGGGCGCCGAAGGGTTCGTCGAGCAGCAAGATTCGTGGGCTCGCCACCAGCCCGCGAGCAATCGCCACGCGCTGGGCCATGCCGCCGGAGAGTTGATGCGGGTAGGCGCGGGTGAAGTCGCGCAGGCCCACCAGCTCGATGAAATCGGTGATGCGTTGCTGCTTTTCGGAGGTAGCCAGCGGCTCGTTGACCAGGCCCAGGCCGATGTTGTCGGCCACCGTCAGCCACGGGAACAAACGGTGTTCCTGAAACACGATGCCACGCTCGCCGCCAATGCCGCTGACGGCTTTGCCATCGACAGTGATCTGCCCGCGAAATTGCGTATCGAGGCCCACCAGCAAGCGCAGCAAGGTGGATTTGCCGCAGCCGCTGGAGCCAACGATGGCGACGAATTCGCCCTCGGCGATGTCGAGGTTGAATTCGCGAATCGCCTCCAGTTCGAAACCGTCGACGTCGAAGGATTTGCCTACATGGTTGAAGCTGACAATCGGTGCGTTCATGCGTGTCTCCAGCGGGTGGCGCGGATTTCCAGGCGTTGGCCAATGAGGTTGAGCAGGGCGCCGGTGAGGCCGACCAGCAGCATCCCGGCCATGATCAGGTCCATGCGCAGCAGTTGTTGGGCGCCGATCATCTGGCTGCCGATGCCGCCGTTGGACGGCATGAAATATTCGGCGCCGATGGTGCCGAGCCAGGCGTAGATCAGGCTCAGGCGCAGGCCGGCGAAAATCCCCGGCGCGGCGCCCGGCAATACCAGTCGACGCAGGCGCTGAGTGAGGCTCAGGCGCAGCACTTGCGCGGCTTCGTTGAGTTGCGGTGAGAGGTTGGCGACGCTGCGTTGGGTCGCGACAAACAACGGAAAGAACGCGGCGAGGGCGACGAACACCCATTTCGCGAGTTCGCCCAGACCGAACCACGCGGTGAGCAGCGGCACCCAGGCGAAAATCGCGATCTGGCGCAGGGCGGCGAGGGTCGGGCCGAGTACGCGTTCGCTGGTGCGCGACAGACCCAGCAACAAACCCAGCACGAGGCCGAGGCCGCCGCCAATCAACAAGCCACCGAGTGTGCGGCCCAGGCTCAGAGCCATGCCCGCGATCAACGTGCCGTCGAGCAATCCGTTTTTCGTCGCCTCAAGCACCACCCACGGGCTGACCAGAATATTGGCATCAATCCATTGCTGATCGACCGCCAGTTGCCACAACGCAAACAGCGCCAGCGGCAGCAGCCACGGCTGCACGCGCTGCCAGCCTTCATAGCGTGGGCCGCGACGAATTTCTGCCGTGGCGGGATGTGGCCAGTGCACCAGTTTCCTGTCCAGCAGACCGATGCCGCGATCCATCGCCACGCCGATCAGGCCGATCACCACGATGCACACAAAGACGATGTCGAGCATGAACAGCTGTCGCGCCCAGACCATCAGGTAACCGATGCCTTCGCTGGAGGCCAGCAGTTCCACCGCGAGCAATGAAGTCCAGCCAGCGGCCAGCGCCAGACGCACGCCGGCCATGAATGCGGGGAGGGCGGCGGGCAGAACCAGTCGGCGAATCAGCAACCGTGGCGGCAGGCGCAACACGGCGGCGGCTTCGCGCAGTTTTGGTTGCGCGTCACGCACGCCGACCAGCGTGTGCAGGGTCACCGGCACCACGATGGCCTTGACCAGCACCACCAGTTTCAGCGTTTCGCCGATGCCGAAAAACACCATGAACAGCGGAATCCACGCCAGCGTCGGCACCTGGGCCAGGCCGGCGAAGGTCGGGAAGATCAGGCGTTCGAGACGACGGCTGAAACCCAGCGCCGCACCAAGTACTGCGCCGGCGGAAACGCCCGCCAGGAGGCCCCAGAACAGCCGTTGCAGGCTGATCCACAAGTGACTCCACAACTCGCCCTGGGACAGCTCGATCGCGCTGTTCCACACCAGCGATGGCGCCGGCAGGATCTGTTCGCTCATCCATTGATTGCGCGCCGCCATCCACCATAGGGCGAACAGTCCGAGCGGCAATATCCAGGGTAAAACGCGGTGGCTCAGGCTTGGCCAGGTTCGCCGGCTTTTCAACGGCGGTGCGGCCAGTGGCAGGCTGAGCAGGGATTCACGGGCCATGGTGACCTCCGTTGTCGGGTTGGATCGAGTCAGCGGAATTAGCTAAAAACCAATGGTTATAAGCGAGTTAGGAAATAATCATTTTGGAGATAAGCAGCGCCATTTAAGGCCTCAGCCCTGCGCGCATCCAATGCATTCGAAGAATATTTTCGATGCTCTCCATGCATACGGCTCTGCATGTCCCGACTTTGCTGGCTTAGCGTGAAAAGCTATAAAAATGTGCTTTTTAAGTATTTAAGTGCTGATACGGATTGCGCCTACTTTCGGCTCCTCAATGCCGCCGTGATCAGGAGCCGCACCCATGAACCTTCCCTTCAAACGTGTCATCAGTCTGTTTGCCGCGCCGGCACTGGCGGGTCTGCTGGCGTTCTCTGCCCAGGCCGACGAGCTCAAGGAAATCAGGATTGCCGTGCCTGATCTGAGCGCCGGTACCCAGCACAGCGGCGGGGGCATCGTGGACGTGCTGCGCGATCAGCAGATCTTCGAAAAGGCTTTCGCCGATCAGGGCATCAAGATTCAGTGGAGCTTCTTCAAAGGCGCCGGGCCTGTGATCAACGAGGCGTTCGCCAATGGCCAAGTGGACCTGGCCTATCTCGGAGATCTGGCGGCCATCATCGGCAAGTCCAACGGTCTGGATACGCGCCTGCTCAGCGCCAGCGCCCGGGGCGTGAAGCAATATCTCGGCGTCGTGCCGGGTTCGGGGATCAAGACGCTGCAGGATCTCAAAGGCAAACGCGTGGCGATCTTCCGTGGCACCGCGACCCAGTTGTCGTTCGATGCGGCGCTGGCCAGCGTCGGTTTGAGCGAGAAGGACGTGAAGGTGATCAACCTCGATTTCAACGCAGCGGTAGCGGCGCTGGCGGCGAAGCAGATCGATGCGTCTTGGGGCAGCTCCGGGCTGACCGCGTTGCAGGCCAAAGGACTGGCTGAGCTGCCATTGAATACCAAGGATCTCGGTGGCGCCGGCAGTGTGCAGTCGGTGTTGGTGGGCACCGGCAAGTTTGTCGACGGGCATCCGGAAGCCGTGGCGAAGCTGCTCAAGGCGCAGCAGCAGGCGGTGGAGTGGTTGACGCAGGACAGCAACAAGGACGCCTACGTACAGCTGGTTTCGGGGCTGGCGAGCTATCCACCAGTGATCCTCACCCAGGATCTGAAGGATCAGAACCTGAGCGAAGTCTTCCCTTCGACACTGGATCCGCTGTTCCTCGAAAACCTGCAGGGCAAGGTGGATCTGGCGGCGCAGCAGAAGCTGATTCGCAAGCCGTTCAAGGTGAACGAGTGGGTGGCGCCTGAACTGGCAGCTGCGAAGCTCTGAGTCATGCGGTCATTCCCGCGCAGAGCGTGGGAATGACCCTCAAACCGCGACGCTGATCGCCTGTTTATCCACCGCCACCAGCGTCTCGATCATCGCCCGCGCCGCCGGTGACAGCCGGAATCCCGTGCGGCTCACAATCCCGCACCGCGCATTCATGCTCTCCAGGTTCTGCGGCAGATTGCGCCAGTGCAGCAGCGCCAGCGAGCCTTGCGCAATGTCCTCGACAAACGCCTCTTCAGTGCCGACGCCAATCGCGTTGGATTGCAGCACCACTTTCACCAGCGCGGGAAAATGCTCGGTCTCGATGGACGGTGAAAAGTCGATCCGGCCGCTGAGATTCGCCAGTAGTTTGCGAATGCCCGGCGGGATCAGCGTGGTCGCCAGCGGGTAGTCGAACATGTCGTTGGTCGACAGGCTTTCCTTGGCCAGCAGCGGATGCCCCGGCCGGCAGAAAAACACCCCGCGCTTGGGTGTCAGCGGCTGGGTCTGGAAGTTCGGGTCGGATTCGAAATGACGGATGTCGGCGATGAAGAATTCGATCTCCTCACGGCTCAGGGCACGGCTGAGTTTTTCCCAGTTATCCACCTGAAAACAGGTGCGCACTTTCGGGTGCGCATTGATGAATTGCGCCACCGCGTCCGGCACCAGTTTCACCGCTGGTGCCGGACCGCAACCGAAGTGCAGTTCGCCGGCATCGAGCTTGGTCATCTGTGTCACTTCGGCGCTGAGCAACGCCGCGCCCTGCACCAGGGTCAGGGCGTGTTGCAGCACCACCTGGCCTTCGGGTGTCGGGCGCAGATCCTTGTTGCCGCGATCCACCAGCACGCAGCCGAACTCCTGCTCCAGCCCCTGAATACTGCGGCTGAACGCCGGTTGAGTGATGCCCATGGCGTCGGCCGCGCGGACAAAACTGCGGTGTTCGTTGAGGGCGATGAAGTAGCGCAACTGGCGAAGATCCATATGCTTTTCCGGCATCCTAAAAATAGCTCGAAGGCATTTGCGACGAGGTTGCTTGAGGTTTTAAATGCAAGCTCTTATTCCGTCAACGAAGCATGTGAATATCTATTAGATGTAAATGGAATATAGATAGAGCGTTGTTTCGCTGCCGTCCAACCGCAAGCAGTCGATGAGGGTCTACCCATGAGCAATGCCGCACTCGCTGTAAAACCCGCTGTCCACGCACTGGACATTTATCCGGTGGCCGGCCGTATCGGCGCCGAAATCCGTGGCGTGCAGCTGTCCGGTGAGCTGGACGCCGCGACGGTTGAAGCCATTCAACAGGCGCTGATCCAGTACAAGGTGGTGTTCTTCCGCGAGCAGACCCAGCTCGACGATCAACGTCAGGAAGCCTTTGCGCACCTGCTCGGCGAGCCCGTGGCGCATCCGACCGTGCCGTCCCGCGAGGGCACCCGTTATCTGTTGGAACTGGACGGCGCCGAAGGGCAGCGCGCCAACTCGTGGCACACCGACGTGACCTTCGTCGATGCCTACCCGAAAGCCTCGATCCTGCGCTCCGTGGTGGCCCCGGCGTTCGGTGGCGACACGCTGTGGGCGAACACCGCGACCGCGTACAACGAACTGCCGACTGAATTGCGTGAGCTGGCAGACAAACTGGTGGCCGTGCACAGCAACGAATACGACTACGCCGCCGTGAAGCCGGACGTGTCGGCGGAGAAGCTTGAGCGCTATCGCAAGATCTTCACCTCTACCGTCTACGAAACCGAGCACCCGGTGGTCCGCGTGCACCCGATCAGCGGCGAAAAGAGCTTGCTGCTGGGGCATTTCGTCAAACGCATCAAGGGCTATTCCCAGGCCGATTCGGCGCACCTGTTCGGCTTGCTGCAAAGTCATGTGATCCGTCAGGAGAACGTCGTGCGCTGGCGCTGGAAGGCCGGTGACGTGGCGATCTGGGATAACCGCTCGACTCAGCATTATGCGATTGATGATTACGGCACTCAGGATCGTGTGGTGCGTCGGGTGACGCTCAAGGGTGAAGTGCCGGTCGGGGCGAATGGGCAGCGTAGCCAGACCATCAAAGGGCGCGAGTAAGAGCAGAAGATGATCGTTCCCACGCTCTGCGTGGGAATGCAGCCCGGGACGCTCCTCGTCCCAAAGCGGACGCAGAGCGTCCATTGAGGCATTCCCACGCGGAGCGTGGGAACGATCAGTGCCTCGGCGGGGGGAGCGATCACTGTCACCAAACCCCGATCTGCACCATCTTCTCGGTCTCCGGCTCCCCATAACGAAACCGCTGCCCGCGCAAATCAATCTCCTGATGACTGATGGTCGTGCGCCGCTTCAACCCGCGCACCCACTCGAACAGATACCCCGCATGCTCCTCGCGCACCGCCGCATACGCCGGGTCCGCGCCCAGATCCTGCAGCTCCTGCGGGTCATTCAGCAGATCGAAAAGCTGCGGCCGGAAGCCGTCGTACGCCAGGTATTTCCAGCGCTCGCTGCGCACCATGGTCATGCGGCAACGGTCGATCGGCTGGCCCAGTCGCTCCCGCGCCGGGGCCTGGAAGGCGTAGTCGTATTCGCTGATCGCATAGCGGCGCCAGTCAGGGTTTTCACCATGCAGCAGTGGAATCAACGAGCGACCTTCCAGGCGATGCTCCGCCCCCGTCACGCCCAGCGCTTCGAGAAAGGTCGGCACGCCGTCGATGGTTTCCGCCAGACGTTCGTCCACCGTGCCCCGGGTGATATCCGCCGCCGCACGCGGGTCGCGCACGATCAATGGCACGCCCACCGCCTGCTCCAGCAAAAACTCCTTCTCACCCAGCCAGTGATCGCCCAGAAAGTCGCCGTGATCGCTGGTGAACACGATCAGCGTGTCTTCCCAGCGTCCGTTGCTTTGCAGGAAATCGAACAGCCGCCCCAACTGATCATCGACCTGTTTGACCAGGCCCATGTACGTCGGGATAACGTTCATTCGTACCGGATCTTTGGAGAAATTCAGGCTTTCCTCATGCTGGCGAAAGGCCTGATAGACCGGGTGGTCGCTTGGAGAGGCATTACGTACCGGGTCGAGAATCGATTTCGTACTGTACAAAGTGTAGTACGGAGCCGGTACGATGTAGGGCCAGTGGGGTTTGATATAGGACAGGTGTAAAAACCACGGTTTTTCACCTTGCTCACCGATGAAGTCGATGGCCCGATTGGTAGTGTAGACAGTCTCTGAATGTTGCTCGGGAATTCGCGCGGGCAAATGGGCATTGCGCATTTTCCAGCCACTGAGGATTTCTCCGTTGTCGCCTTCGGCCGCGTTGGCCCAGTCATGCCAGGGGTTACGCCCTTCGAAACCCTGCTCGCGCAGGTAATGGGTGTAGGGCGCGGATTCGCGTTTGTCATCGAACAGCGGGTCGTCGGGGAAGATGCCGTCGTGGCGAAAGTAGGGTTCGAAGCCGACTTCGTTCAGTACCTCGGCCTGGGCACTTTCGGGGTTGATCGCCAACCGCTGCAAGGCATCCACGTTGGCCGTGGCGTGGGTCTTGCCGACCAGCGCGGTACGAATGCCGTGGGGGCGCAGGTAATCGCCGATGGTCAGTTCTTCCAGCGGCAGCGGCACGGCGTTCCACGCCACTTGATGGCTGCTGACATAGCGCCCGGTATAGGCCGACATCCGCGACGGCCCGCAGATCGTGCCCTGTGTGTAGGCGCGGCTGAAGCGCACGCCGGCGGCGGCCAGGCGGTCGATGTTCGGGGTGTGCAAGTGCGGGTGGCCGTAGCAGGACAGGTAATCGCGGCGAAGTTGATCGCACATGATGTACAGCACGTTGCGCACAGGGTTTTGCGGGTTGGACATGGGGTTCACCAGTCAGAAAGACAGGCGAGGTTTTTCGCTTTCGGCGAGGGTGTTCGGCAAGTGCATTCGGGGAATGCTTTATATGCAGCAAATGCATCGGCGCCTGTACTGACGTCATCGCTGGCAAGCCAGCTCCCACAAGTACCGGGTGAACGCATTATTTTTGCCAGGCGCAGGTCCTGTGGGAGCTGGCTTGTCGGGTCGCCGCATCGCAGCGATAGCTGTGCCTCAGACAGCCAGATTCTCAAGTGAACACACCTCCTCATCCACCGCATCAATCGCTTTGATCTGCTCGATCATCGCCTCGGCCAACGGTGACAAGCGATACCCGGCGCGGCTGACAATTCCGTAACGGGTATAAAGCTCCTCCAGATCATCCGCCAACCCTTCGATCTTCAAGCAGACCAACTCACCCCGGGCCTGATGCAGTGCATCCGAATAGGCGCCGACGATACCGATGGCATCCGAACGCAGCACCACGCCGAGCAGGCTTGCGCTGTTCTCGCACTCCACATTCGGGACGAAATCCGGGCGGCCACTGAGGTCGACGATGACCTTGCGCAGATTCGGCGGACGAATGCTCACGGCCAGCGGATAACTCATCAATTGCTCGGCCGTGACCCGATCCGATGCGGCCAGCGGATGCCCGGCGCGGCAGCAGAAATGCCATTTGCGCGGGCGCAAGCGGTGGGTCAGATAATCCGGATCTGCCTCGAAGTGCCGTGTATCGGCAACGAAGAATTCGAACTCCTCGCTCAGCAGTCTTTTGCTCAGGCTCTGCCAGTCATCGACCTGGTAGTGCACCCGCGCTTTCGGGTAGCGGCCGATGAAGCTGCCGATCGCTCGCGGGATCAATCCCGCTGCCGGCGCCGGTCCACAACCGAAGCGCAATTCCCCAGCCTCCAGCCCGTTGAACTGGCTGATCTCGTTGGCCATCTGCTGCGCACCGCTGACCAGTCGTCGCGCATGTTCAAGCAGCACCTGGCCCTGTTTGGTCGGCGGCAATTCCTTGCGCCCGCGATCCACTAACTGGCACCCGACGCTGTGCTCCAGCGCCTGAATGCTGCGGCTGAACGCCGACTGCGACAGGTTCACCGCCTGCGCGCCGGCGACGAAACTGCGTTGTTCGGCGAGGGCGATGAAGTGTCTGAGCTGGCGCAAGTCGATATGCATTTTTCACATAAAAAATATCCGGGAAATGCATTGGATATGCATTAGGTCGACTCCTTATAAAGGCAATCTCTTATGCAGTAAATCTTTGTAAAAACATAAATAAATAACTTAAAAGAATATGCGGCACGGAAGATGTCTGCGTGTTTTTTGACCAGGAGCAGTCCCATGAGTCCGTTGCACCTCGCTTCACCGCCGCCGCCACGACGGCTCAAACGTCTGCCTCTGGCCCTGTTGCTGGCGGGGAGTGCCAGCTGGACCCACGGCTACGCTGCGGAATCGGAAACCCCTGTGCCGGCACCGGCAGGCAAGACCGCGACCGCCACTTCGCAACTGGAAACCGTGACCGTCACCACCCGCCGTCGCGAAGAAAGCTCTCAGGACGTGCCGACGCCAATGAGCGTGGTGAGCGGCACGACTCTGGAGACGCAACGGGTCTACCGAATCCAGGATCTGCAGCAACTGGTGCCCAGCGTCAACGTCGCCTACATGCATGCGCGTCAGTCCAGCGTGTCGATCCGGGGCCTGGGCAACAACCCGGCCAGCGACGGTCTGGAAGGCAGCGTCGGGCTGTACATCGACAACGTTTATCTGGGTCGCCCGGGGATGGCGGTGTTCGACCTGATGGACATCGAGCAGCTGGAAGTCCTGCGCGGGCCGCAGGGGACGTTGTTCGGCAAGAACACCACCGCCGGGGTGATCAACATCAGCACCCGCGCGCCGAGTTTTACCCCGGAGCGCAGCATCGAGACGTCGGTCGGCGAGGACGGTTACTTCCAGACCAAGGGCACGCTTTCCGGGCCGCTCAACGATCAGTTGGCCGGACGCATCTCTGCCTATCGCACCCGCAGCGACGGCGACATCAAGAACGAATTCAACGGCCATGACCTGAACGGCGGTTCCCGCGACGGCTTCCGGGCGCAACTGCTGTTCAAGCCCAACGAGAATTTCAACCTGCGCTGGATCGGTGACTACAACGAAGAGGATTCCAGCGCCGGCACCCGTGTGCTGTACAACACCGGGCCGACCATCAATGGCGTCAATCTCTACTCGGCCCGCGCCGCCGCTGCCGGCGCGACGCTGGTCAACGGCTCGCACCGCAAGGTCAATCTGGACAACGACCAGCACGTCACCGTGCATCAGGGCGGCACCTCGGTGGAGGCCAACTGGACCCTGCCGAGCGACTTCACCCTGACCTCGGTCAGCTCCTACCGCTTCTGGAATTTCACCCCGCGCAACGACGATGGCCTCAATGTGCCGGCCACCTACAACGCCGGGGTGTCGGTGGAGGACAAACAGTATTCCCAGGAATTTCGCCTCGCGTCGCCCAAGGGCGAATTCTTCGATTACGTCCTCGGCGCCTACTATTTCGGATCGGACCTGGACAACAAATCCTTCGCCTATTACGGCCCCCAGGCAGACATCTGGAACGGCACGCCACGGGGTGCGCTGGCCAACGTCAACAGCGTCGGCCGTGGCCATATCAAGACCGACAGTTTCGCGTTGTTCGCCCAAGGCACCTGGCACCTGACCCCGCGTCTGGATTTCACCGCCGGGGTGCGTGGCACCTATGAAGAGAAAAACGCTTGGGTCAATCGCGACGCGCCGGTCGGTGGCGCCGCTGTCACGGGTGCCGCAGCCACCGCGCGACGCGGCCGCACCGGCGCCTACGATTCCGGCGACCTGAACCAGTACAGCTCCAGCCCGTCCGGATTGCTCAACCTCAGCTATCGCTTCACCGATGATCTGCTCGGCTACGCCACGTTGTCTCACGGCGAAAAATCCGGCGGGGTCAACCTCGTGGTCGGCTCGGCCCCGACCGCTGGCGCCGACTCGTTGCTGATCGGCACCGAGCGCGCCAACAACGCCGAACTCGGCTTCAAGAGCACGTTGTGGGATCGGCGTTTGCAGCTCAATGCCAACGTGTTCTGGACCCAGGTCAACGCTTACCAGACCAACGCCTACGACGACGTCAACCGGGTGCAATACCTGACCAACGCCGGTTCAGTGCGTTCACGTGGCGTGGAGTTCGAAAGCACCGTGATCCCGCTGCGTGGCTTGACGCTGAACTTCAACGGCTCCTACAACGACGTCAGCTATCTCTCCTACAAGGACGCGCCGTGCCCGCCGGAGGTCAGCCAGGCACCGGGTGCTCCAGCCTCTTGCGACCTCAGCGGTCATCAGGTGGTCGGCGCCTCGAAATGGATCGGCAACGCCAACGGCAAATACGAATGGAATCTGGATAACGGCCTGCAGCCTTACGTCACCGGCAGCTACGCGTTCCGCTCCAAAGCGGTGGGCACGGTCGAGGATTCCGACTACGGCCAGATCCCGAGTTACGCAGTGGTCAATCTCTCCACCGGCCTGCGCGGCGATTTCAACCAGGGTCAGTGGGACATCTCGCTGTGGCTGAAAAACGCCTTCGACAAAACCTACTACACGACCCTGTGGACCGGCGGCAACGGCGGTTATGAAGGCCTGCTCGGTACGCCGCGCACCCTCGGCGTCACCGGTCGCTACGACTTCTGATCGATCCTTCAAGGAGCTGCATCATGTTGCGCATCAAAACCGCTTTTCCGGTGTTGTTGTCCGGCGCAGTGCTCAGTGCCGGGGCGCTCGCCGCGCCCAGCGTCTACCCCACCGGCGTCACTCGTTACGACCCGGCCAAGGCCTTCAATCAATATGTGATCTTCAGCGGTGCCGACAAGCAGACGCACCTGATCGACATGAACGGCAACGAAGTGAAGAGCTGGCCGCAATCAGGTTTTCCCTCGGCGATCATCGACCCGCAACTGGTCGGTGGTGAGCGCGGCCATGTGTTGCTGCAACTGAGCGAAAAGGATCCGGGCAAGCTCGGTTCCGCCGGCAATGGCCTCGGCAATCAGAGCGTCGGCGAGCTGGACTGGAATGGCAAAGTCGTCTGGCAGTGGGGCGACAAGGCCCCCGGTGGCGCCGCGCAACAGCATCACGATCAGCGTCGCCTGAGCAACGGCAACACCGTGGTGCTGGCGAACAAGGTGCACCAGGTCAAAGGCTTCAAAGTGCCCGAGGTGATCGACGATGCGATCTACGAAGTCAGCCCCGCCGGCGAGGTGAAATGGCAGTGGCTGGCGTCGGATCACTTGAACGAATTCGGCTTCACCGCCGAGCAGTTGAAGCTGGTTCGTGCCAGTGAGAATCCGGATTACCTGCACATCAACAACCTCAGCCTGGTCGGGCCGAACAAGTGGTTCGATGCCGGCGACAAGCGCTTCAATCCGGACAACCTGCTGATCGATTCGCGCAACGCCAACTTCATCGCGATCATCGACAAGCACAGCGGCAAAGTGGTCTGGCGTCTGGGGCCGAATCTGCCGTTGGCCAGTCCGAAAACCGCGCAGAAAATTCCGCGCCCGGTGGACCAGTTCGTCGGCCAGCATGACGCGCACATCATCCCGGCCGGACTGCCTGGCGCGGGCAATCTGCTGGTGTTCGACAACCAGGGTTCGGCGGGGTACCCGAACGTCACGCTGGGGCTGATTTCCGGTTCTCGGGTGCTGGAGATCGACCCGGTGAAAAATGAAATCGTCTGGCAGTACAGCGCGGCCAATTCGAAGCAGCCGGGGTGGGCGTTCTACAGCTCATTCATCAGCAGCGCGCGGCGCTTGCCCAACGGCAACACGCTGATCGACGAAGGCATGAACGGGCGGTTTTTCCAGGTAACGGCCAGCGGCGAAAACGTGTGGGAATACGTCAGCCCTTATCTGGGCAAGGCACCGGGCAGTGACGCGATCAGCAACTGGGTCTATCGAGCCCTTCCTGTAAGTTATGACTGGGTGCCGGCGGGCACGCCGCGTTCGGAGACAGCAGTGATTGCGCCGGCCATCGGCGTGCAACAGACCAATGCCAGTCGTTAGTTATCAAGATTGTTCACCGTCGAAACCAGGACCGTTGAGCTTGTGAAGCAATAAGAAATTCAGTCATCGAAGGCCGATGCATTAAACATGCATCGGCCTTTTTTGTTTGCTTGTTTCCAAGATCCGATGCCTTGGATGAATACTTTTTATGCCAGGAAAGCATGTCGATTCTGGCGAATCGCTGAAAGCCTTGCAGGCCGTGGCTATGGCGGAAATGACCGTTTGACATATTCCGAAAGCGTCTATTCATAACATGAAAGATTACTTTCGGAGATAAGCCGCTGGCCCAATGATTGACCCATCGATCACGCCGTGGGGGATTCAACAAACGGCGAATCGGCTAAGCGAAAAAACGCAAAGAGACCGCAGGGAGTAAATCAATGGGCAATGTCCAGACCGCCGCCAGCGCACAGGAGGTGCTGTGGCGCCAGGCGCCGAGCGGCGAGTTGGTCGACCTCGGCCGGCCCCATCGCGTGCCGTTGGGCCAGCTGCGTTTGCAGCGCGCGCCCAAGGGCATTTTGAGCCGCCGCGAAACGATTCTGCTCGGCGTTCTGGCGCTGGTGGTGCATGGCGCGGTGATCTACTGGATCAACCAGCATCCGACGCCAGCGCTGCCGATCGTGCCGCCGGAAATTCCACCGATGACCATCGAGTTTTCGCGCCCGGCGCCACCGGCACCACCTGTGGTTGTACCGCCGCCACCGGCACCAGTGGTCGAGCCACCACCGCCGGTGGAAGACGAACTGGCCACCAAGCCACCACCGAAACCGAAGCCGATCCCCAAACCGAAACCGGTCGCCAAACCCGTACCGAAACCGGCGCCAAAAGCGGTCGAGCAACCACCGGCTCCGCCACAACCGGCCGCCCCGGTCGCCGCGCCAGCGCCACCTGCACCACCGGCACCTGCGCCGGTGACGCCGGCCTCGGCCAACGCGGCGTACCTGAAGAACCCGGCGCCGGAATATCCGTCGCTGGCCCAGCGTCGCGGTTGGGAAGGCACGGTGTTGCTGCGGGTACACGTGTTGGCCAGCGGCAAACCGGGCGAAATCCAGATTCAGAAAAGCAGTGGCCGGCAACAGCTCGACGACGCGGCGCTGGACGCCGTGAAGCGCTGGAGCTTCGTGCCGGCCAAGCAGGGTGATGTCGCCCAGGACGGCTGGGTCAGCGTACCCATCGATTTCAAGATTCACTAAACCGAAACCAAATTCGCGCGAAATGTTTACACGAGGGAACACATCATGACGTTACTGGCATCTCCACTGGAATCCATCGAAAGCGCGGTGATCTGGCTGCTGGTGGTCTTCTCTGTCGCCACCTGGGGCCTGGCATTGCTCAAGGCGCTGCAGTTCGGCCGGTTGAAGGCGCAGGACCGCAAATTTCACAAGCGCTTCTGGGCGGCGTCGAGTCTGGACTCCGCCGCCGAGTTGAGCGAAACCCAGCCCGGCGCCGCAGCGCGGGTGGCACAGGCCGGTTATGCGGCGATCCAAGTGGGCGAGGCGCCGCAGGCCAATGACCTGAGCCAGGCGATCAACCATCAGGATCGCCTCGAACGTGCTTTGCGTCAGCAGATCGTCCGCGAGCGCCGTTCGCTGGAAACCGGTCTGGCGGTGGTCGCGAGTATTGGCAGCACCTCGCCGTTCATTGGTCTGTTCGGCACGGTGTGGGGAATCATGGAAGCGTTGAAAGGCATCAGCGCGGCAGGTTCGGCGAGCCTGGAAACGGTCGCAGGACCGATCGGTGCAGCGCTGGTCGCCACCGGTGTGGGGATCGCGGTCGCGGTGCCGGCGGTGCTGGTTTACAACTACTTTTTGCGTCGTCTGAAACTGACGGCGGCGGACCTGGACGACTTTGCCCACGACTTCTACAGCCTGGCGCAAAAGAGCTCGTTCCGCGTGCTGATTCACCCGACCGCGCACAAGGCTGCGGCCCAGGGCAATGCAACAAAAGTGAAGGAGGCGTCCTGATATGGCCTTCTCCACGCAAGACAGCGACGAGGTGCTGAGCGAGATCAACGTGACGCCGCTGGTGGACGTGATGCTGGTGCTGCTGGTGGTGTTCATCGTCACCGCGCCGCTTTTGACCAACGCGATACCGATCAACCTGCCGAAGACCGAAGCGGTGGCGCCGGTCGAGCAGAAAGACCCGTTGGTGGTGAGCATCGACGGTGCGGGAAAACTGTTTATCAACAAGGACGAAATCCAGCCGGACCTGCTGGAGTTCAACCTCAAGTCGGCCAAGGCCAAGGACCCGGAAGTGCGCGTGCAATTGCAGGCCGACGACGGGGTGAATTACGGCGAAGTGGCGCGAGCCATGGCTTCGATTGAGCGGGCGGGCATCACCAAGCTGTCGGTGATCACTGCACGATAAGGGTTTCACGTTTTTCCGGGGCCGTCTCCTTGGCAGGGTGCGGCCCCTTTTTTGTCTGTTGTTTAATATGCATTTCAGGTATTAATAAATAGCTTCTTATTCCTTAACGAATATAAATCCCGTCCCTATACTCGTTCAGGAACAGACACGACGCAGGAGAGCTCCCCCATGCGCAACGAATCAATCCGTTATCTGATTGTGCCGGGCTGGCAAGGATCGCCAGAAGATCATTGGCAAACCCACTGGCAGAACAGCCTGCCCAACAGTGCGCGGGTGGAGCAGGCCGACTGGCTGACGCCGCGTCGTGAAGACTGGGTCGCGGCGCTGGCCGAGGCGATTGCCGCCGACAGCTCGCCGGTGATCCTCATCGCGCACAGCCTGGGCTGCATCACCGTGGCGCACTGGGCTGCCACCGCGCCGCTGCATCATTTGCGTCAAGTGCGCGGGGCGCTGCTGGTCGCACCGGCGGACGTCGAACGCCCGGCCTGCGTGCCGGCACTGCGCAATTTCGCACCGATCCCGACCGATCTGCTGCCGTTCCCGAGCCAGGTCGTCAGCTCCGACAACGACGCCGCCGTCAGTGCGCCGCGTGCGCTGGAACTGGCGCGCAACTGGGGCGCCGAGGCGGGGATTCTCGCCGGCGCCGGCCATATCAACGTGAAGTCCGGGCATCAACGCTGGGAGCAGGGATTCGCTTATCTGTATCGCCTGCAAAACCGCATGGAACACCACGCCCGGCGCCGTGCCTGACCACTTTTATTTGTTCAACGCCCCCGTCTCCCGGCGATTTGGGGCGGGAGTCTGCCATGAGTCTTGAAACCTTCGGTCAGCCGTTGCTGACCTTTCCCGATGCGGAAAAAAGTCCCCTGAGCATTCGCGCCAAGGCGCTGGTGTTCGTCGATCCACGCTCGCGCCAGTTGCGCGAGGAAATGGCCCAGCTCGCACCCCGCTCGATCTCGGTGTTGATTCGCGGCGAGACCGGCACCGGCAAGGAATTACTCGCTCGCCATATCCATCGCGCCAGTGATCGCAGCGGATTGTTTGTCTCGGTCAATTGCGGCGCGATCAGCCCGACCTACGCCGATGCGGAATTGTTCGGTTATGCCGCCGGCAGCTACAGCGGTTCGGCCAGCAGCCGCGCCGGTTGGTTCGGTTCAGCCAACGGCGGCACCTTGTACCTGGACGAGATCGGCGACCTGCCGTTGCCGATCCAGATCAAGTTGCTTTCCGCACTGGAAAACCACGAAGTCACCCGCGTCGGTGCGCATCAACCAAGCCCGGTGGACGTGCGCCTGGTAGCGGCGACCAGCATCGATCTGGCGCAAGCGGTGGCGGCGGGGAAATTCCACGAGCGGCTTTATCACTATCTCAGCGAAGGGCATCTGGAACTGCCGGCATTGCGCGCGCGGGTTGGCGACATTCTGTCGTTGGCCGAGTACTTCCTCGGCATCTACAGCCAGCGTCTGGATCTGCCGGTGCCGCTGATCAGCGAAGCGGCGCAGCAGGTGCTGGAACAACACAGCTGGCCGGGCAACACCCGGGAGCTGGAAAACGTCATACATTTTGCGTTGCTGGTGAGCACCGGCGACGAAATCCTGCCGGAGCACCTGAACCTGCCCGAGGTGTCTGGGCCGCAGGTTCAGATCGAGCGTCAGGTGGCGAGCGTCAGCCTCAACGGCACCGTCGACGAACGTAAGGCATTGAAAGAATGGCTGTTGAGCCTGAGCGAGGCGTTGTAACCATTTTGTTCAACATGAACAAAATGGAATATGAAGCTGAATAAACGTTATTGTCCGGGAATAAAAAATCCCGGTATTGTCCGCTTCACGCCAGCAGTAGCACATCGCTGGCACACGTATTAATGCCGTCGTCGATGACGACCGATTTTCGATAAGGACACTGCATGAAAAAGGTTCTGTTGTTTACCGCATTGGCGGCTGCTCTGACGGCTTCCCTGGCCCAGGCCGGCGAGAAACTGGTGGTGGCCGCGACGCCGGTCCCACACGCCGAAATCCTCGAGCTGATCAAGCCGACCCTCGCCAAAGAGGGCGTGGATCTGGAAATCAAGGTCTTCACCGACTACGTACAGCCGAACGTACAGGTGGGCGAGAAGCGTCTGGACGCCAACTACTTCCAGACCAAGCCTTACCTGGACAGCTTCAACGCCGGCAAATACAAGGATGACAAGGCCAAGTACCTGGTGACCGTGCAAGGCGTGCACGTTGAACCGTTCGGTGGCTACTCGAGCAAGTACAAGACCCTGGCTGAACTGCCGGACGGCGCCACCATCGCCATTCCGAACGAAGGCAGCAACAGCGGTCGCGCACTGATCCTGCTGCAGAAGGCTGGCCTGATCGAGCTGAAAGATCCGAAGAATGCCCTGGCCACGCCAAAAGACATTGCCAAGAACCCGCACAACTTCAAGTTCAAGGAACTGGAGTCGGCCCTGCTGCCGCGCGTTCTGAAAGAAGTCGATCTGGACATGATCAACACCAACTACGCGCTGGAAGCCAAGTTGAACCCGACCAAGGACGCTCTGGTGATCGAAGGTGCGGATTCGCCTTACGTGAACTTCCTGGTTGCCCGTGAAGACAACAAGAACAGCGACGCCATCAAGAAACTGGCCGCTGCCCTGACCAGCCCTGAAGTCAAAGCGTTCATCGAGAAGAAATACAATGGCGCGGTACTGCCGGCGTTCTGATCTGACGCAGCAACACAACCCCTTCAAGGTATGAAAACGCCGATGGCCAGTGATGGTCATCGGCGTTTTTGTGTGTGCCTCAAAAGCACCCCTCACCCTAACCCTCTCCCCGAGGGAGAGGGGACTGATTGGGGGATATTTCAGAAATGCACCGACCTGATCGTGTGTCACCGAATCCATAATCGATGAGGTTTTTCAGGTCGGTGTCTGCCGAAAGACAACTCGGTCGGCTCCCTCTCCCTCCGGGAGAGGGCTGGGGTGAGGGTGGCTCTTGATCTCAGGCAGCGCTGGTTTTCAACGCCCTGCGCAAGGCCACCAGCCATTTCACGAAATCCTGCGGGTCCGGTCGCTGCGGCACTTTTACGTCCATGTTCTCTTCCTTGTTATGGGTTCGGCCGTGGGAGTCTGGCCAAAAGCTGTTCGTCCTTGGAGGGCTTTTACGAAAAAAAGATCCGTCCTACAGCGAAAGGAAAAATAGCCTTCTTATTCTGTCGGGGCAAACCCGCAGGATAGTTTTTTGCGTGATATCAATATGCTTTAACGGTATTTAAATTCTTTTTCTTATACCTTTAAATTCGGTGCCTGCCGGACAGTTACCCGCTGTCCATGGACTGCACCACCGTCGCTTACCGAGCGGCGTCAGGATGTTTCATGACCTTCGATTACGCATTTATCCTCAGCACCCTGCCGGCGTTTCTCAAGGCCGTGGGCGTGACGCTGCAGGTCGGTTTGATCGCCATTGGCACCTCGCTGCTGGTGGCGTTGCTCAATGCGACGATTCTGGTGTTCCGCACGCCTTATCTGCAAAAACTGGTCGGGCTGTATGTGGAGCTGGCGCGCAACACGCCGCTGCTGATCCAGCTGTTCTTCGTCTACTTCGCGCTGCCGGCACTGGGGATCAAGGTTTCCGGTTTCACTGCGGCGATCATCACCATGACGTTTCTCGGCGGTGCCTACCTCACCGAAGTGCTGCGCGCCGGCGTCGATGCGGTGCCCCAGGCGCAGCTTGAGTCCGGTCGCTCCATCGGTTTGTCCCACGGCCAGTTGCTGCGCTACGTGATCCTGCCGCAGGCCGGGATTCTCAGCCTGCCGTCGCTGTTCGCCAATTTCATTTTCCTGCTCAAGGAGACCACCGTGGTCTCGGCCGTGGCGGTGCCGGAGATTCTCTACACCACCAAGAGCTACATCGCGCTCTACTACAAGACCTACGAAATGCTCGCCGTGCTGACGCTGATCTGCGTGCTGCTGTTCCTGCCGCTGTCGCTGCTGTTGAGCCGTCTGGAAAGGAGGCTCCAGCATGGCCAGTTCGGGTCTTGAACTGCTCTGGGTGTCATTGCCGCAACTGGCCAAAGGCGCCGGGCAAACCCTGTCGATCTCGTTCCTCAGTATCGCCATCAGCACCGTCGGCGGCGTGCTTTACGGTGTGCTGCGCACGCTCAACGTACGGTGGCTGAACGCGCTGCTGCGGATCTATCTGGAGCTGTTCCGGGCGATCCCGGTGCTGGTCTGGTTATACCTGCTGTTTTTCGGCCTGCCGATTTTCTTCGGCCTGAGCCTGCCGAGCTTCTGGTGCGCGGTGCTGGTGCTGTCGTTGTGGGGCGCCAGTGAGGTGGGCGAAGTGGCGCGCGGTGCGCTGCATTCGTTGCCGCGCGGGCAACGTGAGGCGGGATTGTCGATCGGCCTGAATGCGGCGCAACTCTACGGTTACGTGCTGCTGCCCCAGGCGCTGAAGCGCATGACGCCGCCGACCATCAACGTCTACACGCGGATCATCAAGACCAGTTCGCTGGCGGTGCTGATCGGCGTCGTCGATGTGATCAAGGTCGGCCAGCAGATCATCGAACGCACCTACGAATCGGTGCTGATCTACGGCGCGCTGTTCCTGTTTTTCTTTTTCATCTGCTACCCGCTGTCGGCCGCTTCGCGCGTGCTGGAGCGGCGCTGGACGCAAGCATGAGCGCATTGATCGAGTTTCAGGGTTTCAACAAATTCTTCGGTGAACAGCAGGTGCTCAAGGGCATCGACCTGCAGGTGAAGTCCGGCGAAGTCATCGTCGTCCTCGGCCCCAGCGGCTGCGGCAAAAGCACCCTGCTGCGTTGCCTGAACGGTCTGGAAACCGCCCACAGTGGCTCTCTGAAATTCGCCGGTCGCGAATTGCTGGACAAGGCCACCGACTGGCGCGAAGTGCGTCAGCAGATCGGCATGGTGTTCCAGAGCTATCACCTGTTTCCGCACATGAGCGTGCTCGACAATTTGCTGCTCGGCCCGCTCAAGGTGCAGAAGCGCGAACGCCGCGAAGCACAGCAACAAGCCGAAGCGTTGCTTGAGCGCGTGGGCCTGGCGGACAAGCGCGACGCTTTCCCGCGCCAGCTCTCCGGCGGCCAGCAGCAACGCATCGCCATCGTCCGCTCGCTGTGCATGAACCCGCGGGTCATGCTATTCGACGAAGTCACCGCCGCCCTTGACCCGGAGATGGTCAAGGAGGTGCTGGAAGTGATTCAGGGTCTGGCCCGCGAAGGCATGACCCTGTTGATCGTCACCCACGAGATGGCCTTCGCCCGCGCGGTGGCCGATCGCATCGTGTTCATGGATGCCGGGCGCATCCTTGAACAGAACCCGCCCGAGCTTTTCTTTACGAACCCGCAAACCGCACGCGCGCAGCAGTTCCTGGAGAAGTTCTCCTACGTCGAAGCGCTGACTTCAACGACTTCGCCCACAACGTCTCAAACCAAGGAACTGGAACTGCCATGAAAACTGCCAAAGCCTTATTCGCACTACCGCTGATCAGCCTTGCGTTGCTGGCCGGCTGCAACAAGACCGAAGAACCGGCCAAGCCGAAAGTCGCCAGCGAAAGCACCGCACCGGCCGGTTACCTGGACAAGATCAAGGCCCGCGACAAGCTGATCGTCGGCGTATTCACCGACAAGCCGCCGTTCGGTTTCGTCAACGAAGCAGGGCGCTACGTCGGCTTCGATACCGACATCGGCCGTCAATTCGCCAAGGATCTGCTGGGCGACGAAAACAAGGTCGAGTTCGTGGCCGTGGAACCGGCGAGTCGCATTCCGTTCCTGCAAAGCGACAAGGTCGACCTGATCCTCGCCAACATGACCGTGACCCCGGAGCGCAAGGAAGCGGTGGAATTCACCAACCCGAACCTCAAGGTCGCGGTGCAGGCGCTGGTGCCGCAGAGCAGTGATGTGAAAAAGCTCGATGATCTGGCAACCCGCACCACCATCGTCACCACTGGCACCACCGCCGATATCTGGCTGACCAAGAACCACCCGGACTGGAAACTGCTGAAGTTCGAGAAAAACTCCGAGTCCCTGCAAGCCCTGGCCAACGGCCGTGGCGATGCCTATGCGCAGGACAATCTGGTGCTGTTCAGCTGGGCCAAGCAAAACCCGGGCTACCGTGTGCTGGACGAAAAACTTGGCGCCGAAGCACCGATTGCGCCGGCGGTGAAGAAGGGCAATATCGAATTGCGCGATTGGGTGAATGCGGAATTGGCCAAGCTGGGGGAAGAGAAATATCTGCTCAAGCTGTATGACCAATACGTGCGTAAAGAGCTGAGCGATGACACCAAGCCTGAGAGCGTGATTGTCGAAGGCGGTAAGTGGCAGGGCTAACTCCCTGACAGATGATCGTTCCCACGCTCCGCGTGGGAATGCAGCCCGTGACGCTCCGCGTCACTGGACGCGGAGCGTCCCCAGAGGCATTCCCACGCAGAGCGTGGGAACGATCAGATACGGTGTGGAAGCGAGAGTGTGAGGTTAATCAGGCCAATTCCACGCCGGCTCATCCAGAACCCTCTGCCCGACGATTCCCGTCTGGCCGAGGGTTTTTTCCAGCACGATGCAATTGCATTCCGGGTCCTCCTGCAACGCCGAAATCAACCGCCGCGCATGGGACACCACCCACACCTGACACTGCTCCGACACCCGGATGATCAAGCGCGCCAGCGCCGGCAGCAGGTCTGGATGCAGGCTGGTTTCCGGTTCGTTCAGCACCATCAGCGATGGCGGGCGTGGCGTCAGCAGCGCCGCGACCAGCAGCAGATAGCGCAACGTGCCGTCCGACAATTCGGCCGCCGACAACGGCCGCAGCAACCCTTCCTGAAAGAACTCGATAGCGAAGCGTCCGCCCGCCAGCGGCGCAATGTTCAGCCGTGCACCGGGAAACGCATCACTGATCGCCGCCTGCAGCGCCTCGGGATCGCCGATCTCGCGGATGGTCTGCAACGCCGCCGCCAGATCGCGCCCGTCGTGATGCAGCACCGGCGTGCGCGTGCCCAGTTGCGGCTGGCGCACCGGGGCGTCGGCGTCGCTGCGAAAGTGATCGTAGAAGCGCCAGCGGCGGATGAACTCGCGCATCTGGAAAACCTCCGGCGAGGTGCGCAGGCTGCCGACCTGATCGAACAGGCTGTCGAAGTTCGGCGTGTATTGCGCCAGAACATCCCAACCACGACCTTCACGGGCACGGATCATCGGCCCGTCGCGATCCACCAGCAGGCTGGCGGGACGATAAAGCGGCCCGGCCCAGATGCATTCCTTTTTGATTTCCGGGTCGAGGGAAAAGTACGAGAGGCTCGGCTCAGGCAATCCCAGGGCGATCGAATAGCTGAAATCCTCCCCGGCAAAGCCCAGGCGCAGGCGTTTGACGCCTTGACGCACGGTGGACTGGATCGGCACTTCACCGTTGCGCATGCGCCGGCTGATGGTTTCCGGCCCGGCCCAGAACGTCGAGTCGAGCCCGCCCTCACGGGCCAGCGCATTGACCACGCCGCCCTGAGCGGTTTCCGCCAGCAGCCGCAGCGCCCGGTACAGGTTGGACTTGCCGCTGCCGTTGGGGCCAGTGATCAGGTTCAGACGGCCCAGCGGAATCACCAATTTATTGATCGAGCGGTAATTGGCCACCGCGAGGGTCTTGAGCATGAAAATCCTTCCTGGGTGCCCCGAAATCCGGATCAGGATACTCGCTGCACAGAAATGCATATATCGCCCGGACGAAGGTTGAACCCTGTTCTAAGCTCACAGTCGTATCGTCACTTGCACGTTCGTACACAGGAAGGAGTCTGCATGGCGAGTCCCGGATTGAAAACAGCGGTCATGCTGAGTCTGCTCGCTTTATTGAGCGCATGCGGCGAGAAAAAGGCCCCCGCCGAATACCTGCCCCGGGTCTTCGTGCAGGAGGTGAACCCCGCCAATTACGCCGCCGCCGTGACCCTCACCGGCGATGTGCAGGCACGGGTGCAGACCGAACTGTCGTTCCGGGTCGGCGGCAAGATCATCCAGCGTATGGTCGATGTCGGTGACCGCGTCTCGGCCAAACAAGTGCTGGCCAAGCTCGATCCGAAGGATTTGCAGACCAATGTCGATTCCGCCCAGGCTCAGGTAGTGGCCGAGCAGGCGCGGGTCAAACAGAGCGCCGCCGCGTTCGTCCGCCAGCAGAAGCTGTTGCCCAAGGGCTACACCAGCCAGAGCGAATACGATTCCGCGCAGGCTGCATTGCGCAGTAGCCAGAGTGCCTTGAGTGCAGCGCAGGCGCAGTTGGCCAACGCCAAGGATCAATTGAGCTATACCGCGCTGATCGCCGATGCGCCCGGCGTCATCACCGAACGTCAGGCCGAAGTCGGCCAGGTGGTTCAGGCCACGGCACCGATTTTCAGCCTGGCTCGGGACGGCGACCGCGACGCCGTGTTCAACGTCTACGAATCCCTGCTGGCCGAACGGCCGGCGGAGCGTTCGATTGTCGTCAGCCTGCTCGACAACCCCTCCATCAAGACCACCGGCACCGTGCGCGAAATAACCCCGGCGGTGTCCGCGCAGTCCGGCACTGTGCAGGTCAAGGTCAGCCTCGACAGCCTGCCGCCGGGAATGCAACTGGGCTCGGTGGTGAGCGCCACGGCCAAGGGTACCGGCAAATCGGCCGTTGAATTGCCGTGGTCGGCGCTGACCAAGAACGTCAGCGATCCGGCTGTGTGGATGGTCGACGACAAAGGTGAAGCGCAGTTGCACAACGTCACCGTCAGCCGCTACCTGATCGGCAAGGTCATCATCAGCGAGGGCCTCAAGGGCGGGGAAAAAGTCATTGTCGCGGGTGGGCAGTTGCTGCATCCGGGCATGAAGGTCGAAATTGCCGAAAACACCTATAAGGATCTGCAACCGGGAGCACAGCCATGAAGCGTCTGGGGCTGTTATCCATTGGCCTGTTGTTGGCCGCCTGTTCGAAAAGCGAGCCGCCGCCGGAGCCGGTACGGCCGGTGTTATCGGTCAAGGTCGAAGCGTTGAGCGAGGAAAACCTCGGGCGTTTCGCCGGCAGCATTCAGGCACGCTATGAAAGCAACACCGGTTTTCGTGTCGGCGGGCGCATTGCCAGCCGCAACGTCGATGTCGGTACCGAGGTGCAGAAGGGCACGCTGCTCGCTACGCTCGATCCGACCGATCAGCAGAACCAGCTGCGTTCGGCCCAGGGCGATCTGGCGAGGGTTCAGGCACAACTGATCAACGCCCAGGCCAACGCCCGCCGTCAGCAAGCGCTGTTCGACCGGGGCGTGGGTGCGCAGGCGCAACTGGACATTGCCATGACGGACCTGAAAACCACCCAGGCCTCGCTGGATCAGGCTCGCGCGGCGGTCAATCAAAGCAAGGACCAACTCGATTACACCCAGCTACGCTCCGACCACAAGGCGGTGGTCACCGCGTGGAACGCCGAGGCCGGGCAAGTGGTGACGGCGGGCCAGCAAGTGGTGACTTTGGCGCAACCGGACATCAAGGAAGCGGTGATCGATCTGCCGGACACCCTGGTCGATGAGATCCCGTCCGACGTGGTGTTTCTGGTGGCCGGGCAGCTCGACCCGAGCATCAACACCACGGCCACCCTGCGCGAGATCGAACCCCAGGCCCAGAGTGCCACGCGCACCCGCCGCGCACGGTTGACCCTGGCCAATACGCCTGACGGCTTCCGCCTCGGCACGGCGATCAGCGTCACCCTCAGCTCGGCGATCAAGCCACGTATCGAATTGCCAGCTACGGCGTTGCAGGAGGTCGATGGCAAACAGCGGATCTGGGTCATCGACACCCAAAGCAAAACCGTCAACCCGCGCGACGTCAGCGTGATCAGCCGCACCGACAGCAGCGTTGTACTTGCGGGTGGCGTGAAGAACGGCGAGCGCGTGGTCAGCGCCGGCGTCAACAGTCTCAAACCCGGACAATCCGTGAAACTTGACGAGGACAGTCAATGAAAGGCTCTTTCAATCTCTCCGAATGGGCCCTCAAGCATCAGTCTTTCGTCTGGTATCTGATGTTCGTCGCGTTGCTCATGGGGGTGTTCTCCTACTTCAATCTGGGGCGCGAGGAAGACCCGTCGTTCACCATCAAGACCATGGTGATCCAGACCAAATGGCCGGGCGCGACCCAGGAGGAAACCCTCAAGCAGGTCACCGATCGCATCGAGAAAAAACTCGAAGAACTCGATTCCCTCGACTACGTGAAAAGCTACACGCGCCCCGGCGAATCGACGGTGTACGTGTACCTGCGCGACACCACCAGCGCCAAGGACATTCCGGAAATCTGGTACCAGGTGCGCAAGAAGATCGACGACATTCGCGGGCAGTTTCCTCAAGGGATTCAGGGGCCGGGATTCAACGACGAATTCGGTGACGTGTTCGGCTCGGTGTACGCCTTTACCGCCGACGGCCTGACCATGCGCCAGTTGCGCGATTACGTGGAACAGGCGCGGGCCGAGATCCGCAATGTGCCGGGGCTGGGCAAGATCGAAATGATCGGCCAGCAGGACGAAGTGATTTACCTGAACTTCTCGACCCGCAAACTGGCGGCGCTGGGCATCGATCAGCGCCAGGTGGTGCAGAGCCTGCAATCGCAGAACGCCGTGACTCCGGCCGGTGTCATCGAGGCGGGGCCCGAGCGGATTTCCGTGCGGACTTCGGGGCAGTTCGCTTCGGAGAAAGACCTGGCCGAGGTCAATCTCAAGCTCAACGACCGCTTCTATCGTCTGGCGGATATCGCCGACATCACTCGTGGTTACACTGATCCGGCGACGCCGGAATTCCGTTTCGACGGCAAGCCGGCGATCGGGCTGGCGATTGCCATGCAGAAGGGCGGCAACGTTCAGGAATTCGGCAAGGCCCTGCACAAACGCATCGATGAACTGACCGCGGATCTGCCGGTTGGCGTGGGTGTGCACACGGTGTCCGATCAGGCCGTGGTGGTGGAGGAAGCCGTCGGCGGCTTCACCAGTGCCTTGTTCGAAGCGGTGGTGATCGTGCTGGTGGTCAGCTTCATCAGCCTCGGCGTGCGCGCCGGGCTGGTGGTGGCGTGCTCGATCCCGCTGGTGCTGGCGATGGTGTTCGTGTTCATGGAATACAGCGGCATCACCATGCAGCGGATTTCCCTCGGCGCTCTGATCATTGCCCTCGGCCTGTTGGTGGACGATGCGATGATCACTGTGGAAATGATGGTCACGCGCCTGGAAATGGGCGAGAGCAAGGAGGAGGCCGCGACGTTCGCCTACACCTCGACCGCGTTCCCGATGCTCACCGGTACGCTGGTGACGGTCGCCGGTTTCGTCCCCATCGGTCTCAACGCCAGTTCTGCAGGCGAGTACACCTACACGCTGTTCGCGGTGATTGCCGTAGCGATGATCGTCTCGTGGATTGTGGCGGTTTTTTTCGCCCCGGTGATCGGCGTACATATTCTGAGCACCAACGTGAAATCCCATGAGGCCGAACCGGGGCGCGTTGGTCGGGCGTTCAATGGCGGTTTGCTGTGGTGCATGCGCAATCGCTGGTGGGCCATCGGCATCACCGTCCTGTTGTTTGTGCTGGCAGTGTTCTGCATGCGGTTTGTGCAGAATCAGTTTTTCCCGTCTTCGGATCGACCCGAAATTCTGGTCGACCTCAACCTGCCGCAAAACGCCTCGATCGACGAAACCCGCAAGGCCGTCGACAAACTCGAGGCCACGCTCAAGGGCGATGCGGACATCGTGCGCTGGAGCACCTACATCGGTCAGGGTGCGATCCGTTTTTACCTGCCACTCGACCAACAATTGCAGAACCCGTACTACGCGCAACTGGTGATCGTCAGCAAAGACTTCGAAGCCCGCGAGGCCCTGAGTCAGCGCCTGCGCGAACGGCTGCACAAGGACTTCGTCGGCATCGGCAGTTACGTGCAGGCGCTGGAAATGGGCCCGCCGGTGGGGCGCCCGATCCAGTACCGGATCAGCGGCAAGGACATCGACCAGGTGCGCAAGCATGCCATCGACCTGGCGACTGAACTGGACAAGAACTCGCACATCGGCGAGATCATTTACGACTGGAACGAGCCGGGCAAAGTCCTGCGCATCGACATCGCCCAGGACAAGGCGCGCCAGCTCGGGCTGTCGTCCGAAGACGTGGCGAACCTGATGAACAGCATCGTCAGCGGGGCGCCGCTGACCCAGGTCAACGACGACATCTACCTGATCAACGTGGTCGGTCGTGCGGTGAGTTCGGAACGCGGTACGCCGGAAACCTTGCAGAACCTGCAGATCGTTACGCCCAACGGCACGTCGATTCCACTGCTGGCCTTCGCCACGGTTCGTTATGAGCTGGAGCAGCCGCTGGTATGGCGTCGTGACCGCTTGCCGACCATCACCATCAAGGCGTCGGTGCGTGACGAGATTCAACCGACCGATCTGGTGAAACTGTTGAAGCCGTCCATCGACGCGTTCGCCGAAAAACTGCCCGTTGGCTACAAGGTCGCCACTGGCGGTACGGTCGAAGAGAGCGGCAAGGCCCAAGGGCCGATTGCCAAGGTATTGCCGCTGATGCTGTTCCTGATGGCGACGTTCCTGATGATCCAGCTGCACAGCGTGCAGAAGCTGTTCCTGGTGGCCAGTGTTGCGCCGCTGGGGCTGATCGGCGTGGTGCTGGCGCTGGTGCCGACCGGTACGCCGATGGGCTTCGTGGCAATCCTCGGGATCCTGGCGCTGATCGGCATCATCATCCGCAACTCGGTGATCCTTGTGACCCAGATCGACGAGTTCGAACGCAAAGGTTACGCGCCTTGGGATGCCGTGGTGGAAGCCACCGAACACCGACGTCGCCCGATCCTGCTGACGGCCGCGGCGGCGAGCATGGGCATGATTCCGATCGCCCGGGAAGTGTTCTGGGGGCCGATGGCTTACGCGATGATCGGCGGGATCGTGATCGCGACTCTGCTGACGCTGCTGTTTCTGCCGGCGCTGTACGTGGCCTGGTACAAGATTCGCGAGCCGAAGAAAGAGGCGCAGTAAGGCGAGCGCCTTGCGTTCATCGCCAACTACACGGCTTTGCGCCAGACACTCGCCAGCCAGGGCTGCTGCTCACGCGGCAGCCCCGCCGGCCGGTAATAATGCTCAAGTTCCACGAACCCGGCAGCGGTCAACAATCCGCGCCAGGCCTCCAGATCGTGATACGAGCCATAACGCGGCCCGTTCCAGCCCTCACGGTTATCCCCACGCGGATTGGAACTGAACAGCACGCCGCCCGGTTTCAATGTCCCGTGCAGTTGCTTCAAGACCCGAGGCAATTCCTGCAACGGCACATGAAACAGCACTGCGTTGGCGAAGATCCCGTCGAAGCGTTCGTCCGGCAGATCCAGCTTCAGAAAGTCCTGACACCACACCTCGCAACCACTGTCCTCGCGAGCCATCTGCGCGAATTTTTCCGCACCGTCGAGGCCGACGGCGACGTGTCCCATCCGGGTCAATGTCTGTAAGTCCCGCCCCGGCCCGCAGCCGAAATCGAGGATGGAAAACGGCGCCGTACCCTGGATGTGCCGCAACAGGGCGTCGATGTTCTGGCTGACATCGTGATCGCGGGTGCCTTCACGAAAATCTTCGGCCACCGCGTTGTAGTGGCCGAGGGTGGTCGAAGTGATCTGCTCAAGATCGGTGGGGGTCTGTTTCATGGTCGGACTGCGGTGGCATTCGGGTTTGGTGAATATACGCCATACAGGTTCAGGCGGGTGCGCAGGCAATAACCCTGTACCGCACTGAGCAATCGCGAAACGGATGAAATAACGCCTGTGCGACAGATGATTGTCGCGATGCCGCCCTGTCTCGGGCGACCTCTTCAGAAACAGGATTTCCTATGGTCATCGGTCGCAAGCCCCACGTCACGCCATCACCTGCCCGTTTTGCACCGGATGCCACGCGGCCCCGTACAAGGCCTGGCGATACCCTTTCCATCGAGGCCCCGGCAATCAAGGTTGCGCGAACCTCTCCAGCGCTGGAAAAAGATCCGGCGATGCCGGTTTCTGCTGACGCCGCGGTCACGATTACCGGGATGCCCCTGGCGGAAAATACTTCTATCCGGTCCGTAGTGATTTCGCTTGAAAAGTATCACCTCAGACTGCCGCGTGGCCTCCCGGCTGCCGATACCCAGGGCATCAGGCGTTTCAAGGGCCGCGAGTTTGTCGATATCGCTGCGGGTGAAATCGTGCAGGTCCGGCAGGACGTCGTAACAGGTGAATACCGTGCGACGCTCCCGTCGGAACAGTCCGCCTCGGGGCCGAGACTTGTTCTTGATCAGCGGACGAAGCTCTGGAAAACCGAACAACTGTCGATTCTGGCTGACATCGGCAACGCCATGAGCGCCCGATCCGATTCCGAGCTTATCGGCCTCAAGCCTTCAATCGGCAGGGATGCAACAGCTGCGCAGGGCCGACTGTATGAAGGCCGGGATGACCGGTTCGAGCGTCAAACCTCTCTCACCGTGACGATCGTTGCCCGTGGACTGAGTCAGTTTGAACCCCGGCACGCAGCCGCCCTGCGAACCGAGTTGCACGCCACGCACCAGATATTTTCCGATGCTCGCAATGGGCTCGCGGCGAACTACGCCGAGGTCGCAGATATTTTTAAGGGATTTTTCGGCAGGCAGCATGCGCTGATCAAGGCGAAGTTCGCCGATTGCCTGTCGCGAGGCGAGGCGCTGTCAAAGGAGTATCAGGGGCCATGGGGGATGGAAAAGTTCGTGGGTGTGGCGTTTGACCAGGATCGCCGGGCGTGGATGTACCAGTTCGATTTTCATGGCCGTTTATTCATCAGTCTCAATCACCTGCAGACCGGGGATTTTGCCGCCGTTCTGGGTCATGAAATGCTGCACACGAACAGGGTCAACCGGTTCAAGAGCGTTGGGCCAGGCGCGCTGGATTTCTTTTATCTGGACGCGCGCATGGGAAATGCCCTAAGTCGTCCGGTGCCGGTTTACGACATGGCCGAGCGCGGTGTTTCGGAAGTCATCATGCAGGGCGGCATGACGGTGGCATACCTGGATGGGTTCACGAGCGACCACAGCCGTTTCACCGCCGGAGTCAGAGAGGCTCTGGGACTGGCAGAGAAGCTGGATGTCCAGACGGCTGTCGACCTGTTCAATGCCCACTCGACCGTTCGGACATCGCTAGCCTCAAGCAATGCCGACAGCATTATCTACGCCGCCACGAGTCTGCAGGCTCTGCATCTGGCCAGAATCGCAGACAGCCAGCTGCTTGAAAGCCTGTTGAACCGTTGACGATCTCAGCGCTTGTTCAGCCCCCGTGCCAGACGATCTCCACCCAGCTGAATCAGCGCTACCAGCGCCACCAACAGTACGATGACGGTCAGCATGATCTGGCTGTCGAAGCGCTGATAGCCGTAGCGATAGGCGATGTCACCCAGACCGCCGGCGCCAATCGCTCCGGCCATGGCCGATGAGTTGATCATCGTCACCAGGGTGATGGTGAACCCGCCCACAATCCCCGGCAGGGCCTCGGGCAACAGCACGTGCCAGACGATGTGCCAGCGCCGGCAGCCCATGGCTTGCGCGGCCTCGATCAGGCCGTAGTCGACTTCACGCAGACTCACCTCGGCGATTCGCGCAAAGAACGGTGTGGCCGCGATGGTCAGCGGTACGACGGCCGCCCACACGCCGTAGGTGGTGCCGACGATCAGCCGGGTGAACGGGATCAGCGCGACCATCAGAATCAGGAACGGGATCGAACGAAACAGGTTCACGAAGGCACCCAGCGCACGGTTAAGAACCGGCGCTTCGTAGATCCCGCCCTTGTCGCTGGTGACCAGAATCACCGCCATCGGAATACCCGCCAGCAATGCGATCAGCGAGGACACGCCGACCATCAGAAACGTGTCGATGAAACCCTGCAGCAAGCGATCAAACCACATAACCCAGCACCTCCGTGCGTTGTGCCCATTGGCTGGCTCGCTCACGCAATTGCTCGGCGTTCAGCTTTGAGCCCGCCACCGCCAGCAGCAATTGCCCAAGCGCGTGGCCCTGAATCCGTTCCACGCCGCCCTGGAGCAATTTCACCCGGCCACCGAGCGCGGCGAACAGCGCGGCCAGATCCGGTTCGTCCTGTTGGTTGCCAGTGAACTGCAAACGCAGCACAACTGACGCATCGGGCGAGGACGGTTGTGCCTGCAAACGGCTTTGTAATTCTTCGGGCAAGGCGTGTTGCAACGGTGCGAGCAAGGTCTGGCTGACTTCGTGCTGCGGGTTGCCGAACACTTCCCAGACCGGGCCCTGCTCGACGATGCGGCCGTGTTCGAGCACGACGACGCGGTCGCAGATTTCCCGGATCACCGCCATCTCGTGGGTGATCAGCACGATGGTCAGGCCCAGGCGTCTGTTGATCTCGCGCAGCAGGCCGAGGATCGATTGAGTGGTTTCCGGATCGAGGGCCGAGGTGGCTTCATCACACAGCAAAATATCCGGGTCATGCACCAGCGCGCGGGCGATGCCGACCCGCTGTTTCTGCCCGCCGGACAGCTGCGCCGGATACGCCTTGTGCTTGGCTTGCAGGCCCACCAGCTCAAGCAGTTCGCGAACCTTGTTCTCCCTCTGTTCCTTCGGGACGCCGGCGACTTTCAGCGGCAGTTCGACGTTTTGCCACACCGTTTTCGCCGACATCAGGTTGAAGTGCTGGAAGATCATGCCGATCCGCCGTCGCAGGGCGACGAGGCGGTCCTCGTCGTATTCGCCGATGTCCACCTGATCGATCAGCACCCGGCCCGAGGTCGGTTGTTCGAGGCGGTTGATGGTGCGAATCAGCGACGACTTGCCGGCGCCGCTGCGGCCGATGATGCCGAACACTTCACCGCGCTGGATCGCCAGGTCGATGCCTTGCAGGGCGGCGACCGGGCCTTGTTTGCCGTCGTAGGTTTTGCCGAGCCCGACGAAACGCACATGAGCGCGGTTCAGTTCCGGATGCAGTTCGGTGCGCTCCGCAAGCGCGGGTGGCTCTGGAAGATCCAGTCGCCGTTGGATGGCCGCGGTCATCCTCAGCTTTCCCAACCGGCCTGGTACAGCTTGCCGTGGGCCTTATCCAGCGCCGCGCGAACGGCTGGCGAGTGTTGGTAAATGTCGACGAACTTGATCAGGCGCGGGTCGGTTTTGCTCTTCGGCTGGATCACGAACTGGATCACGTATTCCTTGTGGTCGAGGCCGTCGAACAGCAGCGCGGAGCCGGCATCGAAGGTCTTTGCCAGACGAATGTAGGCCGGGTAGCCCTGGACCAGATCGGCGTCATCGTAGGCGCGCACCAGTTGCACGGCTTCGACCTGGAGGATCTTGATCTTCTTCGGATTGGCGACGATATCGTCTTCGGTGGCCTTGTAACCGACGCCCGGCTTGAGGGTGATCAGACCGGCCTTGGCCAGCAGTTGCAGGCCGCGTCCGCTGTTGATCGGGTCGTTGGCGATGGCGACGCTGGCGCCTTCCGGCAGTTCGTCGAAGCTTTTGTATTTCTTCGAGTACAGGCCGACGTTGTTGATGATGCCCGGGGCGAACGGCACCAGGTCGAAACCGGAGGCGGCCTTGGCGTTTTCCAGGAACGGAATGTGCTGGAAGTAGTTCACGTCGATGTCACCGGCGGCGAGGCTGACGTTCGGCGCGATCCAGTCGGTGAATTCCACCAGCTCGACTTTCAGGCCTTGTTTGGAGGCCTCTTCGACGGCGGCTTCCAGCGGAATCGCGAAGGCTGCGGTAGTGCCGATTTTCAACGGGGCATCGGCGGCGAAAACAGCCGAGCTGAACAGGCCGAAGGCCAGGGCCAGTGCTTTGACTGGGTGGGACAGGAGCTTCTTGGTCATGGTGGTTTTCCAGTCAGTTAATTTAGCCTGATCGCTCCCACGCTCCGCGTGGGAGCGCGCCTCAATGGACGCTCTGCGTCCGCTGTTGGGACGCAGAGCGTCCCAGGCTGCATTCCCACGCGGACGGTTCGACGCCTCGACGTGGGAACGATCAGTGCAAGGGTTAGTGTCGGTAGTGGGCGCCGGTGTGTTGCTGCGGCAAATGCGCTTCGCCGTGAAACAGTTTTTCCCGCAGGCTGCCGCTGTCGTACGCGGTCTTGTACGAGCCGCGCCGTTGCAGTTCCGGAATCACCAGGTCGATGAAATCCACATAGCTTTCCGGGGTGACGATGCGGGTCAGGTTGAAGCCGTCGAGGCCGGTTTCGGCGATCCACGATTCCAGTTCATCCGCCACTTGTTGCGGCGAGCCGACCACGGTGATGTAGCGCCCGCCGAGGGCGTGCTGGTCGAGTAATTTGCGGCGGGTCCAGTCGTTGTTCTGCAAGTTCTTGGTGGCGGACTGGATCGCGTTGCTCTTCACGTACTGGATCGGCTCGTCGATTTCGTACTGGGAAAAATCGATCCCGGTGGAGGCCGAAAAATGCGCCACGCCCGCTTCGGCGCTGGCGTAGCTCAGGTATTCGGCGTGCTTGGCCCAGGCCGCTTCCTCGGTCTCGCCGACGATCACGTTGAGGCCCATGAACACCTTGATGTCCTCGGGATTGCGCCCGGCTTCGACGGCGCTGGCACGGACCTTGTCCACCTGCACTTTGGTTGACGGTTTGTTCTGGCCACTGATGAACACGCACTCGGCATGACGCCCGGCGAACAGCAGACCGCGATCCGAACTGCCAGCCTGGAACAGCACCGGCGTGCGCTGCGGCGACGGTTCGCACAGGTGATAACCCTCGACCTGATAGAACTCGCCCTTGTGTTCGACCTTGTGCACCTTGTCCGGCTGCGCGTAGATCCGCCGCTGCGGATCGTTGAGCACCGCACCGTTTTCCCAGCTGCCTTCCCAGAGTTTGTAGAGCACTTCGAGGTACTCGTCGGCCTGGTCGTAACGCCGGTCGTGCTCGACCTGTTCACTGAGGCCCATCGCCTTGGCGGCGCTGTCCAGATAGCCGGTGACGATGTTCCAGCCCACCCGTCCACGGCTCAGGTGATCGAGGGTCGACATGCGCCGGGCGAACAGATACGGCGGCTCGTAGGTGAGGTTGGCGGTCAGGCCGAAACCGAGGTTTTTGGTCACCGCAGACATGGCCGATACCAGCAGCAACGGATCGTTGACCGGCAGCTGAATCGACTCTTTCAGGGTGACGTCCACCGAGTTCTGATAGACGTCGTACACGCCGACGATGTCGGCGATGAACAGCCCGTCGAACAGCCCGCGCTCCAGCAACTGTGCCAGTTCGGTCCAGTATTCGATTGTCTTGTACTGGGTTGAGGTGTCGCGGGGATGGGTCCACAACCCGTGGTTGATGTGGCCGATGCAGTTCATGTTGAACGCATTGAGCAGGATCTTTTTCTTGCTCATCAGATGGTCCCTCGCAGCGGCGGGTTTTCATCGTTGAGGTAGTAATTGCCCACCGCGTGGTACTTCCAGCGCACCGGGTCGTGCAGGGTGTGAACCCGGGCGTTGCGCCAGTGACGGTCTAGGCCGTGTTCGATCAGGGTGGCCTGGCTGCCGGCCAGTTCGAACAGCGTGCTGCCGGCGGCCAGAGAGATTTCGGTGCTGATCGCCCGTGCTTCGGCGACCGCAATCGAGGCCGCTGCAACCGTCTCGGCGTTGGTCTCGGCCTGGGCGGCGTCGAGGAATTCGCCGGCACGTTCGAGCAGGGCTTCGGTGGCGTGCAGGCGAATGCTCAAGTGGCCAAAGCTCTTGAGGGTCAGCGGGTCTTCGGTGGCCTTGTCGTTACCCGAATCGATCCACGGCCGGGTTTTGCTGCGCACGAAGTGCAGCGCATCTTCGTAGGCGGCGCGGGCGATACCGGTGTCGATGGCGGCGTGAAGGATCTGCGCCAGCGGGCCGACCGGGGTCGGGCGCTCGAAAGCGCTCTGGAACGGAATGACATCTTCGGCAGTGACGTACACGTCTTCGAACACCACCGAACCGCTGCCAGTGGTGCGCTGACCGAAGCCGCTCCAGTCGTCGATCACGGTCAGGCCTTTGCTGTCGCGCGGGACGAACGCCAGTTGCTGCACGCCGTTTTCATCGACCACGGACGTTGGAATGCGTTGGGCGTAAATGGCGCCGGTCGCATAGAACTTGCGGCCGTTGATGCGATAACCGCTGCCGTCGCGCTTGAGGCTGGTGACACGGTCATGGGCGGTCTTGGTGCCCAGTTCTGCCAAGGCATTGCCGAAGCGCTGGCCGGCGAGGACTTCGGCGTACAGGCGTTGTTTCTGCTCGTGGCTGCCGTTCACCCGAAGCACTTCCAGGGCATAGAAATGGTTCTGTGGAATCTGCCCCAGCGAGCCGTCAGCCCGGGCGATCAGCGCGATGACTTTGGCCAGGGTCACGTTGGATACGCCGGCGCCACCGTACTCCTTGGGCACGCTGATGCCCCACAGGCCGGAGCGGGAAAACACGTCGAGCTCCGGCAGCGGCAGCCGGCGTTCGCGGTCGCGCAGGTTGCTGTCGCGCTGGAAATCTTCGGCCAGGTCGCTGGCGACGATCAGGGCTTGCTCGTCGCTGGTGATGAGCGCGACGGGATGGGAAAAAGTCATGTATTTCTCCAGAGATCTGGTCAAAAGTGTTCGGGTCGTCAGATCCAGGAATGGCGAGCCGGCAACTTGCCGTTGAGGCGATAAGCGCCGACCGCGTGGTACTTCCAGCGCACCGGGTCGTGCAGGGTGTGCACCCGGGCGTTGCGCCAGTGACGGTCGAGGTTGAATTCGGCGAGGGTCGCGCGGCTGCCGGCCAGTTCGAAGAGTTTTTCGCTGGCCAGCAGCGAGATCTCGGTGGTCAGCACCTTGGCTTCGGCCACGGCAATCGAGGCGCGGGCGGCGGACTCGGCAGTCAGCGGTGCGGCGTGCACCTGATCCAGCACTTGCCCGGCCTTGCGCAGCAGCGCTTCGGCGGCGTGCAGTTCGATTTTCAGTTTGCCGATGTCGGCAATCACGTAGAGGTCATCGCTGGCCCGTTCGACGTTGGCGTCGATCCACGGCCGCGCGCGAGTCTTGACGAATTCGATGGCGTCATCGATGGCGCCACGGGCGATACCGGCGTCGATCGCTGCCTGAATCAGCTGCGAAACCGCGCCCTGGGTGTTGGGCTTTTCGTTGATTTTCCAGTTGTCCACCACGAGGCCGGCGTCGACCCGCACGTTGTTCAACAGGATCGTGCCACTGGCGGTGGTGCGCTGGCCGAAACCGGACCAGTCATCGACGATGCGCAGGCCCGGCGTGCCCCGACGGACGAAGGCCAAAACCTGTTTACCGTCATCGTTCAGCGCCTTGACCGCGACCCAGTGGGCGAACAGGGCGCCGGTGGAGTAGAACTTCTGGCCATTGATCACGTAGTCATCGCCGTCGGCGGTGATGCGCGCTTTCAATTCCAGGGTGTCCTTGGTGCCGCGTTCGGGCCCGGCGTTTCCGATGCGCCAGCCTTCCAGAACGCTCTGCAACAGCAGTTTTTTCTGCTGTTCGGTGGCGCTGCCGAGGATCAGGTTGATGATGCCGAACTGGTTCTGCGGGATCTGCCCCAATGCCGGGTCGGCTGCGGAAATGATCGCGAACACTTCGGCCAGGGTCACGAAGGAAACCTGCGGGCCACCGTACTCGCGCGGAATCGCGATGCTGCCGAGGCCGCTGCGGGTGAACTGTTCGATTTCCGACCACGGCAGCTTGCGCTGGCGATCGCGTCTGGCGGCCTGCACGCGAGCGACTTGCGCCAGCTCGTGGGCGGCCTTGATGGCTTGAGCGTCGTTGCGCAGCACTTGCGCGGGCAACAACAACGGGGCGATGTCCAGGTCACTCTGGACGTTTGCGTCTGCCAGACTGGACATCAGTGCCGCTCCCTGGCTGCACGCAATGCCCTGGCGATCTGCACTGGGGTGATTGTGTTCCGGACCATGTTACCTACCTCACATCTCATGAAAAACGCCGCAAAAGTGCGGCGAACGAAAGAATGTCCGGTGGTCCGGTTCATATACCCTAAGCGCGTATAAAATTTAAATAAACTAACTTTTAGGAATATGTATAGAAGGGGGCGTGGTCCGTCTGGTTAAGCGTGCGGCGGCGAGGGAAGTCGTCCCTCACCGGCCGTCGATGCTCATTTTTTTTGCGGCTCTGCTGCCTTCGGCGTTTCCTTGAGCGGCACCTTGAGGTAGGGATTCACACAACCGATCTTCAGCGTTCGCGGCGGCGCCCAGCGCGAGTTGTTGCCGACCCGGTCGAGGATGCAGTAGGTCACATCCAGCCGCAGGTCTTCGCCGGCCTCGGTGATGATCGCCGGCGGCACCCAGACCTGAATCGGCTGGCCGACATCGGCCGGGGTGATGCGCGCCAGGTCCATCCGCACATCGCCCCAGCGCAGGGTGATGGCATCGCCTTCAGCCATGTTCAGGTACGGCTCGATGGTCAGTGGTACGCCACGCTTGATCTGGTTCGCGTTGACCCCCTGACGGCGAATGGTCTCGGGCAGGGTCACAGGGGCCAGTTGCTGGTTTTCGTCACCACACACCGCGGGGGGCTGCCCGCCGGGGCAGTCGAGTTTCACCGTGACGCGCGCCGCCGCCGACAGCGATGGCCCGTGACCCACCCGCATGACCCGGTAGTGAATACGTGATGAGCCGCTGACGATAAAGCTCTCGGGCACCCGCAGACTCACCGGGGCTGCGAGGTCTTGCGCTGTCAGCAGGTGAGAGGCGACATAGCAGTTGTTCCAGAACAGTTCGATCAGGTCGCCGGTGTCCATGTCCGGGTAGGGCGGCACATCGACCAGCAGATGCGCCGCTGCTGCGAGATTGATGCCGTTGTTTTGCGAGGGCGCCACGCTCGGCGCGGTCAGTTCGGGGATAAGCGAAGTGCGGGTCATGAAATCCTCTCCTTGAAGCCTTGCAGCGAAATCCGTTTCTGAAAGTTCAAATGGCCAGAATTGCCCGGTAATAAAAACCAGTACTTTCGGCCAATCGTTATTGGGTCTTTGTGATGTAGCGGCTTGCGATGAGTGACTAGATAAAAGTTCACTGAAAGGCATGTCAATGGATGGCGTTAGTTAATTGCAGAATTACGGATTTATCAGAATGCTCCTACGTCGATAAGGCACTCTACCTATCTGGAACGGCGAATTAAGCCACGTTTTTTCCAGGCTTTACCGGCTGTGGCGGCTATTGAACTGCGCAAAGGAAGACGAGTGAGAGGGCGCAATTCAATCATGCCCAGTGTGTTGCAGGACATGGATAAGTAGCGCAATTGTTTGATTGAGTTGGTGTTGTGGAATGTTTAAACATAACTTCCATCCATGGAAGTTTGTATTCAGGAAAGTTTGCGGATCAGCCGTTGTTTCTGAACTTGCTGAGGAACTGTCGAGTGCGTTCTTCTTTCGGATTGGCAAACAACGCTTTCGCTTCACCTTGTTCGACGATCACGCCTTTATCGAAAAACACCACGCGGTTGGCCACGTCACGGGCGAACGCCATTTCGTGGGTGACGATCACCATGGTGCGTTTCTCCTCGGCGAGGCCGCGGATGGTCGCCAGCACTTCACCTACCAGCTCCGGATCGAGGGCCGAGGTCGGCTCGTCGAACAGGATCACTTCCGGCTCCATCGCCAGCGCCCGGGCAATCGCCACGCGCTGTTGCTGGCCACCGGACAGGCGCCGTGGGTAGGCGTCTTCCTTGCCCGCCAGGCCGACCTTGGCCAGCAGCTTCTTGCCCAGGGCAATGGCTGCATCGCGAGGCGTCTTCTTGACCACGATCGGGCCTTCGATGACGTTTTCCAGGGCGGTGCGGTGGGGGAACAGGTTGAAGTTCTGGAACACGAAGCCCACATGCTGGCGCAGGTTGCGCACCAGGCTCTGCTGCTGGTTCAGCGGGCGACTGGTATCGATCTCGATCTCGCCGACCTTGATCCGGCCGCTGGTGGGTTCCTCGAGGAAGTTCAGGCAGCGCAGGAACGTGGTCTTGCCCGAGCCGCTGGGCCCGATGATTGCCACGACCTCGCCTTCCTTCACCTCCAGATCAATGCCGTTGAGCACGACTTGACCCTTGAACTGCTTTGTCAGTTTTTCCACGACAATCATGGGGTCAGGACTCCTGGTCGTGCCGATTGACCCGCTCTTCCAACTTGTTCTGGAAGTGCGACAGCACCGTGGCCAGAATCCAGTAGATCAGCGCGGCGGCAAGATACATGGTGAAGACTTCGAAAGTCCGGGCGGTAATCAGCTGCGCCTGACGGAACAGCTCCGGCACCTGAATGGTGGCGGCCAGTGCGGTGTCCTTGACCAGCGAAATGAAGCTGTTGCCCAGCGGCGGCAACGCCGTGCGCATCGCCTGCGGCAGGATGGCCCGGCGCAGGGTCTGCGCACGGGTCATGCCGATGCTCGCAGCGGCTTCCCACTGGCCGCGTTCGATCGAACCGATCGCGGCACGCAGGATTTCACAGGCGTAGGCGGCCATGTTCAGCGAGAAGCCGATCAGCGCCGCCGGGAGCGGGTCGAGTTCCATGCCCAATTGCGGCAAGCCGTAATAGATCACGAACAGTTGCACCAGCAACGGCGTGCCGCGAAAGAACGACACGTAGATGCGGGCCAGCCAGCTGACCGACTTGAAACGCGACAGGCGCATCAACGCCAGGCCAAAGCCCAGCAGCAGGCCGAAAAACATGCCGCCGAGGCTGAGGATTACCGTGTAGTACGCGCCCTTCAACAGGAAGGGCGCGGAGTCCAGAGCGAGTTGGAAAGCTTCTTCCATTATTGGGTGACGTCAGCGTTGAAGTATTTCTTGGACAGCTTCTCAAGGGTGCCGTCGGCACGCAGTTCGTCGAGGGCCTTGTTCACGGCGGCCAGCAGTTCGGGTTCGCCTTTGCGCAGGGCAATACCCGCTTCCTGACGGGAGAAGGCTTCACCGGCAGCGACGGTTTTTGGCGCTTTCTGGGCGTATTCCAGTGCAGCCAGTCGGTCGATCAGGATCGCGTCGGTACGTCCGTTGTTCAGGTCGGCGAACTTGGTCGGATCATCGTCGTAGGTGCGAACGTCGGCACCCGGCACGTTGGCGCGGACCCACTGTTCATAGTTGGTGCCCAGACCGACGCCGACTTTCTTGCCGGACAGGTCGGCGGCGGATTTGATGTTCAGCGCGGCTGCCTTGTCTTTCAGTACCAGTGCCTGAATCCCTGAAACGGTGTACGGCTCGGAGAAGTCGTACTTCTTCTTACGCTCTTCGGAGATGGTCACCTGATTGACCACCACGTCCAGACGCTTGGATTCCAGGGCCGCGAGGATGCCGTCCCATTTGGTCGGCTGAATCTTGGCCTTCACGCCCAGCTTCTTGGCCAGGGCTTCGGACAGCTCGACTTCGAAACCCGACAGCTTGCCGTCGGCATCGACGAAGCTGAACGGTGGGTAAGTGCCTTCCAGGCCGACGTTGATAACGCCTTTGTCCTTGATCTGTTGCAGTTGCTCACCGGCAACCGCCTGCCCCAGCAGACCGGCGCTCAGTGCCAGGCCCAGCGAACCTACCAGCAGATTTCGACGTAGTGCGGAAAGAATCATGACAAGCCCCTGTGTTTTCTTATGGAAGACGCTTAAGGAAAGTTGGCGAATCCGGGAATTGGACGACAGCGCTATCCTGCCTTAAAGCAGCTTATGCGTCTCTCGCGAAATTCGCCTGCGGCGAGACTATAGGGTGGTTCTTTTAGAATGGAAAATAATGAATTTTCCATTTGTTATTCATCTGCGGAATATGCGTTTTTCGTATTCCGGGCTGTGTTCCCACGCAGAGCGTGGGAGCGAGCGCGTCAGAGAAAATCCTTGTACGCAAACAACGCCGGGGCGCCGCCGGTGTGCAGGAAGATGATCGGGCCGTCGTCGAAACGCCCGCGACCGATGCCGTCGAGCAGTCCGGCCATGGCCTTGCCGGTGTAGACCGGATCGAGCAACACGGCGTCCTGGCTGGCCAGCAGCTTCACCGCCGACAGCGTCCCGGCATTCGGCTCACCATAGCGCGGGCCGAAGTATTCGTCCCACAACTCGACCTTGAAGCTGTCCGGCAGCGCCACACCCAGCAGGTCGGCGGTGCGTTCGGCGAGGCCCTGGACTTTCGGGCGCTGATCTTCTTCGCTGCGCGACACCGTCACGCCAATCACCGGCAGTTGTGGCAGGGCTTCGCTCAGGGCCAGCGCCAGACCGCTGTGAGTACCGGCGCTGCCAGAGGCCAAAACGACGGCGGAGAATTGCAGGCCGGTGTCCTTGATCTGTTCTGCCAGCTCCAGACCGGCGCGCACATAACCCAGCGCACCGATGGCGTTGGAGCCACCGATCGGCACCAGATACGGCTTCTTGCCGTTGCTGCGCAGGCGCACGGCGAGGGCGGCCAGTTGTTCGTCGGCGTTGTCGAGGTTGTCGACCAGCTCGACCTTGGTGTCGAACAGGTCCAGCAGCAGGCGGTTGCCGTTGCCGGTGTAGTTGCTGTCATCGGTGCCCAGCGGATTTTCCAGCAGCGCCACGCAACCCAGGCCCAGTTTCGCGGCCAGCGCGGCGGTCTGGCGAACGTGGTTCGATTGCAGTGCACCGGCGGTGATCAGGGTATCGGCCCCTTGGGCGATGGCATCGGCGGCGAGGTATTCGAGCTTGCGCAGCTTGTTGCCGCCCATGGCCAAAGGCGTCAGGTCATCGCGTTTGATGTAGACATCGCGGCCGAGCCAGGTGGACAGGCGCTCGAGTTTTTCCAGTGGGGTCGGTTGGCCGAGCAGGTCGAGGCGGTTGAAGCGTTGCAGCTGTTGTTTGATCGGTTGTGTGGACATGGTTCCGTACTGATGCAAGGAGATGTCAGGACTATAGGCACGCCGATTTACCGGGGCAACCGCCAATCGCTTATAGCCAAATGTGCTTAACCCAGCACTATCGGTTCTTAATTCGCCCCGGTGGGGTTGCCGTAAAGTAGTCGCCGTTGACGCGGCCAGACAGTCCGGCCGCCCGTGAGGAGTCTTTACCGTGAGCGAGCGTTCCAGCCATTGGCAATTGCAGACCATCGTCAGCCAGCTGCGTACTGCGCGGGATCAGTGGCGTGCGCAAAACGGGCGCGCGTCCGGCGAGCAGGGCGGGCGTGAATTGCCGTCCCGTGATGCGATGGCGCAGATCCTTGAAGCCCTGTGCGGCGCACTGTTTCCGATGCGACTGGGACCGGTGGATCTGCGTGAAGAGAGCGAGGATTTCTATGTCGGTCACACCCTCGACGTTGCGTTGAATGCATTGCTGGCTCAGGCACGACTCGAACTGCGTTACGTCGCCCGTCACAGCGCCCAGGCCGACACTGAAGTCGAGGCCGAAGCCATCCGGATCATCCAGGATTTCGCCCTCGCACTGCCGGGCCTGCGCAGCCTGCTCGACACCGATGTACTGGCCGCCTACCACGGCGACCCGGCGGCGCGCAGCGTCGATGAAGTGCTGCTGTGCTATCCGGGGATTCTGGCGGTGATTCACCATCGTCTGGCCCACCATTTGTATCGTGCAGGCCTGCCGCTGCTGGCGCGGATCAGCTCGGAAATCGCCCACTCGGCGACCGGCATCGATATTCACCCCGGTGCGCAGATCGGCCGCAGTTTCTTCATCGACCACGGGACGGGCGTGGTGATCGGCGAGACCGCGATCATCGGCGAGCGCGTCAGGATTTATCAGGCGGTGACCCTCGGCGCCAAACGCTTCCCGGCGGATGAGGACGGCCAGCTGCAGAAGGGCCATCCACGCCATCCGATCGTCGAAGACGACGTAGTGATCTACGCCGGGGCGACAATCCTGGGACGGATTACCATTGGCAAGGGCTCGACCATCGGTGGCAACGTGTGGCTGACCCGCAGCGTACCCGCCGGGTGCAACCTGACCCAGGCCAATCTGCAGCATGATGACGGGACGCAGAAGTAACGCTTACACCTGATCGTTCCCACGCTCCTGCGTGGGAACGCCTACAGGGACGCTCCGCGTTCCGAACTCCCCCCGAAATACAGAGTGGCCCGCAATATGACGCGGAGCGTCAAGGGCGGCATTCCCACGCAGAGCGTGGGAACGATCAGTTGGGAACGATCATCCTCGCCACAGCGTCATAACCCCTCTTGAGCTAGCGTACGAAAGGTACCGCTGAGCCCTGCGATTAGTCCTGAGCGTACTATCCATGTTTAACTTGAACGTTCATTCAAGTTAAACCGGCGGTTCGCTGCCCGCTCACAACAGGAGGCTTGCCTTTGCTGAGTCCGATCATTTCAGCCATTTTCCAACCCCTTGAGGTGCACCGTTCATGAGTGCATCGTCCACCCCCGCCAGCGGTCTGGTACGCATGAATCCGCCGGTGTTCTGGTTCGCCGCGACGGTGATCCTGCTGTTCGGCCTGACGGTCATCGCCATGCCGGAACAGGCCGGCGCCTGGCTTCTCGAAGCGCAAAACTGGGCGGCCAACACGGTCGGCTGGTACTACATGCTCGCGATGACCCTGTATCTGGTCTTCGTGGTGGTCACCGCGTTATCGGGCTACGGCAAGATCAAACTCGGTGCCGACCACGACGAACCCGAATTCAGTTACCTGTCCTGGGCCGGCATGCTGTTCGCCGCCGGGATCAGCATCACGCTGTTTTTCTTCTGTGTGTCCGAACCGCTGACCCATATGCTCCAGCCGCCGCAAGGCGAGGCCGGCACGGCGGAGGCGGCGCGTCAGGCGATGCAGATTCTGTTTCTGCACTGGGGCCTGCACGGCTGGGGCGTGTTCGCCTTTGTCGGCATGGCGCTGGCGTATTTCGCCTACCGGCATAACCTGCCGCTGGCCCTGCGTTCGGCGCTGTATCCGCTGATCGGCAAACGCATCAACGGCCCCATCGGCTACGCAGTGGACGGCTTCGGCATTATCGCCACGGTGTTCGGCCTCGGTGCGGACATGGGCTTCGGTGTGCTCCATCTCAACTCCGGTCTGGACTACCTGTTCGGCATCGCCCACACCCAGTGGATTCAGGTCGGCCTGATCACGCTGATGATGGGCGCAGCGATCATCGTCGCCGTCTCCGGTGTGGATAAAGGCGTGCGGGTCATGTCCGACATCAACATGCTGCTGGCCTGTGCGCTGCTGCTGTTCGTGTTGTTCGCCGGCCCCACCCAGCATTTGCTCAATACCCTGATCCAGAACCTGGGCGACTACCTCGGCGCGTTGCCGATGAAGAGTTTCGACCTCTACGCCTACGACAAACCGAGCGACTGGCTCGGCGGCTGGACGGTGTTCTACTGGGCCTGGTGGATTGCATGGTCGCCGTTTGTGGGCCTGTTCATCGCACGGATTTCCCGTGGCCGGACCATCCGCGAATTCGTCTTCGGCGTGCTGCTGATTCCGCTCGGTTTCACCCTGGCGTGGATGTCGATCTTCGGCAACAGCGCCATCGACCAGGTGCTCAATCACGGTATGTCGGCGCTGGGTATGTCGGCCCTCGACAACCCGTCGATGACCCTCTACCTGCTGCTGGAAACCTATCCGTGGAGCAAGACTGTCATCGCGGTGACGGTGTTCATCAGCTTCGTGTTCTTCGTCACCTCCGCCGACTCCGGCACCGTGGTGCTCTCGACCCTGTCGGCGAAGGGCGGCAACCCGGATGAAGATGGGCCGAAATGGCTGCGGGTGTTCTGGGGCGCGATGACCGCGCTGGTGACCAGTGCGCTGCTGTTCTCCGGCAGCATCGATGCGTTGAAGTCGGCGGTGGTGCTGACCTCGCTGCCGTTCTCGCTGATTCTGCTGCTGATGATGTGGGGCCTGCACAAGGCGTTCTATCTGGAGTCGCAGAAGCAGATCGCGCAACTGCATTCGCTGGCGCCGGTGTCCGGTTCACGGCGTGGCAAGGGCGGCTGGCGCCAGCGCCTGAGCCAGGCTGTGCACTTCCCGTCGCGGGACGAGGTGTACCGCTTCATGGACACCACGGTGAAGCCGGCCATCGAAGAAGTGACGGCCGTGTTCGCCGAGAAAGGCCTGAACGTGGTCACCCAACCGGATCCGGCGCACGACAGCGTCAGCCTGGAAATCGGTCACGGCGAGCAGCATCCGTTCATCTACCAGGTGCAGATGCGCGGCTACTTCACGCCGTCGTTCGCCCGTGGCGGCATGGGCTCCAAGCAGCTCAACAATCGCCGCTACTACCGCGCTGAAGTGCACTTGAGCGAGGGCAGTCAGGACTACGATCTGGTCGGTTACACCAAAGAGCAGATCATCAACGACATCCTCGACCAGTACGAACGGCACATGCAGTTCCTGCATCTGGTGCGTTGATCGGGGCAGGGCGCCGAGACGGCTTCAGGTCTCGGCGCTCAGCACCATGAACAACACCATCGCCGCCAGCGGCACGCCATACACGGCGCTGCCGATCGCAATCTCCGAACCCAACGGCTGCCCGGCGTGGACCACGCCGACCGCACCATTGATCACCGTCAACGCCAGCCACAACGCCGCGAAACCATAGGCCAGCGTCTGCCGACTGAAACCGATGCGCTCGCCGATGTAAAACATCAATGCCAGCAGGATCAGGCCGAAGAAGATGATGATTGCGGTGTGCATGGTGGGTTTCGCCTGGTGGGTTCGTTTACCTGTGATTCGTCCAGCTCGGTGTCCTTTTAGAGCATAGCCAAACCAGCCCATTCTTTTCGTATCTCTCCGCCGGCTGACCATGACGCTCTGTCTATGTCATCCAGACTGCGAGCTGCATCAGATCTTCACGTAACGATCGATTTCAAGATGTGTAATTTAGCTTTCTGATTGGTGGTTACACCTATAGTGCGCTGCATCTACGGGTGTACAGGAAGGGGCTCTAATGAAATTCCCGGTCGTTCTGCATAAGGATTCCGACTCAGACTACGGAGTGATCGTCCCCGACATTCCGGGTTGTTACTCGGCAGGCGGTACAGCCGCTGAAGCTATCAGCAACATTCAAGAAGCACTGGCATTGCACTTTGCGGGACTGGTCGCGGATCGCGAGTCGTTGCCGCAGGTGCGGGATATTGGTGCTCATCTCGACAACCCGGAATACGCCGGAGGCGTTTGGGATGTAGTCGAGTTTGATATCACCCCATATTTTTCGATCTGACTCCCATGCCGTTAGAGCGAGTCTCTGGGTCAGGTACTTTCCCGCTCAATGACCGTGCATTGCAGCAGATTCAACCGCTGCACCTCATCACTCGGCAGCACGCCCAGACTTTCCAGCACCCGGGTTGCCGCCAATACGCCAATCTCCAGCGCGGGAGGTTTGATCGTGCTCAGGCTCGGCAGCAGCATCTCGGCGAACGGGTAGTCGCCGAAGCCGAGGACGGCGCAGTCTTCGGGGATCTTTAGGCCGGCGCGTTGTCCGGCGAGCAGGCCGCCGGCGGCGAGGTTGTCGTTGGCGAAGATGATGGCGTCCGGGCGCGGTGAGGCGTTCATCAGTGCTTCCATCGCTTGCTTGCCGGCCTCAAACGGGGCGCGATCGGCGGCGGGTGCGAATACCCAGGGTTCAAGTCCTAACTCACGCACGGTCGCCGCATAACCGTCGCGGCGTTCCAGTGCGCTGAAGTCGCCGGGGGCGCTGTTCTGCACGAAGGCGATTCGCCGGTAGCCTTTGCCGTGCAAATAACGAGCGGCACTGACCCCCACTTCAAAGTGCGAAAAACCGATCTGCATCGGCTCGCGATCCGGTTGGTAATCCCAGGTTTCGATCACCGGAATATCCGCTTCGGCGAGCATCTTTTCCGTGCCCGGACTGTGGAAGTGACTGGTCACCACCAGCGCCGCCGGCGACCAGCCGAGGAACGCCCGCACGGCGTTTTCTTCCTGCTCGGTGCTGAAGTAACTCGATGCCAGCATCAGCTGATAACCGTGACGGCTGAGGGTGTCGCTGAAGCCATGAATGGTGTTGGCAAAGATCGGCCCGGAAATATTCGGGATCACCATGCCGACGATTTTCCCCCGTGCAGAGGCGAGTCCGCCGGCCACCAGGTTCGGCACATAACCCAGTTCGGCGACTACCGCCGCGATCCGTTCGCGGCGTTCGGGCGAGACCTGTTCCGGCTGGTTGAAGTAGCGCGATACGGTAATCGCCGAAACACCGGCCTGGCGCGCCACCGCGTTGAGGGTCACGCGACCGGCGCCACGGCGTTTGCGGGGCTTTTCTTCGCTCAAGGCTCGATCCTTCTTAAAAACCAAAACGCATATAAAAGTAATTTTTCAGTATTGGACGGTCTATGTCCGGCTTGCCGATACTGGGGATGTTAGCGCTAACAAAGCGCGTTGTCTGCTACTCGCTCGAGCGAATGCCCAAGACACCGAGACAGGCGCTGTCGTCGCAGAACGGCAGCGGTTCAGGGCAACTTTCCGAGCGGGCAAACATGCACAACATTCCTGGGGCGACACACAAACTGGCGCAATCGATCCGCGCTGCGGGCTGGCTACTCACCGGGCTGGCCGCGCTGCCGCTGCCTTCCGCGTTCGCCGCCGACAGCACCGATCAGGAGCCGACACTCAAGTCCGTCACGGTCACCGCCACCCGCCGCGAAGAGTCGCTGCAAAAGGTCCCGGTGGCGGTGTCGGTGATCGACGGCGAGCAGTTGGAACGCGACAACCGCAACAGCGTGGCGAGCATCGTCCAGCAAGTGCCGTCGCTGAATTTCCGCACCGGCGCATCGAACAAGGACACCTCGTTGTTCGTGCGTGGCGTGGGGACGATTTCCACCTCGCCAGGTGTGGAGCCGACCGTGGCCACGGTGATCGATGGCGTGGTCTATGCCCGTCCCGGCCAGTCCACTCTTGACCTGCTGGACCTGGAACGCGTCGAAGTTCTGCGCGGCCCGCAAGGCACGCTGTTCGGCAAGAACGCTTCGGCCGGCGTGCTGAACATCACCAGCAAGGCGCCGACCGCCGAGACCCACGGCTACATCGATCAGTCGTACTACAGCGGCAACGAAAGCCGCACCCGTTTCGGCATCGGCGGCAGTCTGATTCCGGACACGCTCAAGGGCTCGATCAGCACCTTGTTCGGCACGTACGACGGCAACGTCGACAACCAGCACAACGGTCAGGAGGTCAACGGCTATAACCATCGTGGCGTGCGCGGCAAACTGGAATTCACTCCGAACGACGACATCACCTTCACCCTGATCGCCGACTACATGCAGTCCCACGATGACGGCCCCAACGGCGTCGTGACCAAGGCTCTGACCCCGGCCTTCGCGAACGCGTTGAGCCCGGTCGGCGCCACCAGCCACAACCGCGACATCAACACCGACACCCGCTCCCACGTCGAGGACACCAACAAGGGCCTGTCCGGCCAGCTCGATTGGCAACTGGGGGATTACACCCTGACCTCGATTACCGCGTGGCGCGGCTGGGACAACACTCAGTATCAGGATGGCGACCGCCTCGGCACGGTGACGGCTGCGTTCCCCGGCACGGCGGACAAGGGCGATCTGGCCTTCGATCAGTACTCGCAAGAGCTGCGGCTGGCGTCGCCGAAAGGCGAGTTCCTCGAATACGTCGGCGGCCTGTTCTACATGCACGGCAAGGACGAGGAAACCTATCAGCGCACCCTGACGACCACCACGCGCACTGATCGCGGCGTCGCCGATTACAGCACCACCAGCGACAGCTACGCGGTGTTCGGCGAGAGCACGCTGAATTTCACCTCGGACTTTCGTGGCATCGCCGGCCTGCGCTACACCCACGACGATCTGGAATACGATCACCGTCGCGTCTCCACGTCCGCCACCACGGTCAGCGGCATTCAACCGGCCACCCGCAGTTCCGGTTCGGTGGACGAGGACGGCTGGTCCGGCCGGCTCGGTTTGCAGTACGACCTGAGCGATACCGTCACCACCTACCTGACTTACTCGCGCGGCTACAAAGGCCCGGCCTACAACGTGTTCTTCAACATGCAGCCGCGCGATACCGAAGCGCTGAAACCGGAAACCTCCAACACCTGGGAGGCGGGGATCAAAGCCTCGTCCTGGAACAATCGCCTGACCACCAACCTCGCGGTTTTCCACAGCGACTACGACAACTACCAGGCGAACTTTTTCGACACCGTCGCCGGGCAAGTCGTAACGCGCCTGATCAACGCCGGCAGCGTCAGCACCGAGGGTGTGGAACTTGATTTCGCCCTGCAGGCGACCCAGCAACTGAAGTTCTCCGGCGCGCTGGCCTACACCCGCGCCCGCATCGACGAGTTCGCCTGCCCGGCGGGCGCGGCGGCGTCGTGCAACGTCAACGGCAAACCGCTGCCGTTCAGCCCGGACTGGAAAAGCTACGTGCGGGCCGACTACACCATCCCGCTGGATAACGGCCTGGATATCGAACTCGGCACCGATTACAGCTGGCAGAGCGAAGTGCAGTACGACATCAGCCAGAACGCCGACACCAAACAGGGCGCCTACGGCCTTTGGAATGCCAGCGTGGCCCTGGCCGATTACACCAACGGCTGGCGCGTGGCGTTGCTCGGCAAGAACCTCTCCGACAAGTCGTATTCGCCGCTGCTCGCCAGCGGTGGCAACTACATCTACCGCGCTGTGCCTCGCGACGACGAGCGCTACTTCGGCGTGCAACTGCGCAAGGACTTCTGAGATGAGCCGACAGCTGAAACTTGGCGCGTTTCTCATGGCCACCGGGCACCACGTTGCCGCGTGGCGTCATCCGGACGTACCGGCCAACGCCGGACTGGATTTCGCCCATTACAAACGCTTGGCGCAGATTGCCGAGGCGGCGAAGTTCGACACCTTGTTCGTCGCCGACAGCGTCGCCGCCCCGACCCAGGACATCGCCAGCCGCATGGCCCGTTCGGATCACTTCGAACCGCTGACGTTGCTCTCGGCGTTGAGCGCAGTGACCGAGCACATCGGCCTGATCGCCACCGCCACCACCAGTTACAACGAGCCGTACCACGTGGCGCGCAAGTTCGCTTCGCTCGATCACCTGTCGGGCGGGCGAGCGGGGTGGAATCTGGTGACCTCGGACAACGCCGCCGAAGCGCAGAATTTTGGCCGCGACGAACACATCGGCCATGCCGAACGCTACAGCCGCGCCCGGGAATTTCATCAGGTGGTCACGGGTCTCTGGGACAGTTGGCAGGACGATGCTTTCCTCCGCGACAAAGCCAGCGGCGCGTATTACGACCCGGAAAAGCTGCATGTGCTGAATCACGTTGGCGAGCACTTCCGGGTCAAAGGCCCGCTGAATGTCGCGCGTTCGCCACAGGGGCAGCCAGTGATCGTGCAGGCCGGCTCGTCGGAAACCGGGCGTGAACTGGCGGCGCAGACGGCCGAAGTGGTGTTCACCGCGCAGACCTCACTGGCCAGCGCTCAGGCGTTTTACGCCGACCTCAAGGGACGCTTGCCGAAGTACGGACGCAGTGCCGATTCGCTGAAAATCATGCCCGGCGTGTTTGTCGTGGTCGGGCAGACGGAAGCCAAAGCGCAGGAAAAATATGAAACGTTTCAGCAATTGGTCGAACCCGAGGTGGGCATCGCCCTGCTTGGGCGTATGCTGGGCAACTTCGATCTGTCGAAGTACCCGCTGGACGGGCCGCTGCCGGAATTGCCGCTGACTGACAGCGGCCAGCAAAGTCGACAGAAACTGCTGACCGAACTGGCCGGCCGCGAGCATCTGACCCTGGCCGAACTGGGCCGCAGAATCGCTGGCGGTCGCGGGCATTACAGCGTCGTCGGCACTCCGGCGCAGATTGCCGACCGTTTGCAGGAATGGTTCGAGCAGGGCGCGGCGGACGGTTTCAACGTGCTGGTGCCGCACCTGCCCGGCGGGCTCGAAGACTTCGCCAATGGCGTGGTCCCGGAACTGCAACGGCGTGGGCTGTTCAGAACCGAATACGAGGGCCGGACCTTGCGCCAGAACCTTGGCCTCGCCCGGCCCGGCAACAGATTTGCGTAGCAATCGACACCTGATTCAAGACCGACAAGAGAGGATTCGATGACTTACACCGCTGCCGAAAACCGCTATGACTCCATCCCTTACCGCCGCGTCGGACGCAGCGGTCTGGTGCTGCCGGCGCTGTCGCTGGGCCTGTGGCACAACTTTGGCGACAGCACGCCGATCGACACCCAGCGCTCGTTGCTGCGCACGGCGTTCGACCTGGGCATCAACCACTTCGACCTGGCCAACAACTATGGCCCGCCCTACGGCAGCGCCGAGATCAACTTCGGCCGTCTGCTGCGCGAAGACTTCAAGCAGTACCGCGATGAACTGATCATCTCCAGCAAGGCCGGTTGGGACATGTGGCCCGGCCCTTACGGCCAGGGCGGCGGTTCGCGCAAATACGTGCTGGCCAGCCTCGACCAGAGCCTGCAACGCCTCGGTCTGGACTATGTGGATATCTTCTATTCGCACCGCTTCGACCCGGACACCCCGCTGGAAGAAACCGCCAGCGCCCTTGCCACGGCGGTGCAGCAGGGCAAGGCGCTGTACATCGGCATCTCGTCGTACTCCGGGGTGAAAACCCGCGAAATCGCCGCGTTGCTCAAAGAGTGGAAAGTGCCGCTGCTGATCCACCAACCGGCCTACAACCTGCTCAACCGCTGGGTGGAAAAGGACCTGCTCGACACCACTGACGAACTCGGCACCGGCGTGATTGCGTTCACCCCGCTGGCGCAAGGCCTGCTGACCGACAAGTACCTCAACGGCGTGCCGGCGGATGCGCGGGTCAACCGTCCGGGCGGTGGTTCGTTGCAGGCTTCGCACTTGTCCGAGGCCAACATCGCTCACGTTCGGGCGCTGAACGAGATCGCCAAGCGTCGCGGGCAGAGCCTGGCGCAATTGGCATTGGCGTGGACACTGCGGGATCCGCGGGTGACTTCGGCGCTGATTGGCGCGAGCCGGCCGGAGCAGATTGTCGAGAACGTTGGGGCGTTGAAGAATTTGAGCTTCAGTGCGGAGGAACTGGCAGAGATTGACCGGTTTGCCCAGGAAGGTGGGATCAATCTTTGGGAGAAGCCTTCGACAGCAGAATAACGACACACAGATCGTTCCCACGCTCCGCGTGGGAATTCAGCCCGGGACGCTCCGCGTCCCCTGCCAAGCCGAACGCGGAGCGTCCGTAGAGGCGTTCCCACGCAGAGCGTGGGAACGATCAACGTAAAGGCTCAACGAAAAAACGGCACATCCCCCAACACCGTAGCCCGCTGCATCACCCGCCGCGCCGGACGGTAATCATCCACGGCGTAATGCTGCGTCACGCGGTTGTCCCAGAACGCAATGTCGTCCTTCTGCCAGCGCCAGCGAATGGTGAATTCAGGCCGCGTTGCATGCGCGAACAGAAACTTCAACACCGCTTCGCTCTCGGTCTCCGACAGCTCATTGATCTTCGACGTGAACCCTTCGTTGACGAACAGCGAACGCCGTCCGCTCACCGGGTGCGTGCGAATCACCGGATGCGACAGCGGTGGATTCTTGCGCCGCGCCTCTTCCCACTGCGCCAGTGCCTGCGGCGTGTTGCCATAGCGCTCCAGCGGAAACGAGCGGGTGAAGTCGTGAGTCGCGGTCAGCCCTTCGAGCAGCGCTTTCATCGGCGCCGAGAGCGCTTCGTACGCAGCGATCCCGCTGGCCCACAACGTGTCGCCACCAAACTCCGGCAACAGCTTGGCGCTGAGCACCGCACCCATGGCCGGGGTCGGCAGGAAGGTCACGTCGGTGTGCCAGATCGCGTTGTCGCGCACGTCGGTGACGGCGGTGTCGAGGATCAGCACTTCCGGCTGTTCCGGCACGTTCGGGTAGATCGGATGAATGTGCAGGTCGCCGAAGCAGGCGGCGAAACGCGCCTGTTGCGAAGGTTCGATCGGCTGATTGCGGAAGAACAGCACCTGGTATTTGAGCAGCGCCTGCTCGATGGCGTCGCGCTGTTCCAGGTTCAGCGGCTGGCTGATGTCGACGCCGCTGATCTGTGCGCCGAGGGCCGAGCTTAACGGGGTGATGTTCAGGCTGCTCATGGTGGTTCTCTTCAATTCCGGGGCCCCGAAACTGTCGGGGTAGTCAGTGCTGAAAAATCAGTGGGCCTGGCCGTGCCACGGCACCAGTTTGCGTTGCAGGGCGCGCAGGCCCATCTCCATCGCGAAGGCGATCAGGGCGATGACCAGAATCCCCAGCACCACCACATCGGTGACCAGGAACTGCGCAGCCGACTGCACCATGAAGCCCAGGCCGCTGGTGGCCGCGATCAGTTCGGCGGCGACCAGGGTCGACCAGCCGACACCGAGGCCAATGCGCACACCGGTCAGAATGTCCGGCAGGGCGCTTGGCAAAATCACATGGCGGATCAGTTGCGCGCGGGTGGCGCCCAGCGACTGTGCGGCGCGCAATTTGGCCGGGTCGACGGTGCGCACGCCGGTGGCGGTGGCAATCGCGATCGGGGCGAAAATCGCCAGATAGATCAGCAGCACTTTCGACAACTCGCCGATGCCGCACCAGATCACGATCAGCGGTAGATAAGCCAGTGGCGGAATCGGCCGGTAGAACTCGATCAGCGGATCGAGCACGCCACGGGCGATGCGGTTGGCGCCGATGGCAATGCCCACCGGCACTGCGGTCAAAATCGCAAAACCAAGGCCCAGACCGATGCGGCTCAGGCTCGCGCCCAAGTGCTGCCACAACGTCGAATCCATGTAGCCCGTGGTCGCCAGCAACCAGCCTTTTTGCAGTACGGCGGACGGTGGCGGCAGGAACAGCGGCTCGATCAGGCCAGTGGCCGTCACGGCCCACCAGATCACCAGCAACGCGAACAGGGTCAGCAGGCTGATCCAGCGGGTGCTGAGGCTGCGGCGCACGGGAATCACCACCGACGTGGCGGCGGGTTTCACGGCGGTGGCGGAAACGTCGTAACTGCTCATGCGCGCTCCTGCCGCTGAACGGCGCTGCGTTGCGAGAACACTTTGGCAAGCACGTGTTCGCGGGTTTCGATAAAACGCGGGTCGGATTTGATGGTTCGTGCCGACTCACCGGCGGCGTAGCGCTGGCCGAAGTCGAGGTGCAGGCGCTCGACGATCTGCCCCGGATTCGGCGCCAGCAGAATCAGGTCAGTGGCGAGGAACACCGCTTCTTCAATGCCGTGGGTAATCAGGAACACCGGCTTGGCGGTGCGTTGCCAGACTTGCAGCAACAGCTCCTGCATCTGTTCGCGGGTGAAAGCATCCAGGGCGCCGAAGGGCTCGTCCATCAGCAACACACGCGGGTCCGCCGCGAGGGCGCGGGCCAGGCCGACACGTTGCTTCTGGCCGCCGGAAAGCTGCCAGATGCGACGGTGTTCAAAACCGGAAAGATCGACCAGCGCGAGCATTTCCCGGGCGCGCTGTTCGCGTTTGTCCTTGGCCACACCGGCCAGTTCCAGACCGAAAGCCACGTTGGCCAGCACGTCCTGCCAGGGCAGCAGGGCGTCGTCCTGGAACACCACGCCGCGTTCGGCGCTCGGGCCTTTGACCGGCACGTTGTCGAGGGTGATGCGGCCGGCGCTCGGTTCGACGAAACCGGCAATCAGGTTCAACAGCGAAGTCTTGCCACTGCCGGACGGGCCGAGGGCCACCAGCAATTGCTGAGGGCCGAGGGTCAGGGAAATGTCGGACAGTACCGGTTCCGGGCTGCCGGGATACTGTGCGCTGATGCGCTCCAGCTGTAGCAAGGCCATCGCGATTAACTCCCGATCAGTTGGTGATGTACTTGGCGCTGACGTACGGCGCGTAGTCCGGCAGTACCGCTTCGACCTTGCCTTGCTCCTTGAGGAACGCAGCGGTGTCGGTGATGGCCTTGGTGGTCGGTGCACCGAGGTCACTGACCTGATCCGCCGCCAGCGGGTAGACGTTGCCTTGCAGAAGCAATGGGATGTCGCTGGCCTTGGCGCCCGAAAGCTTCACCAGCTTGTCGACGTTGCTCTGGTTGGCCAGCCAGGCTTTCGGATCCTTGCGGTAGTCGGCGTAGGCGTCGAGGGTGACCTTGGCGAATGCGGTGACGATTTCCGGGTGTTTCTCGGCGAAGTCCTTGCGCACGATCCAGGCGTCGAAGGTCGGCGCGCCGAACTTGGCCAGTTCACCGGATGTGATCAGCACTTTGCCGTTTTCCTTGGCCACACCCAGCGCCGGATCCCAAACGTAGGTAGCGTCGATGTCACCGCGTTTCCACGCAGCAATGATCGCTGGCGGGGCGAGGTTGATGACGGTGACTTTCGATGGATCGATGTTCCAGTGCTTCAGCGCGGCCAGCAGGCTGTAGTGACCGGTGGACACGAACGGCACGGCGATTTTCTTGCCGACCAGATCCTGCGGCGTCTTGATGCCGGAGCCGTCGCGGGCGACCAGTGCTTCGGCGGCGCCGATCTGAGTGGCGATGAGGAAGGTTTCCACCGGGACTTTGCGGGTGATCGCAGCGGTCAGCGGGCTGGAACCGAGGTAACCGATCTGCACGTCACCGGAAGCGATGGCGGCAATGATGTCGGCACCGTTATCGAATTTGCGCCAGTTGATGTCGGCCTTGGTGGCTTTTTCATAGGCGCCGTCGGCCTGGGCGACTTTCGCCGGGTCAACGGTGGTCTGGTAGGCGACGGTGAGGTCGGCGGCCTGAGCCAGGAAACTTGCAGCAGCCAGAGAGGCCACGGCCAGCAGGCGAAGCGGGAAATTCAGTTTCATTCAAGAGCTCCATATCAGGCGACCGAGCGTCGGCGTGAAAGGAGACTAAATGATCTAAGAATCTAAAAATAAATAACTTTTTAGAATGAGCTTATGAGCGGAAAAATCTAAGCCGGGGGTATTTGATAGTTCCCACGCTCTGCGTGGGAATTCAGCTTGTGACGCGGAGCGTCACTGGGACGCAGAGCGTCCCTTGAGGCTTTTTTTGATCGTTCCCACGCTCTGCGTGGGAATGCAGCTCGTGACGCTCCGCGTCACTTGGACGCGGAGCGTCCATTGAGGCGTTACCACGCAGACGGTTCGACGCCTCGACGTGGGAACGATCAAAGAACCTTCTGATGTCAGTTGCTGATCGCCAAAATGCTCGCCTGATACGACCCGACAAACACGTCGAAATCGCCCACCTCGTTCTGCTCAAGCTCAGCCTGTTGGGCCAGCGAAGACCGCGCCAGTTCTTCAAACTTCGCCTGTTCTTCAGCCGCCAACGGCTCTCTGCGGAAGAACTCGGCGTGAGCCTGACTCTGGCGCAGGGAGAATTGCGCGAAGCTTTCCTTGTGCGTGGCCATGGCTGCCAACACCTGGGCCGAAGGCGTCAGGGACGAATCCTTGACCTTGGCCAGTTGCGCATCGAGCGCCTTGCTGTGGGCATCGCCGCCGTGGCTTTGATCCAGCAGCGCTGCCAGCGGAGCGATTTTTTCCAGCAGCTCGGCGGCCCATTCCTTCAGCTCGACCGGTTGGCCGTCGCGCTGCAATTGCAGGCCCGGACGGCGGCCTTCCTTGACCACGCTGAGGAAGTTGGAGGTGGCGTTGCCGCAGGAGTTGTTGGTCAGCAGCGGGCTTTCGTTCAGCGCGCAGTACAGCAGGAACGCGTCGAGGAAGCGCGACTCGGTGAGGTCGATGCCCATCGGCAGGAACGGGTTGATGTCCAGGCAGCGCACTTCGACGTACTGAATGCCACGGGCCATCAAGGCCTGGATCGGCCGCTCGCCGGTATAGGTCACGCGTTTCGGGCGGATGTTCGAGTAGTACTCGTTTTCGATCTGCAGGATGTTGGTGTTCAGTTGCACCCACTCGCCATCCTGGTGCGTGCCGACTTCGACGTACGGCGCGTACGGCGTGGCCACCGCTTTGCGCAGGCTGTCGGTGTAGCTCGCCAGGTCGTTGTAGCAAGGGGTCAGTCCGGCCTGGGCGTTGCTCTGGTAACCGAGGTCGCTCATGCGCAGGCTGGTGGCGTAGGGCAGGTACAGGGTGTCCAGATCCAGCTGTTCCAGCTGATGCGCACGACCGCGCAGGAAACCGGCGTCCAGTGCCGGCGAGGCACCGAACAGGTACATCAGCAACCAGCTGTAGCGCCGGAAGTTGCGGATCAGCGCAATATAGGACGACGACTGGAAATCCCGGTCGGTGCCGACGAAGCCTTCGGCTTCTTTCAGCAGCGGCCAGAGTTTTTCCGGCAGGGAGAAGTTGTAGTGAATCCCGGCGATGCACTGCATGGTCTTGCCGTAACGCAGTGCCAGGCCCTTGCGGTAGACGTACTTGAGCTGACCGATGTTGGAGGTGCCGTAATAGGCGATCGGGATGTCTTCCTCGGCCGGCAACGGGCACGGCATCGATGGACTCCACAGGTACTCGTTGCCGAGCTTGCTGTAGGCGAAGCGATGAATCTTGTCCAGGCTCGCCAGGGTATCGGCAGGGTCTGGCAGGGCGGGCGTGATGAACTCCAGCAGCGACTCGGAATAGTCGGTGGTGATCTGTTCGTTGGTCAGCGCGGAACCCAGGGCTTCAGGGTGCGGCGTTTGGGCCAGGCGGCCTTCGCCGGTCACCCGCAGGCATTCACGTTCGATACCGTGAAGGCACTGCTCAAGCAGAGAGAGGTTAGCGCGCTCGCCGAGCAGAGCCAGGCGGCGGTTGAGAAGTTCGCTCAATTTGGATTCCTTCACGCGTCAGTCGCCCCAATATGGGGGTGGGCAGGACGGTCTACAAGGGTGAAGTTGAAACTGGCGTTTTCGCCTGGTTTTTCGGGCTCTGAAGCCCCCGTTGAAACGCCAACTTCACTCCCTGAATCTGGCCGATGCACGCGAAGATTACGCGGTTCCTGTGGGAGCGGGCTTGCCCGCGAAGGCGTCGTGTCANGACACTCCCTCTTCGCGGGCAAGCCCGCTCCCACAGAAAAGCTCGACGCTGCGATCACAGCGCCGAAATTAACTCAAAATGATGAACAACATCTACAGGACAGCGAACGTGCCTTGCGCTTTTGCGACCAGTTTGTCGCCCTGCATCACGTCGGCTTCGACCACCAGCGTGCGCCGGCCCGGGTGGATCACCCGCGCCGTGCACATCACCTCGCCTTCGGAGACGGCTCGGATGTAGTTGATCTTGCACTCGATGGTCGCGCTCTGCTGGTCGAAGCCGTGGGTGCTGGAACAGGCCAGCCCCATGGCGATATCCACCAGACTGAACAACGCGCCACCGTGCAGCTTGCCGCCGCGGTTGCGCAGTTCGGGTTCCAGCGCCAGGGCGACTTGCGCCACCCCGGTTTCCAGACTGTGCAGGCGGCAGCCCAACAGTTTGAAAAACGCGCTCTCGACGAGCCCGGCCGGAATATCCATCAGCGTTTCTTCAACTGTTTTGCGTTGGCAAACAGCGACGCCATCGCGTTATTCACCGGAGCCGCCGGGGTGCTTTCCTTGCGCGGAGCCGAACCCTGCGACTGGCGTGGTGCCGAGCCCGGACGCGAGCCCCGGGCACCGTCGATCTTCTCGCCCGGGGTGTCGCTCATGCGCATCGACAGGCCGACGCGTTTGCGCGGGATGTCGACTTCCATGACCTTCACTTTCACCACGTCACCAGCCTTCACCGCTTCGCGCGGATCCTTGATGAATTTCTCCGACAGCGCCGAAATATGCACCAGACCGTCCTGATGCACGCCGATGTCGACGAACGCACCGAACGCGGTCACGTTGGTCACCACGCCTTCGAGAATCATCCCCAGTTGCAGGTCCTTCAGGTCCTCGACGCCTTCCTGGAACTCGGCGGTCTTGAACTCCGGACGCGGGTCTCGGCCCGGTTTTTCCAGCTCTTGCAGGATGTCGGTAACGGTTGGCAGACCGAAGGTCTCGTCGGTGAATTTCTTCGGATCCAGACGCTTGAGGAACGCGGCGTCGCCGATCAGCGAGCGGATGTCGCGGTCGGTTTCAGCGGCAATGCGCTGCACCAGCGGATAGGCTTCCGGGTGAACGGCCGAGGAATCCAGTGGGTTGTCGCCGTTCATCACACGCAGGAAGCCGGCGGCCTGTTCGAAGGTTTTCTCGCCCAGACGCGCGACTTTCTTCAGCGCAGCACGAGTCTTGAACGCGCCGTGCTCGTCACGGTGAGCCACGATGTTTTGCGCCAGGGTCGCGTTGAGGCCGGAGATCCGCGCCAGCAGCGCCACGGAGGCAGTGTTCACGTCCACGCCCACGGCGTTCACGCAGTCCTCGACCACGGCGTCCAGACCGCGCGCCAGTTTCAGCTGCGACACGTCGTGCTGGTACTGACCGACACCGATGGATTTTGGATCGATCTTCACCAGCTCGGCCAGTGGATCCTGCAGACGACGGGCGATCGAGACCGCGCCACGGATCGATACGTCCAGATCCGGGAATTCCTTGGCTGCCAGTTCCGATGCCGAATACACCGATGCGCCGGCTTCGGAGACCATGACCTTGGTCATTTTCATCGCTGGATATTTTTTGATCAGTTCGATCGCCAGCTTGTCGGTCTCACGGCTGGCGGTGCCGTTGCCGATGGCGATCAGGTCGACCGAGTGTTTGGCGCACAGGGCGGCCAGAATGGCGATGGTCTGATCCCATTTGTTGTGCGGCACGTGCGGGTAAACCGTGGCGTGATCCAGCAGCTTGCCGGTGGAGTCGACCACCGCAACCTTGCAGCCGGTGCGCAGGCCCGGGTCGAGGCCCAGAGTCGCGCGCGGGCCGGCCGGGGCGGCCAGCAGCAGGTCGTGCAGGTTGTGGGCGAACACGTTGATCGCTTCGGTTTCGGCGCCGTCGCGCAGCTCGCCGAGCAAGTCGGTTTCCAGGTGGGTGTAGAGCTTGACCTTCCAGGTCCAGCGCACCACTTCACTCAGCCACTTGTCGGCCGGACGGTTCTGGTTCTGGATGCCGACGTGCTGGCCGATCATGCCTTCGCACGGGTGCAGGGTGCCCGGCAGCTCGTCGCCGACTTTCAGCGCGGAGCTGAGAATGCCTTCATTGCGGCCACGGAAAATTGCCAGCGCGCGGTGCGACGGCATGCTTTTCAGTGGTTCGTCGTGTTCGAAGTAGTCGCGGAATTTCGCGCCTTCCTCTTCCTTGCCGGCGATCACGCGGGCACTGAGGGTGGCTTCCTGTTTCAGGTAGGTGCGCAGTTTTTCCAGCAGGTTGGCGTCTTCGGCGAAGCGCTCCATGAGGATGTACTTGGCGCCTTCCAGCGCTGCCTTGACGTCGGCCACGCCTTTTTCAGCGTCGACGAAACGCGCGGCTTCGGTTTCCGGGGTCAGCGTCGGGTCGTTGAACAGACCGTCGGCCAGTTCGCCGAGGCCGGCTTCCAGGGCGATCTGGCCCTTGGTGCGGCGCTTCTGCTTGTACGGCAGGTACAAGTCTTCGAGGCGGGTCTTGGTGTCGGCGAGTTTGATTTCGCGCTCCAGCTCAGGGGTGAGTTTGCCCTGCTCCTGAATGCTGGAAAGAATGCTGATGCGCCGTTCGTCGAGTTCTCGCAGGTAGCGCAGACGCTCTTCCAGATGACGCAGTTGGGTGTCATCGAGGCTGCCGGTCACTTCTTTCCGGTAACGGGCGATGAAGGGAACGGTAGAGCCTTCATCGAGTAGCGCGACGGCCGCTTCGACCTGTTGTGGGCGTACGCCGAGTTCCTCGGCGATGCGGCTGTTGATGCTGTCCATAAAACCACCTGACAAATTGTGAAAGCAGACTCGCAGGCGCGTAAATAAAGGCCCGGAGTCTGGTGGGGCGGCTTGATGCTGGCCGCTGCCTGGGTCAAAGGCATCCCATTGACCCGTGAAATCGAACAATTACTGCCGTGACCCGGAAAATAAAGGACGGCCACCTGCGGTAACGATTCAGACGTTGCCTGACACAAAAGGCCGCGCATTATAACCAGCGTTCTGTCATTCGGGGGCGACACAGTCTGTAGGCTCAAGCCCCGGTTTTCTGGCAGTGAAGGAAAAATCTGCTAACAATGCACACGGTGCGTATAACGGCAGCTACGCCATAATGCGCGCCGAGCTAAAAGGAGTATCCAATGAGCAGCACTGCACAAACTGCTGAAGGCGAAAAAATTCTCATCGTTGACGACGATCCGGGGCTGAGCAGCCTGCTGGAACGCTTTTTCGTCAGCAAGGGCTACCGTGCCCGCGCCGTACCGAATACCGAGCAGATGGATCGTCTGCTGTCGCGTGAAGTCTTCAACCTGGTCGTCCTCGACCTGATGCTGCCGGGCGAAGACGGCCTGACCGCTTGCCGCCGCCTGCGTGGCGCGAACAATCAGATTCCGATCATCATGCTCACCGCCAAGGGCGACGAGCTGAGCCGTATCAAGGGCCTGGAACTGGGCGCCGACGACTACCTGGCCAAGCCATTCAACCCGGACGAGCTGCTGGCACGCGTCAAAGCCGTGCTGCGCCGTCAGGCTGCACCGGTGCCGGGCGCGCCGGGCAGTGAAGAAGAAAACGTCACGTTCGGCGACTACGTGCTGTCCCTGGCTACCCGCGAACTCAAACGCGGCGACGAAGTGCACATGCTCACCACCGGCGAGTTTGCTGTACTCAATGCTCTGGTGATGAACGCCCGTAAGCCGCTGACCCGCGACAAGCTGATGAACCTGGCCCGTGGCCGTGAGTGGGATGCCCTGGAGCGTTCCATCGACGTGCAGATCTCCCGTCTGCGCCGGATGATCGAACCCGATCCGTCCAAGCCGCGCTACATTCAGACTGTCTGGGGTGTCGGCTACGTGTTCGTGCCGGATGGCAACTCCACCAAGTGATGGGTGATTTGTAGGAGCGGGTCTGCGGGAAACGGTAGGAAACGCCGTCCGCGCAGACTCGCAATCCGCAATATGCGAGCATTGCTCGCTCCTGCAAGTGTGTAGCGGTTATCCATGAAAACCCCCGTCTGGTTTCCCCAAAGTTTCTTCTCGCGCACCCTGTGGCTGGTGCTGATCGTCGTATTGTTTTCCAAGGCATTGACCCTGGTTTATCTGTTGATGAACGAGGACGTGCTGGTGGATCGCCAATACAGCCACGGCGTCGCCCTGACGCTGCGTGCCTACTGGGCCGCCGACGAAGAGAACCGCGCGAAAATCGCCGATGCCGCGACCCTGATCCGGGTGGTCGGCGCTGGTGTGCCGGAAGGCGAACAGCACTGGCCTTACAGCGAAATCTACCAGCGGCAGATGCAGGCGGAGCTGGGTGCCGACACCGAAGTGCGCTTGCGCATGCACTCGCCGCCGGCCTTGTGGGTTCGTGCCCCGAGCCTCGGTGATGGCTGGCTGAAAGTGCCACTGTATCCACACCCGTTGCGTGGCCAGAAAATCTGGAACGTGCTCGGCTGGTTCCTGGCGATCGGCTTGCTGTCCACGGCGTCCGCCTGGATTTTCGTCAGCCAGCTCAACCAACCACTGAAGCGTCTGGTCTACGCCGCCCGGCAACTCGGCCAGGGCCGCAGCGTGCGCCTGCCGATCAGTGACACCCCCAGCGAGATGGCCGAAGTTTATCGCGCGTTCAACCAGATGGCCGAAGACGTCGAGCAGGCCGGTCGCGAGCGTGAGCTGATGCTGGCCGGGGTATCCCACGACTTGCGTACACCGCTCACCCGTCTGCGGCTATCACTGGAGTTGATGGGCGACCGCACCGACCTGACCGATGACATGGTGCGCGACATCGAAGACATGGACGCAATCCTCGATCAGTTCCTCGCGTTCATTCGCGATGGGCGGGACGAATCGGTGGAAGAGGTGGACCTCAGCGATCTGGTGCGTGAAGTGGCGGCGCCCTATAACCAGACCGAAGAGAAAGTGCGCCTGCGCCTGGAGCCGATCCAACCGTTTCCGTTGCGTCGGGTGTCGATGAAGCGTCTGCTGAACAACCTGATTGGCAACGCGTTGAATCATGCCGGCGGCAGCGTGGACGTCGCGGCTTACGTGTCCGGTGATACCAGCGCCCCGTACGTGGTGTTGAGCGTGATGGATCGTGGGGCAGGGATCGATCCTTCCGAGCTTGAGGCGATCTTCAACCCGTTCACCCGTGGCGATCGTGCGCGGGGCGGGAAGGGCACCGGGCTGGGCCTGGCGATCGTCAAGCGGATTGCGTCGATGCACGGCGGCAATGTCGAGCTGCGCAACCGATCCGGTGGCGGGCTGGAAGCGCGGGTGCGGTTGCCGCTGGGATTGATGCTGCCAAGAGATGCCGTTTAACGGCAGCCTCAAGCGGCAAGTTTCAAGCTACAAGCAAAAGCGGCTTTTACTCGCCACTTGCAGCTTGTAGCTCGCCGCTGTTTTTTATCCCTTGCCTTTTGTGCGGGTCATGTTCGGCCCGCCATTCTTCTCGAGATGCTCGATGATGATCCCCGCCACGTTCTTGCCCGTGGTGGTTTCGATCCCTTCCAGACCCGGTGACGAGTTCACTTCCATCACCAGCGGGCCGTGGTTGGAACGCAAAATATCCACGCCCGCCACCGCCAAGCCCATGACCTTGGCTGCACGCAACGCAGTCATGCGCTCTTCCGGGGTGATCTTGATCAGGCTGGCGCTGCCGCCCCGGTGCAGGTTGGAGCGGAACTCGCCAGGCTTGGCCTGACGCTTCATCGCCGCGATCACCTTGTCGCCGACCACGAAGCAGCGGATGTCGGCGCCGCCGGCTTCCTTGATGTATTCCTGCACCATGATGTTCTGCTTCAGGCCCATGAACGCCTCGATCACCGACTCCGCCGCCGTCGCGGTTTCGCACAGCACCACGCCGATACCCTGAGTACCTTCCAGCACCTTGATCACCAGCGGCGCGCCGTTGACCATGTCGATCAGGTCGGGAATGTCGTCCGGCGAGTGGGCGAACCCGGTCACCGGCAAACCGATGCCCCGGCGTGACAGCAGTTGCAATGAACGCAGCTTGTCCCGCGAGCGGGCGATGGCCACCGATTCGTTGAGCGGGAACACCCCCATCATTTCGAACTGGCGCAATACCGCGCAGCCATAAAACGTCACCGACGCGCCGATTCGTGGAATCACTGCGTCGAAACCCTCCAGCGGCTTGCCACGGTAATGGATCTGCGGCTTGTGGCTGGCAATGTTCATATAGGCGCGCAAGGTGTCGATCACCACCATTTCATGCCCGCGTTCGGTTCCGGCTTCGACCAGACGGCGGGTGGAATACAGACGCGGGTTCCGCGACAGCACAGCGATCTTCATGCAACACCTGTGGAGGAGGTAGATACCGGGAACACCGGCTTGTCTTGTACATATTTGATGCCCGGATTGACCACCAGCTGGCCGTCGATCAAGGCTTTGGAACCGAGCAACAGGCGATAGCGCATGGACTTGCGGCAAGCGAGGGTGAACTCGATCGGCCAGACCCGGTCACCCAGGGCCAGGGTAGTGCTGATCACGTAGCGCACCTGGGCCTGGCCGTTCGAACTCTTGATGGTCTTGCGGGCAACCAGCGGCGCTTCGCATCGCCGATGGCGCAACTGCACGACAGTGCCCAGGTGCGCGGTGAAACGCACCCACTTCTCGCCGTCGCGTTCGAACGGCTCGATGTCGGTGGCATGCAGGCTGGAGGTGCTGGCGCCGGTGTCGATTTTTGCCCGAAGGCCGGCGACTCCCAGATCCGGAAGCGCCACCCACTCGCGCAGACCGATAACGGTCAAATGGTCAAATGTCTTCAATGGAAAAAACCAACGATTAACGCGTCCACGCTTCAGGGGACACCTGGGCTAACGCTTTGAATGCGGGTCTGGCGAACCAGTAACCCTGCATCAGAAATATTCCGCAGTCCGCCAGGAAATCCCGTTCACCGGCACTCTCTATGCCTTCGGCGATGACTGTAACGTCCAACTCCGCACAGATTGTGACAATCCCCCGAACGATAGCCTGACGAATACGATCGCGGTCGATATCGCGGATCAGCGCCATGTCGAGTTTGATCAGGTCTGGTTGGAAATCGGCCAGCAGATTGAGCCCCGAGTAGCCGGCACCGAAATCGTCGATGGCCGTCTTGAAGCCGAATTCGCGGTATTCACGCAGAATATTGGTCAAATGGCGATAGTTATCTACGTGCTCGCTTTCCAGTGTTTCGAAAATCAGCCGGTCGACCGGGAAATTGTGTTTTTTTGCTGCTTCCAGCGTGCTCCGTATGCACAGCTCTGGACGATAGACGGCGTTGGGCATGAAGTTGATCGACAAGTGTGTCTGCATATTAAGCTCGGCTGCGCCTTCGATGGCGCGAGTCCGGCAGAGCTGGTCGAAACGGTAGCGGTTATCTTCTGTAACTTGATCCAGCACGGTTAACGCGCCTTCACCGGCCGTACCACGGACCAGTGCCTCGTAGGCGTACACCGACTCGTCACGCAGATCCACGATGGGCTGATAGGCGAAGGAAAAATCGAAGCCCAGCGGCTCGCTTTGCTGGCAGCCGTGGCACCCGGATTGGGGCGAGGTCAATGAAGACGGAAATTTGGTCACTCGATCACTCCATGCCGTTGAACCGGCGAAGATCACAGTTTATCTGGAGGGCCGAGTTCTTGCGCCCGACAGAATCGGTAGTACAGTTCCGACTACTGGCTGAACGAGGAATTCATATGGCACAAAAAAGCGAAGAGGACGACAAGGTCCGTCTCGACAAGTGGTTGTGGGCCGCGCGTTTTTTCAAGACTCGCGCCTTGGCCAAAGCCGCCATCGAGAGTGGCAAGGTGCATTGTCGGGGAGAGCGCTGCAAGCCTGGCAAAGAACCACGCATTGGCGATGAATTCGAGATTCGCGCCGGCTTCGACGAGAAGACCGTTGTGGTTCAGGCCCTGTCGATCGTGCGTCGCGGCGCACCTGAGGCGCAGACGCTGTACGCCGAGACCGAGGCCAGCATTGCCAAACGTGAAGCGGCTGCGGCGATGCGCAAGGCGGGCGCCTTGGGCGTGACCACCGACGGCAAACCGAGCAAGAAGCAGCGCCGGGATCTGTTTAAATTTCGTGGGAACAGTAGCGGCGAATAAAAAAACGCAGCCTGCCGGCCTGGGTTCAAGACCCGCCGGCGGCTGCGTTTTTTATCCAGCCATCTTTGATTACCGCGCGGACACCACGCTCATCCGCGAAACCACCGGCAGTTTGCCCAGCAGCCGGAACACCGGCGCCGTGACCTTCAGCCAGAAGTTCGCCGCGTGATAAGCAAAAGGCGTGTAGTAACCCCAGCCCAGTGCCCAAATCGCCAGCAGCATGCCGCCGATGTAATCGTCCTGACCCCAATGTGCACCGGCGACCAGACGCGGCAACATGAACAGCAGCGCCAGACCCCAGATCACCAGGAACTGACCGACCGTACGGCTGAACACGCCCATGAAAAGAGCCCAGATCAGCAGCACCGAGGCGTGGTCACCGGGGAAGCTCTGGCTGGAGCGATCTTTCAGCTCCCAGGTCTTCTCAAGATGCGGGAAGTAATCGCTGATATGCACCGCGCCTTCGAGCACCATCGACGGGCTGCTGTGCTGCCAGCCCATGTGATCGGAGAACTTGGAAAACAGCGCGCGGATCACCACCATCAGCAGCAGGATCGAAAAAAAACCGAAAAATGCGCGGCGTACATCAATTGCCCTGAACACCCAGTCGCCCTTGATCAGCAGCATCAGCAGAATCACACCGACGACAATGTCGAACGGTCGCAGACTTGCAATTGCCCAGATGTGGAGCCATATGGGGTTGCTGGCCAGCGGTGCGTTGAGTGAGCGGAACAGCCACTCGTCGAAAATCACACACAGCATCTGACCTGTAGGCCATAACCAGAAAGCCAGTAGTGCCAATGGCACAACGTTGCACAGAACCAGCCGGCCGAGGATCCACCTTGATTGGAACAAACCCGGATTGTTCATAAAATGCCTCCCGTGGCTGAACATCGGCATCAAAAAGGATGCCAGAAGCGCGGGATTTTCATTCTTTGTAACCATTTTGTCATCACATTCAGATACCCAGACCTATGACCGATTTCCTCGATACCGATTACACCCAACGCTTCATCTTCGATGACAGCGACACGCGCGGCGAACTGGTGTCGCTGGAGCGCAGCTACGCCGAAGTGCTCGCCAAGCACCCGTACCCGGAACCGGTTGCGCAATTGCTGGGTGAACTGATGGCCGCCGCCTCGTTGCTGGTGGGCACCCTGAAATTCGATGGCTTGCTGATTCTTCAGGCCCGTTCCGAAGGCCCGATCCCGCTGCTGATGATCGAGTGCTCCAGCGAGCGCGAGATTCGTGGCCTGGCGCGCTACCACGCCGAGCAGATCCCGGCCGACGCAACCCTTGGCGACCTGATGCCGAACGGTGTCCTGGCCTTGACCGTCGACCCGATCGCCGGCCAGCGTTATCAGGGCATCGTCGACCTCGACGGCGAAACCCTGTCCGACTGCTTTACCAACTATTTCGTCATGTCCCAGCAGGTCGGCACTCGCTTCAAGCTCTGTGCCGATGGCCGTCGTGCCCGTGGTCTGCTGCTGCAGCAACTGCCGGCCGATCGCCTGAAAGACGAAGAAGAACGCGCCGCCAGCTGGCAGCACATCACCGCGCTGGGCAACACCCTGACCGCTGATGAACTGTTGAGCCTGGACAACGAAACGGTTCTGCATCGCCTCTACCATGAAGAGCAGGTTCGTCTGTTCGATGTGCAGAAACTGCGCTTCCACTGCAGCTGCTCCCGCGAGCGTTCGGGCAATGCACTGGTCAGCCTGGGTCTGGAAGATGCGCAGGCACTGGTGGCCGAGCAAGGTGGCCAGGTCGAGATCGATTGCCAGTTCTGCAACCAGCGCTACCTGTTCGACGCGGCGGATATCGCTCAATTGTTCGCTGGCGCGGGCGTCGAGACGCCGTCAGATACCCGGCACTAAAACGGTTCAGCGCAGGTAAATTCACTGCTCAACGACGGAATTACGCCGTTACGACGGGAGGGCCCTACTCTTTTTGGGCTTTTCTGGCATAATCCGGCCCACTTTTTTCGCGGTAGTAGTGCACGACTTTCTACTACAAAACGTTTGGAGCACACTCGGCCACTGGCCGACGGGGAACCTCATGACGCAAGCCAATAACGCCGTGTACACCGATCTGAGTGTTGATGATCTGGTAAAAGAAGCCCTGAACCGCGGTGAGGGCGAGCTTGCCGATACCGGCGCTCTGGTTGTTCGCACCGGTCATCGCACCGGCCGTTCGCCAGTCGACCGTTTCATCGTTGAAGAGCCTTCCACCCAGGCAGCCATCGCCTGGGGCCCGATCAACCGCAAGTTCCCGGCCGACAAGTTCGACGCGCTGTGGGCTCGTGTTGAAGCATTCAACAACGCGCAAGAGCATTTCGTTTCCCACGTGCATGTAGGCGCGGCCGAAGATCACTACCTGGCCGTGAAGATGACCACCCAGACTGCCTGGCAGAACCTGTTCGGTCGTTGCCTGTTCATCAACCCGGCCCAGTACAACCCGGCCGGTCGCGAAGAGTGGCAAGTGCTGAACGTCGCCAACTTCGAGTGCGTGCCTGAGCGTGACGGCACCAACTCCGATGGTTGCGTGATCATCAACTTCGCCCAGAAAAAAGTGCTGATCGCCGGCATGCGTTACGCCGGTGAAATGAAGAAAGCCATGTTCTCCGTGCAGAACTTCCTGCTGCCGGCCGCTGACGTGCTGCCGATGCACTGCGCTGCCAACATCGGCGAAGAAGGCGACGTGACCCTGTTCTTCGGTCTGTCGGGCACCGGCAAGACCACCCTGTCCGCCGACGAAAGTCGTTACCTGATCGGTGACGACGAACACGGCTGGGGCGAAGGCGTTGTCTTCAACATCGAAGGCGGCTGCTACGCCAAGTGCATCGACTTGTCCGAGAAGAACGAGCCGGTCATCTGGAAAGCCATCAAGCACGGCGCGGTGCTGGAAAACGTCGTGATCGACGACGCCAAACACGCCGACTACGCCGATGTCAGCCTCACCCAGAACAGCCGCGCGGCCTACCCGCTGGAGCACGTTGCCAAGCGTTCCGAGAAGAACCTGGGCGGCGAGCCAAACGCTGTGATCTTCCTGACCTGTGACCTGACCGGCGTCCTGCCGCCAGTGTCGATCCTCAACGAAGAACAAGCGGCCTACCACTTCCTGTCCGGCTACACCGCACTGGTGGGCTCGACTGAAATGGGCTCGGGCAGCGGCATCAAGTCGACCTTCTCCACCTGCTTCGGCGCACCGTTCTTCCCGCGTCCGGCCGGCGAATACGCTGAACTGCTGATCAAGCGCATCCGCGGCTTCGGCTCCAAGGTCTACCTGGTCAACACCGGCTGGACCGGCGGCGGCTACGGCGTTGGCAAACGCTTCAACATCCCGACCACCCGCGCGGTGATCGCAGCGATCCAGAGCGGCGCGCTGATCGGTGCAGCCACCGAGCACCTGGACACCATCAACCTGGACGTGCCACTGGCCGTACCGGGCGTCGAAACCAACCTGCTCAACCCACGCAACACCTGGGCTGACAAGGCTGCGTACGACGAAGCTGCAAAAGCACTGGCCGGTCTGTTCATCGAGAACTTCAAGAAGTTCGAAGTGAGCGACGCGATCAAGGCTGCCGGGCCTAAGTTGTAAGACTTAGTTTTGGTGAATGAAAAAGCCGCCTGTTGAGGGCGGCTTTTTTGTGGGTGATGGATTAGTTGCGGTCGCTTTTAATATGCCGACAGCTGGAATGCGGGGGCCATTCTTTCCTGTTCACGTCTCGGAATGCCGAGCGCACCAGCCAATTCCGGCCACTGCGTTACGGTCTCTTTGAAGTCGTTGATGATTTTGTCGGCATCCTCTCGGTCAAGCCGGAAGTTAATCGCCACTTCCCGAGCAAGGTCCAGATCCAGTGCGTTATCAGAGTCCGTGATGTTCAGTTTCAACCCATCCGCGTTCGCCACCGGATTCATGTCGTAAGCCTCAGACAACCTCCACCCGCGACCAGGATCGAGAAGGAATCCGTGGTTGCGCAAGTGGTCGTCGGTGTTCGAAACGAGGATGTTGAAGACGATTCGCGACCACAGCTCGCGCAGGTCGGTGTCGACTTCAGAGCCGTGTTCAATGATTACTCGAGCCAGTTCGATGTAGCTGGCGCCGTTCGAGGCATCGTCACCGTCGACGCGGTCGGTCATGGTCATGGCTGAGGCGAAGTGGAAGCGGCCACCGGATTTGCTTCGGTCAAAGCGCTTGACCATGAAGCAGTGGTGCTGGCTTGCGTAACGTTGAGCGGTGCCAGTCGCTACTCTTAACCCGCAGTTCTTGGCCAGAGCATTCACCACCATTTCCCAGGCACCGACGTCGTAGTCATCTCGAATGCTCGGAAACTTGGCGATCCACAGATGACCGTGGCGATCTGCGACGCTGGCCTTGGGTCTGGCGCCACCCAGCGAGCCGCCGGGTGCGATCAGCATTTTCAACCACTCGCGTCCTTCAAGTGCTGTGTTGTCTGGGTCGTTTTCCAGTGCACGGCTTGCTTGCTCCAGTGCGCGCAACTCCAGAAACGGCGGGGCGGCTATGCCGTCGCGGTCATCAAGAAAGCTGCCTTCATCGTTGAGCTTGTAGCGCAAGCCTCCAACGCGAAAGAGGTCATGTACACCCAGTAGGCAGTCGGATTCGTAAAGCTTGCTGCCGCTTGGCAACAGCCCGTCGCGAATGTCTCGCTCCAGACGCCGTTTCATCAGTAAACGTCCCCAACGATCGGGGCTTGAGTCTGCAAACGCGCCGAACTGGGTTTGGTGCCCGCCGGGAAACTGGTGCCCTTCGAAAAGGTTGATGCGGGGATCGAGCTTTATAAAGCTCAGTTCTGGATCGGCCAGTGCGGCTGGATCGTACTCAAACTCGAACACTTCGTTAGCACGGGCCTTTCTGGCATGCAGAAATCCGAGGCGTCTTGCGCCATTCAAGGATTCCCAATCTGCATAAACCGCAATTCGCGTCATTCTTCACCTGTTTTGGAGCCGCTTTTTTTCTTGTTCAACAGTTCTGAAAGCGAGTGGGTGTTGAGGGGGAAGTCTTCGGTCAGACTGGCGATGTAGGCGCTGTCTTCCTCCACTCGTGTGCTTTTTTCGCCGACCAGAGGCGACTTCTTGATCCTGGATGTTCCGCGTACTCGCTGGGGTTTTGCTCCAGGCAGCAATTGTGCGTCCTGCAATCGGCGCCCCATCTCATCGGCTTCGGCCAGTTTATTCAGGTCCTTTTCCAGCCCGAGTACCTGCATGACCGACAGATAGGCACCGATGGTTACCCCCGAGCCTCCGGACTCTAGAGAGCGCAACGTTGTCAGCGACATGCCTGATCGTTCTGCGACTTGCTTGGCCGTCAGTTTTCGGCGCAGGCGGGCCAGCTTCAGGCGCTCGCCAAACTCGGAAAGCAGTCTGGAGGTCGCCGGCAGGAGCGATGCTGTCTTATTAGCCATGTGCCAATATTCCTTCTTTTTTTAGCTTTAACTACCAGAATAGTAGCACTTAAGACTGAGAGGAATATTCGGCAAGACAACTGGAGGCAGAAACGCCTAATTGGAAGCATTCCAGCTGTTTTTATGGCTAATGAGCAGAATTTTGGTACTTATTTGTCTTGGTCATTGTCAGCACACGGGGCGTTGTGAAGATGTTCTTCGATTTTCAGCGGCATCTTTGGAGCAGGTTTCGAGTTGAGGTCTCCGTGCTCGCGGCGAAAGATTTCATCCGCCTGTTTGACGCTTTCCATCAGCTCATCAAAAAATTTGCTCACGAGAATCTCCATTGTTTGATTGGGTTTTTTCCATCGCTCTCAGGTAGCGCCTGAGAGCGATTCGTTCACTCAGCCTCAGGCCGGCGCTTTCCAGTTGAGCATTCGCTGCTGGGCGACCTGGAGCAGGTCATAGCCGTCTTTGGTGAGAAGGTAGAGTGCGTGTGTGATGTGCGGGATGTCTTCGACGTCGGCGTGTTTGAAGCAGAGGCAGTAGAGGGTTTGCAGCAAGTCGCTTGAGGCGCGCAGGCGCTGGACGGCGCATTCGAGGATGTCTTGCGGGTTGGCCTCGGTGTCGATGACCAGGGGCTTGGTGTCGGTGAGGTTGGAGTCGAGTGGGCGGTAGCGATCGGAGTGGAGCTCGTTCCATGATTTCATTTTTTTCTATCTCTGTAGGCATCGATGAACCGCTGCTACCGTGACCAAGCGGTGGAGGCGGACTGTGTTCAAGTTGGTCAAACCGGCAGAGATAACCCGGTACGCCGAAGCGTCCCAAACACAGCCCGCCATAAAGCGTGCCGACAGAAAGAGGTCGGCAGCATACAAGGGCATGCATCAGTTATCTCTGTTTTTCAGGTGACCAAACCTGAATCGCTGATTAGGCAGCGACACTCACAACTATAGATTTGGGCTAACAGGCGCCGATAGAAGACAAGGCGCCGCTGCGTGTAGGAACGGGATGCAGATTCGGGCAGTCCGTTCCTACAGATCAATCACGGTTTTCAACGAATCGCCCGATACCCCTCAACATCCAGCACACTCGTCGTCAGCCCGGTCGCCGGGGTGTAGATCCCGCCTTTCACCGTCGAGAACGGCACGCCTTTGCTGCCCAGCGAAACGTAGCGCTCGCCTTGATCCAGCTCGGTGAACCAGGTGTAGGAGCACTTCTCCATGGCCTTGTATTTCGCTGCCGCGTTGACGATGGCGGCGGCATGGTTGCGCAGGTCGGCGTCGGTGAGGTTGAGGTTTTTGTCGAGTACGGTGCCCCAGCGTTTCAGGCAGACCTCGGCAAAGTGGCGGACGATGAGGCCGGGTTCGGCCAGCACTTTGGGACCACTGTTGCCATCGGCGGAGGCGTTACCGACCAGGGTGGCGTGACGGCCAGGCATCGGGAAGATGCTGGTCTTGGTGCCGGTCGCGGTTTGCGGGATGACGCAGCTGAAACCCTTGGAGCGTTCGTCCCGTGCATAAAAGCCCACGTATTCCTTTACGTTGTAATTGAGTTTAACCCGATGCTCCTGAAAGTTACCGATACCAGGTACCGGATCAATGGCGAAGATATTAACCGGAATGTTTGTCAGCATGCTGTCATTGAACATAGCGTTGGCCAGCATATGGCAACTGATACCGCCACGGCTCCAGCCCACCAGATTGACTTTTGTTGGAATAACGCCGTCCTTGCGGAAGGTTTTAATGATTTGTTCCTGCAATTTCTGTTGGGTGACGCTGCGGTCACCATAGTTATATTTGCGCCATAGCCAGGAACCTTCGACCTTTACATCTTCAATCGGGATGCCGGCGGCTTTGAGGCGGTTGTATTCCGCTTCGGTCAATTGCTCGCGCTGCCAGTCACACTTGCCTTTGATGATGTTTACCGCGTGCTGGACGTTTTCCTCCCAGCCCTTGCCGAACAGGGTTCCGCTGAGGCCGTAGTCCTTTGATTGGGTGAACAGTTCATCGGCTTGCAGGTTACTGGTGTCGGGGCCGTCGACCACGATCCATTCGGCGAACTCGCGACCCGCGTGATGTGAGGCGAGTGTGGATACCAATTCACCATTCCAATAATTTTCGTGGGCGTTATCAAACTTTGTCGAACCTGTACCGCAAAAGAAAATAGTTAACGTAGTCATGTTGTTGCTCCTGGTTGATGTAAGAGCAAGCAGGCTAGTTCTCAACTTTGCAGTAATGGAAGCGATGGGTTGTTGCGAGCTTTGTAAATTTTGAATCTGGCGTTAATTATTTATTCGTTGCCTGGCAACTTCCAGCAAGTCACAACCGTCTTGGGTCAATAAATAAAGCGCATTGACGATGTTGGGGATGTCTTTCACATCGGCCTGTTTGAAACACAAGCAGTAAAGAGTTTCCAGCAGATCGCTGGCGGCACGCAGACGTTGATCGGCGGCATTGAGCAGGTCTCCCGGTTCTGCCTCGGTGTCGATAACCAATACCGGTTTTTCGCTGTCGCAAGTCTTGAGAGGGCGAAAACGGGTATTCAGCGGTTTGTACATATTCATGATCAAGGTGTGTCCCTTACGAAGTCGCTTCGGTGAGCCGACACAGAGTTTTCAGTCGCGCCAGCCACTATAGAAGGGCGCTGACCGGAGGGACAATACGGCCGCAATGGACAGATTTCGTAAGGGTTTTTTCCATGATATGGGCATTTGCCCTACATGTTTTTTCGGTTTTTCAAAGCCAAACCCTTATTGGCGAATTTTCCGACGTGATTATCAGGCGTTTCAGAGTAAACCTCTGTATGGTGCGCGCCAGAATCCGTAGGGCGTTTCCAAACGTCCTGCACAGGCTTAAAGGGAATTAGGTATGCAGTGGCTACGAATGGCCTCGATCGTTTTGCTGTGGGTTAGTGGTTGTCGTCTGGCGTTGGCCTCCGACGCGGGCAACGGGTTGGTGCTTGCCAACCTGGAGCGCACCGGTTGGCCCGACGCGCTCGCCACTCAGGCCGACATCGACACGGCTGCCCGCGCGCAGGTGCTGGTTTTCGCCAAGGCTCTGCTGGCAAGCGAAGCCCTGGACGAGCCGCAACTCACACAACGACTGGGCGTGCAGCAAATGCAGCTCAAGTCGATCAGACAAGTACGCGACGGTCTGTGGGATCGCCTGCTCAACACCTACCGCAATGCCAGCACTCAGTGCGACGAGCAAGCATTTTGCCCCCGTGTCCGTAGCGTTGCCGACTTGCGTCAACTGGCGGCAGCCTTCACCGGCGATATCAGCCCGGCTCATGCACGATGGGCGAGCAAGAGCCTCGATGTGCATGAACGGGTGCTGGATGAGCAACTGCGGGTAGCCGTATTGCGGCCCTGACACAGCGCTTGCGGGGGTTAAGTCGATGGCGCTTCGGTGACGGTCACAACGCTGGCCAGGATCGGCGGAAAGTCGTCTGGAGAGGGCGTGCAGCCTCCCAGCAGCAGGGAGGCAAAGATCAGGGCGAGGGGCAGTTTCAAGTTGTTCGACATATTCACTCCTTGGTAAAAATCCATGCACATGGGCCGTCCTGGCTCAAGGCGTGACGGACATTACCCTCGGGTCGTTCCACACGGCGATGAACAAAGTGTTTCATTTGATTGATCCCTTGACCGAGCCGGCGACCCTGTATCATCCCGTTTCGATTTGACCCCCGACCTATTCTCGACTCGCTGCAATTGCCCGCTAGGCTGTTGGCATCACAGCGGTCAACGGAGTGACAGCGAATGCACAACACCCTGGAACAGGTTTTCGGTTATCCACAGTTTCGACCCGGCCAGGAGGCCGCGATCAGCGCTGTGCTCGCCGGGCGCTCGGCCGCCGCGATATTTCCCACCGGCTCCGGCAAATCCCTTTGTTACCAGGTCCCGTCACTCTTGCTGCCGCACCTGACGCTGGTGGTCTCACCGTTGCTGGCGCTGATGCAGGATCAGCTCGAGTTCTTGCGCCGGCACGGGATATCCGCAGGCAGCATCGACTCGGCACAGACCCGCGAAGACGCCAACGATGTGATGGCCCGTGCCCGTTCGGGTGAACTGAAGATCCTGATGATTTCCGTGGAGCGTTTGAAGAACGAGCGCTTTCGCAATTTTTTGCAGCAGGTGCCGATCTCGCTGCTGGTGGTGGACGAGGCGCACTGCATCTCCGAATGGGGCCACAACTTTCGCCCTGACTACCTCAAGCTGCCGGACTACCAGCGTCAGTTCAACATCCCGCAAACCTTGCTGCTGACCGCCACGGCAACGCCGAAGGTCATCGCCGACATGCAGGCGAAATTCTCCATTGCTGAAGACGATGTGGTGACCACCGGTTTCTATCGGCCCAACCTCAATCTGCTGGTCGAGCCGGTGCGTGGGCAGGACAAGCGCCGACGGCTGGTGGAGTGGATGAGCGCGCGCGCGGGCCAGCCGAGCATCGTTTACGTCACCCTGCAGAAAACCGCCGAGCAGATTGCCGAACATCTTGAGCGCAATGGCATTCAGGCCGAGGCTTATCACGCCGGTTTGCCCCATGAACAGCGGGACGCGATCCAGAAGCGCTTCATGGGTGGGCAGTCCAATTGCATCGTCGCCACCATCGCCTTCGGAATGGGCATCGACAAGAGCGACATCCGCAACGTGGTGCATTTCGACCTGCCCAAATCCATCGAAAACTACAGCCAGGAAATCGGCCGTGCGGGGCGTGACGGGCAGCCGTCCGACTGCCTGGTACTGGCCAACCGCGACAGCCTCAACGTGCTGGAAAACTTCGTGTATGGCGACACGCCGGAACAGGAGGGCATTCGTCATGTGCTGGACGAGTTGCAGGCTGCTGCATCGGAAGGCCAATGGGAGTTTCTGCTCGGGCCGCTGGCGGATCAGAGCAACATTCGTGCGTTGCCCTTGAAGACGCTGTTGGTGCAATTGGAGTTGCGAGGACTGATTGCCCCGCGCTACGCGTACTACGCCGAGTACCGTTTCAAATACCTGCTTGAGCCCGAGGCTTTGCTCGAGCGTTTCGAAGGTGAACGCAGGGATTTCGTCGCCGCAATCATCCACACGTCGAGCCGTGCGCGCACTTGGGCCACGGTGAATTTCGAGGCGATGTACGAGCAGTATTCCGCCGATCGCAACCGGGTGGTGAAGGCACTGGATTATTTCCAGGAGAAGGGCTGGGTCGAGCTTGAGAGCAAGCAGATGACCGAGGTCTACAACGTCCTGCGTGGTGATTTCGACAGCCAGGCCTTGAGCGCTGAACTGCATGAGTACTTCACCCGCCATGAGCAAACCGAAGTGGCGCGGATTCACGCCATGCTCGAGCTGTTCGCCACCGAGCGATGTCTCGGTTATCGGTTAGCCGAATATTTTGGCGATCACAATGCGCCTCAGCGGTGCGGACATTGTTCCGTGTGCCATGGGCAAGTCGCCCGGCTGCCGGCGCCGCCGGAATTGCCGGCGCTTGTGGATAAAAACTTTACGGAGTTGTGTGGAGAATTTATCCACAGGCATCAGCAGCACGCCGACAGTGCTCCGTCGGCCGAGCGGCTGACCCGGTTCCTGTGCGGAATCAGCGTGCCGTTGTTTACCAAGCTCAAGGCCCGGGCCATTTCCGGGTTTGCGGCACTGGAGGAGTATCCCTACGCCGAGGTTCGGGCCTGGGCTCAGACGCATCTTTGAGCTCTCGAATCCATCTGCTGAATGTCGATCATCACGGCAATGAACTTCAAAAATGGCCGGTGGCTGACTATGGTGATGGCTGTCTTCGGATCGCCAACAAGAGAACAACATGAGCCAGACATCCTTCACTATTCAGCAGGCCGCCGTGATCGGCGCCGGCACCATGGGCCGCGGCATCGTCATGTGCCTGGCCAATGCCGGCGTGTCAGTGCAGTGGGTCGATAACAATCCACAGATGCTCGAGCAGGCGCTGTCCAGCGTGGCCGAGACTTATGCACACAACGTGCGACAGGGACGGATCGATCAGGCCGAAGCCGATGCGCGGATTGCCCGTGTCAGCACGGCGGCCGACTATGTGGCGATCCGTAATGTCGATCTGGTGATCGAAGCGGTGTACGAGAATCTTGAGCTCAAGCAGAAGATCTTCCGCGAGCTCGATGGCGTGCTGAAGCCCGAGGCGCTGTTGGCGAGCAATACTTCGGCGCTGGACATCGACGCCATTGCGGCCGCGACACGGCGGCCGACTCAAGTGCTGGGCCTGCATTTCTTCAGCCCGGCGCACATCATGAAGTTGCTGGAAATAGTCCGTGGCGCGCAGACCGCACCGGCTGTGCTGGAGGCTGCGCTGGACCTGGGCAAGCGCATGGGCAAGGTCAGTGTGGTATCGGGCAACTGCCACGGCTTTATCGGCAATCGCATGCTCCATCCGTACGTGCTCGAAGCGCGCAAGATGTTGCTCGAAGGGGCGTACCCGCATCAGGTCGATGCAGCCTTGCAGAGCTTCGGTTTTGCCATGGGGCCGTTTCGCATGTACGACGTGGTCGGCATCGATCTCGAGTGGCGTGCCCGCGAGCTGGCAGGCAAGGGGCAGGACGCGCCAGAGGTTCAGGTGGATAACCGTTTGTGCGAGCAGGGTCGGTTCGGTCAGAAGTCCGGCAACGGTTATTACCACTACGAGCCGGGCAGCCGTCAGGCCGAGCATGATCCCGAGGTCGATGCGCTGGTGTTGAGTGTCAGCGAAGGGTTGGGATTTCATCGGCGGGATATCGGCTCGGAGGAGATCCTCGAGCGGTGTCTGCTGGCGTTGGTCAACGAGGGCGCGAAGATCCTGCAGGAAGGGATTGCCGAGTCGGCGCATGACATCGATCAGGTCTATCTGAATGGCTATGGCTTCCCAGCGGAGCGGGGCGGGCCGATGGCCTGGGCGGACGATCAGGGGCTGGCCGATATTCACAAGCGATTGCTGGCGCTGGAGACCCGGCAGGGCGATCACTGGCGGCCGGCGCCATTGATCGGCGAGCTGGCGGCGCGAGGCAAAGGTTTTTACCTTTAGACTGGGCAGATCACTCCAGGAATCAACACTGATGTCCAACCCGATGCCGCAACGCAGCGATTACCCGCATTTCCAGCCGATCACTACGCGCTGGCACGACAATGACGCCTACGGCCACGTCAATAACGTCACCTATTACAGCTTCTTCGATACGGCGGTGAACACCTACCTGATCCAGGTTGGAGGGCTGGATATTCATGACGGCGAGGTGGTGGGGTTTGTGGTGAGTTCGTCTTGCGACTACTTCGCGTCGATCGCTTTTCCGGATCGAATCGAGATTGGCCTGCGGGTAGGCAAGCTGGGTAATAGTTCGGTGCAATACGAGCTGGCGGTGTTCAAGGCCGAAGAAGACGAGGCCTGTGCCGCCGGGCGCTTCGTGCATGTGTTTGTCGATCGGGCGTCCAATCAGCCGGTGTCGATCCCGGCCCCATTGCGTGAAGCGCTGGAGCGCCTGACGGTGTGACGGGCAAAAAAAATCGCAGCCCGGGGGAGCTGCGATCTGGGTGTATCGGCTAACGAGGCCTGGCCTCAGTCGCGATAGTAGCGGTGGTGCTTGCGATGGCCATAGGCATGACCACGACCTGGGTGACGGTCACGGTAGTAGCGACGATCATCATGGCGACGATCGTAATGACGATCATCGTCATCGCTCTTGTTGCCCATGTAGTTGCCCAGCGCGCCACCCGCGCCGCCACCGGCTGCTGCGCCGATCAGGCTGCCGGTGGTGCCGCCCATGCTGCGGCCGACCACGTTGCCGCCGGCTGCGCCCAGCGCACCGCCGATGGCTGCTTCGCCACGGCTGCGCTTGTCGGCGCCCACCGCACTACCACCCGCGCCGCCCAGGGCTGCGCCAATGGTTGAACCTGTACTGCCGCCTAAGGATTGACCGACGACCGAGCCAAGAACCCCGCCCAATGCGCCGCCCACACCTGCTTCGGTGGTGCCTCCGGCAGAAGCGAAGCCACTGACCAGGCCAAGGGACAACAAGAGAATCGAGGAGAACTTCATAGAGGAGCCTCAAAGGGATGACGGCGCGATCCTGAGGCTCTGCGATGGGCGTGACAATCGAAATCCGACGAATAGCACGACCTGTATACAATTGTGCAAGTTGCTGATTTTTGGGCGGAACTTAACGGTTTTTCGCCGGTCTTTAGCTACTTCGGACAGGCCGCTTTAATCACAAGGCGGCCTTTTTTGTGGGCGTTTGAAAAGTGCCTGCAAGATGTTTCGAGTCTGACTTTCGGACGCGGAGCGTCCACGGCTGCGCTCCCACGCAGAGCGTGGGAGCAATCAGAATCAGGCCGACTTGGCCATGATCAGCCCCGTCTCACTCGCCGCTTCCAGCCGGATAGCGATGAACTTCGACGTCGGCGTATGGCTGCCATCGCCGGTGCTTTCCAGCGGCACCAACGGGTTCACCTCAGGGTAATAAGCCGCCGCCTGCCCGGCAGGGATATCGAACGCCAGCAGCGTGAAGCCCTTCACCCGACGCTCGCGGCCATCGTCCCACAGCGACACGATGTCAGCCTTCTGCCCCGGCTTGAAGCCCAGGCGAATGATGTCCGCCTCGTTGGCGAACAGCACGTCACGCTGTCCCTTCACCCCGCGATAACGGTCGTCAAGACCGTAGATCGTGGTGTTGTACTGATCGTGAGAACGCATCGATTGCAGGATCAGGTCCGGCAGTTTGCCGGTGGCGCGGGTGCGTTCGTGGATCAAGTCTTTGGGCAGCAGGTTCGGCTTGAAGTTGGCCCGGCCCGACGTGGTATTCCACTTGCGCGCGCCGGCGCTGTTGCCGAGGTAGAAACCGCCCGGGTTCTTGACCTTCTCGTTGAAGTCCTTGAAGCCCGGAATGGTGTCGGCGATCAGTTCGCGGATGCGTCGGTAGTCGGCCACCAGCCAGTTCCAGTCCACCGGTTTGCTGCCCAGAGTCGCGGCGGCGATGCCGGCGATGATCGACGGCTCCGAGCGCATCTGGTTCGACAGCGGCTGCAACTGACCGTTGGAGGCGTGCACCATGCTGAACGAGTCTTCCACGGTGACGGCCTGCGGGCCTTCGGTCTGGATGTCGATGTCGGTACGGCCCAGGCACGGCAGGATCAGCGCGTCCTTGCCGTGGGCCAGGTGGCTGCGGTTGAGCTTGGTGCTGATCTGCACGGTCAGGTCACAGTTGCTCAGGGCCTGGAAGGTGCGCGGGCTGTCCGGCGTGGCCTGGGCGAAGTTGCCACCCAGCCCGATGAACACCTTGGCGCGACCTTCGGCCATCGCGTGAATCGCTTCGACCACGTTGTGCCCGTTATGGCGCGGCACCTTGAACTGGAAGCGACGCTCCAGGGAATCGAGGAACGCCACCGGCGGACGCTCGTTGATGCCCATGGTGCGGTCGCCCTGCACGTTACTGTGGCCGCGCACCGGGCACAGACCGGCGCCGGGCTTGCCGATGTTGCCGCGCAGCAGCATCAGGTTGGCGATTTCCTGGATGGTCGGCACCGAGTGACGATGCTGAGTGATGCCCATCGCCCAGCACATGATCACGTTCTTGCCTTTGGCGTACATGCGCGCCGCCTGTTCGATTTCCACCAGGGTCAGGCCGGACTGCGCAACGATCTGCTCCCACGGCGTGTCATCGACGACGCCGAGGTATTCCAGCACGTTGATGCTGTGTTCATTGAGGAAATCGTGATCGAACACGGCCGGTGCGCCAGCCTTCTGCGCATCGCGTTCCCATTGCAGCAGGAACTTGGCCATGCCGCGCAACACCGCCATGTCGCCGCCCAGTGCCGGGCGGAAATACGCGGTGTTTGTCGGCTTGTCGCCGTTGGTGAGCATCTCCAGCGGATGCTGTGGATGCTGGAAACGCTCCAGACCGCGTTCTTTCAGCGGGTTGACGCACACCACCTGGGCGCCGCGTTTGACTGCTTCACGCAGCGGTTCGAGCATGCGCGGGTGATTGGTGCCAGGGTTCTGGCCCCAGACGAAAATCGCATCGGCGTGTTCGAAGTCGTCGAAGGTCACGGTGCCTTTGCCGACACCGACGCTTTGCGCCAGGGCCACGCCGCTGGCCTCGTGGCACATGTTCGAGCAGTCGGGGAAGTTGTTGGTGCCGAACGCGCGCACGAACAGTTGATACAGGTACGCCGCTTCGTTGCTGGCGCGGCCCGAGGTATAGAACTCGGCCTGATCCGGACTCGACAGCGCTTGCAGGTGTTTGCCGATCAGCGCGTAGGCATCGTCCCAGCTGATGGGTTTGTAGCGATCAGTTTCGGCGTCATACACCAGCGGTTCGGTCAAACGACCCTGATACTCGAGCCAGTAGTCGCTCTGCTCCAGCAGCGAGGTGACGCTGTGTTTGGCGAAGAATTTGCCATCGACCCGGCGCTTGGTCGCTTCCCAGTTCACCGCTTTGGCGCCGTTCTCGCAGAACTTGACCATGCCGCTTTCCGGCGAATCGCCCCAGGCGCAGCCCGGGCAGTCGAAGCCGCCGTTCTGGTTGGTCTTGAGCATCATGCGCAGATTTTTCAGCGCGTTGTCGCTGGTCAGCCAGGCCTGGGCCACGCTGATCAGTGCGCCCCAGCCACCGGCCGGGCCCTTGTAAGGCTTGTAACGCGGAACGGGTTTCTGGTCGGCTTGATGATGTTGGCTCACGGGTGTTTCTCCATTTCTGGGCTATACACCCGCGGCGCGTTTTTCTGCGGCAGGTGGATGAGATTGAGGTTGTGGCGCCGGGCCCATTGCACGGCAAGGCCGGTGGGCGCGGACAGGCTGACCAGGGTCTGAATCCCGGCCCGCAAAACTTTCTGGATCAATTCGAGGCTGCAACGGCTGGTGACAATCGCCAGGCCACCGGCTGTGGATATCTTTTGCCGGATCAGGCCGCCGATCAGTTTGTCGAGGGCGTTGTGCCGGCCGATGTCTTCACGGCCCAGCAGCAATTCACCGCTGGCGTTCATGAACACCGCCGCGTGCACTGCGCCGCAATGCTGGCCCAGCGGCTGGAACGCACCGATACGCTGGCGCAATCCATCGAGCCATTCGGCGGGCGGCAACGGTGCGCCGGGCAAAACCCTGAGCTCAGGCAGCGCCTGCTCCACCGCTTCCACGCCGCACAACCCGCAACCGCTGGTGCCGGCCAGTTGCCGGCGTTGCTGTTTAAGGTTCCAGAAGGCGCGGTTGGCGATGGTCACTTGTGCGTATTGCGCCGAGCCCGAGCCGGTCAGTTGCAGGTCGTAGATGTCCGAGGCGTCTTCGATGATGCCGCTGCCGAGACTGAAGCCGACGATGAAGTCTTCAAGGTCTGTCGGCGTGACCAGCATGACGGCCTGGCTGATGCCGTTGTAGGCAATCGCCAACGCGACTTCTTCGGCCAGCGCGGTGCTGGCTGATTCCGCGAGGGGGAGATCGCTGTAGCTGTAGGTCTGACTGGCGGCAGGCGCGGGTGTTTCGAGAGCAGGCGCCGCGCAGGCCGGGCGCTTGGCGTTCATGGCATCACCGATGGATTGATCAACGTTAAGACTAGGCGCGGCAAGATGTCGCGTCTAATCGCTAGTGTCGATCCTTCGATAGATGCCGTCGATCAAGCGTCCGTGGGTGATTTTTGATAGAGCGCGAAACAGGCCTCGGCGAGCGCCGAGCGCGGGGCTCCTCGACGCATGATCAGGCCCAGGCGGGCGAGGGTCTGGGCGTTTTCGATGGGTTGCAGGCGCAGGTTATCCGTGAGGTTTTCCAGACCGCCGTCCAATGGCATCACCGCGCAGCACAGCCCGCCGTGCACAGCTTGCAACAATTGGTGAACGGCGTCGGTTTGCAGCAACGGTTGTGGCGTCAGGCCACGGCTGTGGAAGTTATGGTCGATGGATTGGCGAAAATGCATGCCGCTGGTGAGCATGCCCAAGGGCAGCTCGATCAGCGATTCCCAACTCAGCGGCGCCTGACCAAAACTGAAGAACCGCTGGTCGTAGAGCAGGCCCATCTGCGTTTCACTGAAGGCCAGGGATTCAAACCGCTCGCCGTCGAGGCGGTCCAGGTAAGACACGCCAATGTCGATGCGGTTGTTCGCCAGTTGCTCCAGAACCTGTTCGGAGCTCAGCGAGGACAGTTCGAAGCGCAGGTTCGGATGTTGTGCGTGCAGGCGTTGCATCAACGGCAGTGCATCGAAACTCGACAACGGCACCACGCCCAGCCGCAGGGTGCCGATCAGATTGCCGCGACAGGCCGCCGCTTCCGCCTGCAAACCGTCGTAGGCCGCCAGTACCGTGCGCGCCCAGGCCAGTACCCGTTCGCCTGGCGCGGTGAAACCTTCGAAGCGCTGGCCACGGTTGACCAGTGGCAGGTCGAGTTCTTCCTCGAGGCTGCGCAGGCGCATCGACAGGGTCGGCTGGGTGATGTGGCAGCGGGCGGCGGCCTGGCCGAAGTGGCGGGTTTCGTCGAGGGCGATGAGGAATTTCAGCTGCTTGATGTCCATCTTCGCTCCGGGGCGCTGGCAAGGGTGGGCGATTCTACCGCTTGCGCGGGGGCAGGGTCATTGGTCGGGCCGCAACCGGGTTTGTCCGGCGTGGTCTAGGCTTGGGCGTCTGGAACTTTAATCAAGGAGTGTGCGCTATGAGTCTTTTGAGCTTTGTGAAAGAGGCCGGTGAGAAGTTGCTCGACCTGTTGACCCCCGGCAACGCCAATGCCAGCGAGCAATTGAAGGAACATATCAGCAAGGTCGGGTTGGGTAACCCCAATGTCCAGGCGACCGTGGACGGTGACAAGGTGACGGTTACCGGTGAGGTGGCGAGCCAGGAAGAGAAAGAGAAGATTCTGCTGGCGGTGGGCAACATTGCCGGTGTCGGCAGCGTCGACGACCAGATCACCGTGACCGGGCCGGTTGTGGCGGCGGCGCGTTTTGTGGTCGTGAAGAAGGGCGACACCCTCAGTGCGATTTCCCTGGCGGTGTATGGCAACGCCAACCAGTACAACAAGATCTTCGAGGCCAACAAGCCATTGCTGTCACACCCGGACAAGATTTATCCGGGGCAGACGCTGCGTATTCCCGAGTAACAACACGCCTGCGGGAGCAGCCTTTGGCGGCTCCCGCAGTTTTCAGAGTCCTGCTATCAAATCGCGATAATCCTCGACCGCTGCAAACTCCCCGGTGTCCTTCGGCCCTTTGCGGCTGTCCGGCTCTTTCACCGCCAAAAGATGCGCCACGCCAAAACTCCGCGCACTGCGCAGGATCGGCAAGGTGTCGTCGATGAACAGGCTGCGTGCCGGGTCGAAGTCGATGTCGGCCTGCAACGCCTCCCAGAATTGCGGGTTCTCCTTGGGATAACCGTAATCGTGGGAACTGATCAGTCGCTCGAAGTACGGCGCCAGTTCGATGCGTTCGAGTTTCAGCGACAGGGAATCGCGGTGGGCGTTGGTGATCATCACCACCCGTTTGCCGGCGCGTTTGATCGCCCCCAGAAAAGTGTCGGCGTCCGGGCGCAGGGCGATCAGGTGGGCGGTCTCCAGTTTCAACTCACGCACCGACAGCTTCAGTTCCGCGCTCCAGAAGTCCAGGCAGTACCACTGCAACTGACCGGCATGGCGCTCGAACAACGGCTGCAGTTCCATTTCCGCCATGGCCCGGCTCACACCATGCAGTTCGGCGTAGCGCTGCGGCAGGTGTTCCAGCCAGAAGTGGTTGTCAAAGTGCAGGTCGAGCAACGTGCCGTCCATGTCCAGCAGAACGGTATCGATGTCGGACCACGGTAATGAAGGCATGGCAACGTCTCGAACGGTAGAAAGATATCCGACGCAAACAATCGGAAAAGCCGCGTTATAGTAGCGCGTTCACGCCAAGGAGCTTTGCATGCGCCAGAAACCCACCGTACTCGCCCGCGAGATCGTCGCCACCAGCCGGCTGTTCTGCGTCGAAGAGCTGAAGCTGCGTTTCTCCAACGGCGTGGAACGTACCTACGAGCGACTGGTCGGCAAGGGCGCCGGCTATGGCGCAGTGATGATAGTAGCGATGCTCGATGCCGAGCACGCGGTGCTGGTCGAGGAATACTGCGGCGGCACCGACGAATATGAACTGTCGCTGCCCAAAGGCCTGATCGAACCCGGCGAAGACGTGCTGGCTGCCGCCGAACGCGAACTCAAGGAAGAAGCCGGTTATGGCGCGCGACAACTGGAGCATCTGACCGAGCTGTCGTTGTCCCCCGGTTACATGAGCCAGAAAATTCAGGTGGTGCTGGCCACCGATTTGTACGAAGAGCGCCTCGAAGGCGATGAGCCCGAGCCGATGCGTGTGGACAAGGTCAACCTGCGGGAGCTGTCGGCGCTGGCGCAGAATCCGAACTTCAGTGAGGGACGCGCCCTGGCGGCGTTGTACCTGACCCGCGACCTGCTGACCCAGCGCGGATTTTTCCAGTCATGAGTGAGAGGCCGATGAATTTTCCCCATCCGTTGATGGCGCCGGTGGTTGAGCTGGCATTGCGGGCCGGTGAGGCGATCCTGCCCTTCTGGCGTGCCGATGTGGCCGTCACCGCCAAGTCCGATGATTCGCCAGTGACGGCGGCGGACATGGCCGCGCATCACGTGATCGTGGCCGGCCTGACAGCGCTGGATCCGAGCATTCCGGTGCTGTCCGAAGAGGACGCCAATATCCCGCAAAGCGTGCGCGCCGGCTGGCAGCGCTGGTGGCTGGTGGACCCGCTGGATGGCACCAAGGAGTTCATCAGCGGCAGCGAAGAGTTCACCGTCAATATCGCGTTGATCGAGAATGGCCGGGTGGTGTTCGGTGTGGTGTCGATGCCGACCAACGGACGGTTCTACGTTGGCGGCGCGGGACTCGGTGCCTGGCGCGGCGACAGGGGCGGCTCGCCGGTAGCGATTCAGGTGCGTGATGTGCCGGGGCCGGGCGAAGCGTTCACCGTGGTTGCCAGCCGCCGTCATTCGAGCCCGGAGCAGGAACGCTTGCTGGCCGGATTGAGTGCCAGCCTTGGCGAGTTGCAGCTGGCCAACATCGGCAGTTCGCTGAAGTTCTGTCTGCTGGCCGAAGGTGCGGCGGATTGTTACCCACGTTTGGCGCCGACTTCGCAGTGGGACACCGCAGCCGCGCAGGGCGTTCTGGAAGGGGCGGGTGGCGAGGTGCTGGACTTGAGTGGCGAAGCGTTCTGTTACCCACCACGGGAGTCGTTGTTGAACGGTTTCTTCCTGGCGTTGCCGGCGAAAGCCGCGTGGCGGGCGAAGCTGCTCGAACTCGCCCGCTCGTAAGCGCGTTCTGTCTTCAGCGGTGCAGGACGTACTGCCCGCTGAACGTCACCGCATCATCATCGCTTCCCGTATTGACCACCCGCGTACGGAGCGTCAGTCGCGCCCGCCCGTAGCGTTGATACATCGCCAGAAACTTCTTCCACACCGCAGCGCTCGGTGACGGGCAGATCGCAATGGCATCGCCCGTGACCGGCAGTGGATAACTGATCTGCCCTTCCTGAATCACGATGTGACCGTCTTCGATACCTTCCTCTTTCAAGCGCAGGTGCAGCCAGCCCCAACCGGCCAGCACCGCGCCGCAATACAGGCTGCCGCCGAACATGGTGCTCTTGTGGTTGACGTTGGCGTCCAGCGGCAAGTGCAGACGCAATTGCTGCTCGTGCCAGTCGAGCACCTTGAGGCCCATGTCCCGGGTCAGCGGGATGTCGTGGTGAAGGACGGATTCCAGATAACGACTGTCGTGCTTCATGCCCGAACCTCTTGCGGCAGAAAGGTGTATTGAGTGAAGTTCATTCGGATTCATCCGAATGGCCGCCGCTGCCGGCGAAATTCAGCCCGTGCTTGCGCAATTTGTCGTGCAGGGTCTTGCGCGGAATGCCCAGGGCTTCGGCGAGACTGCGCACGGAACTGTGAGAGCGGGCCAGTTCGGCGGCGATCAGGGATTTCTCGAAGTTTTCCACTTGTTCGCTGAGCCCTCCTGCAGTGATCTCGACGGTGGTGCCGGGGCTGCCATCGGGCTGCGTGTTGTCCAGGGCCAGCTCCAGGCCGAGAGCAAAACGCTCCGCCGCGTTCTGCAATTCCCGCACATTGCCCGGCCATGAATGGCGCAACAGCAACGCCCGTTGTGCCGGTTGCAGTTCGTGAGGTGGCAGTCCGTGGCGGGCGCTGGCTTCGTCGGCGTAATGCTGGAACAACATCAACGCGTCTTCGCCCCGTTCGCGCAGTGGCGGAATGCGCAGCGGCGCCACGTTCAGGCGGTAATACAGGTCGGCGCGGAAGCGCCCCTGATCGGCAGCCTGGCGCAAGTCTTCCTTGGTGGCGGCGATGACGCGGATGTCCAGCGGGATCAACTGATTGCCGCCCAGACGCTCGACCACTCGCTCCTGCAACATGCGCAGCAGTTTGACCTGTACGTCCATGCTCATGCTCTCGATTTCGTCGAGGAACAGCGTGCCGCCATTGGCGAATTCGAACTTGCCGATCCGGCGCTTTTGCGCGCCGGTGAAGGCGCCGGGCTCATGGCCGAACAATTCGCTTTCGACCACCGATTCGGCCAGCGCGCCGGCGTTGATCGCCACGAACGGGCCGTTACGCCGACTCGACAGATCATGCAGGGCGCGGGCGACGACTTCCTTGCCGGCACCGGTTTCGCCGAGGATCAAGACGTCGGCCTTGGTCGCCGCCAGTGCGCCGATCTGTTCGCGCAGGCGCAACATCGGCGCGGATTGACCGACCAGCCGCGCGCTCAACTCGTTGCGATCGCTCAGGGCCATGCGCAGGCTGCGGTTGTCCAGTACCAGACGCCGCAGGGCCAGGGCGCGGCGCACGCTGTCGAGCAGGGCGTCGCTGGCGAAGGGTTTTTCCAGAAAATCATAGGCACCGGCCCGCATGGCCTGCACGGCCAGTGGCACGTCGCCGTGGCCGGTGATCAGCAGCACCGGCAGTTCCGGATCCTGAGCGTGCAGCTCGCTCAGCAGTTCCAGGCCATCCATGCCGGGCATGCGGATGTCGCTGACCACGACGCCCGGCCAGTCTCGCTCCAGTTGCGCGGCCAGGCCCTTGGCTTCGGACAGCGGAAGAATTTTCAGGCCGGCCAGATCCAGGGTCTGGCCGAGGGCCTGACGCAGGTGCGGATCGTCGTCGATCAGCACCACCTGGATGCGGTTGTCGATGGTCATGCGCTTCGATCCTCGGACGGTTGCAGGCTGACCCCGGGTGCGCCGGCGCGCAGCCGCAGGGTGATCAAGGCGCCACCTTGCTTGTGGTTGGCGAACGACAGTTCACCACCGAAGGCGCGCATCAGGGTTTCGCAAATGGCCAACCCCAGACCCAGGCCCTGAGTGCGGGTCTTGGTCGTGTAAAACGGTTCGCTGGCACGGCCCAGTGCTTCCATGCAGAAGCCCGGGCCATTGTCGCGAATGTACAGGTTGACGCCTTCGTCGGTGGATTCGGCACTCAACCACAATTTGCGCGGCGGGCCTTTTTCGGTCAGGGCGTCGAGGGCGTTGGCCAGCAGGTTGCCCAGTACCTGGCGCAGTCGGGTTTCCCCGGCCTCGACCCACAGGGTGGCGGCGGGCAGGTCGCGGATCAGCTCGACATCCATGCTCCGGCGACGCTTGGCCAGCAAGGCGAGTGCGTCGTCCAGCGCCGGTTGCAGGGCGACGCTTTCCGGGGCGTGGCGATCTCTGCGGGCGAAGGCGCGCAGGTGAGCGATGATCGAGGCCATACGCCCGGTCAGCTCGCTGATCAGCTTGAGGTTACCTCGGGCATCTTCGGTGCGCTCGTGGTCGAGCAGCACTTCGGCGTTCTCGGCATAGCTGCGGATCGCCGCCAGCGGCTGGTTGAGTTCGTGGCTGATGCTCGCTGACATGGTCCCCAGCGCCGACAGTTTGCCGGCCTGTACCAGATCGTCCTGGGCCCGCACCAGTTCCTGCTGGGCCTGTTCGCGCTCGAGTACCTCTTGCTTCAGGCGCCGGTTAAGCCCTTCCAGATCGCTGGTGCGCTCGGCAACCCGGCCCTCGAGCTCCCGCCGGGCCTTGGCTTCGAAAGCGATCCGTTCCAGGTAATGACGACGACGCTGCATCATCAGGCCCAGCAACAGCATCACCACCAGCAAGGTCGCGCCGCCGATTGCCACCACTGTGCGCACCGGTCGGTCGATCAACGTGCGCGGGGCGAGGATACTGACGCTCCAGCCGGTTTCCGCGATCTCCTGTGTCTGCGGCAGCCACGCGGTCGGGCTCAGGTTCAAGGGCCGTGGCTCGCGGGTCGGGTAGGGCTGGATCGCGGCGATCGCCGCGCGCTCGGTATCGCTCAGGGTGCGGGTCGCGCGAAAACGCCATTCCGGACGCGAGGTGAGGATGACTACACCGTTGTGGTCGGTCACCAGCAGTTGTTCCGGGGTTTTGCCCCACAGGCTTTCGGTATGGTCGAGGTCAACCTTGATCACCAGCACGCCGATGATTTTTTCGCCGTTACGCACCGCCGCCGCAAAGAAATAACCGCGCTTGGCCGAAGTGGTGCCGAGACCGAAGAAGCGTCCAAGGCGTCCGGCCATGGCCTCGCTGAAATACGGACGGAAAGCGAAATTGCGTCCGACGAAGCTGTCGTGTTTGTCCCAGTTCGACGCCGCGAGCGTCTGACCGTTGGTGTCCATCAGGTACATGACTTCGGCGCCGGTCTGCGCGGCGATGTTTTTCAACAGGCGGTTGGCGTTGCCCTGGGTCACGCCGTCGTCCGGCGCCCCGAGCACCGCGCGCAGGGCCGGCAGGTCACCGAGGATTTGCGGCAGCACTTCATAGCGATGCAGCGTGCCCAGCAGGTTGGCGACGTAGAGGTCGAGGGTCTGACGGTTCTGGCCGGCCAGTTCGCTGCGGTAATAGCGCTCGGCCAAATGTTCCAGAGGCCACAGCAGCGGTGCCAGACACAGAGCCAGCAGGGCGAGACTGCGCCAGCGGGGGCGGCGGGGTAGGGTCGGAGTCATGAGCATCGAGCGCCTGTGAGTACAGGCGCATTATGCCTAGGCTTGCCGGCGCAGTCTGCGCACCCGTGGCCGGGTCTGCAGCGGCGCTGAAGATTCACACAGGACTTCAGGAAAAGACGTCGGCGTCCTTGAGCAGTGCCGCCGCCTGGTCCTTGGCCGACAGTTTCGGCGCTTCATCCAGCTGCCAGTCGATGCCCAGATCCGGGTCGTCCCAACGAATGCTGCGCTCGGAAGACGGGTTGTAGTAGTCGGTGGTCTTGTAGAGGAATTCGGCGAACTCGCTCAGCACTACGAAACCGTGGGCGAAACCTTCCGGAACCCATAGTTGGCGATGGTTGTCGGCGGACAGACGCACGGCCACCCACTTGCCGAAATGCGGCGAGCTGCGACGGATATCCACGGCGACATCGAGGACTTCGCCAGCGGTAACGCGGACCAGTTTGCCCTGGGTGTTTTCCAGTTGGTAATGCAGCCCGCGCAGAACGCCTTTCTGCGAGCGCGAATGGTTGTCCTGCACAAACTGCGTTTCGAGGCCGGTCGCGTCCTGAAAGGCCTTCGCATTGAAGCTTTCGTAAAAGAACCCGCGTTCGTCACCAAATACCTTGGGTTCGATGATCAAGACACCAGGCAGGTCGGTGTTGATTACATTCATGTAGATTTTCCAGTGGCAGGTGTGAATGGCCGACATTCTTGCGCAAAGCGTCGACAGGTGCGAGGGGCGCTTGCAAATCCGCCGGTCTCGCAGCGTGTCGGGGATGGATGGTCGGGGGTTGCTTATCGCCCGAAGCAATGGCGATATAGGCGCCTAATAAAATTTCAGGGGTCGTTCCATGTCGTTCGCCACGTTGATTCATCGCGCCAGTTTGCCCAGCCCGCAGGTTTCGGTGGAGCAGGCCCGGCATCTGCTGGCGCAGCATTACGGCTTGAACGGCACGTTGCAGGCTCTGGGCAGCCAGCAGGACCTCAATTACCGGATCGACAGCGAGCGTGGTCGGTTCGTGTTGAAGATCTGCCGGGGCGACTATGCGCTGGTTGAGCTGCAAGCCCAGCATGCGGGCCTGAAATACCTGGCCGAGAAGGGTGCCGTTAAGGTTCCTCGAGTGATGGCGGCCACTAACGGCGCAGACCTGCTGACCCTGGACGTCGGTGGAGAATCGGTGCATGTGCGACTACTCGATTACATCGACGGACAACCCCTGACGGCCCTCGATCACCTTGGCCACGAAGTCGTCGCCGGTTTTGGCCGGCTCTGCGGCGAGATGGATCTGGCCCTCGTCGGTTTCGACCATCCGGGGCTCGAGCGCACGTTGCAATGGGACGCGCGCCACGCCAGCGCACTGATCGAGCACCTGCTGCCGGTGATCGAAGACGAACGCCAGCGCACGCTGATCGCCGAGGTTGCCGAGCAGGCCAGACTTCGTTTGCAGCCGCTGGTGGAAAAGCTGCCGGTGCAGGCGATCCACATGGACATCACCGACGACAACGTGGTCTGGCAGCGTGACGCCCGGCGGCACTGGCAGTTGCAGGGCGTCATCGATTTCGGCGATCTGGTGCGCACCTGGCGCATCACCGATCTGTCGGTCACCTGTGCCGCGCTGCTGCATCACGCCGCCGGCGATCCGTTCGTGATCCTGCCGGCCGTGCAGGCCTATCACGCGGTCAATCCGCTGCAACACGAAGAATTGCTGGCGCTGTGGCCGCTGATCGTGGCGCGCGCGGCGGTGCTGGTGCTCAGTGGCGAGCAACAGGTCAGCATCGATCCGGGCAATACCTACAGCCGCGACAACCTGACCCACGAATGGGAGATCTTCCGGGTCGCCACCTCGGTGCCGCTGGCATTGATGGAGGCGGCGATTCTCACGGCGGTCGGCCAGACATTGCCGGACATCGACAGTGAAGGCTTTGCGCCGTTGTTGCCCGGCCTGGTCGGGCGCGAATTCGCGTTGATCGATCTGGGGGTGTTGAGCGCACACTTCGAGGCGGGCAACTGGGAGCAGCCAGGCATCGATCAGCGCCTGTTGAGCGAGGCCGCTGCCATCCACGGTCTGGCGGCCAGTCGATACGGGCAATACCGGTTGTCGCGCACCCGGCCTGACAGCGCCGATGAGCCAGAGACGTTCCCGCTGCACGTCGAATTGCATGTGCCGAAAGGTTCGGCGGTGGAAGCGCCGTTTGCTGGCGTACTGCACCTGTCGGCTGACGGCGCGCTGCGACTCGACGGCCCGCAACTGAGCCTGCGCTTGCTGGGCGTGAAAGCTTCGTTGCACGGCGGCGCAGCGCTGGTCAAAGGCCAGGTGCTGGGTTCGGTGGACGGTCCGTTGATCGTGCAATTGATTCGCGGCGCACAGCTTGAAGCGCCGCTGTTCTGCACGCCGACCCGCGCGGCGGCGTGGCAGGCGTTGTCCCCCTCGCCGGCCGCACTGCTGGGCCTGGCCTGCGACGCTGAGCCCGAACTGGACGCCGCAACCCTGCTGGCGCGCCGTGACGCCAGTTTCGCCCGCACCCAGAAGCACTATTACGTCGACCCGCCGCGTATCGAACGCGGTTGGCGCAATCACCTGATTGACATGCAGGGCCGTTCCTACCTCGACATGCTCAATAACGTCGCGGTGCTCGGCCACGGTCACCCGCGCATGGCGGCGGTGGCGAGCCGACAGTGGTCGCTGCTCAATACCAACTCGCGGTTCAACTATGCGGCGGTCGCCGAGTTTTCCGAACGCTTGCTGAAACTGGCGCCGGAGGGCATGGATCGGGTGTTCCTGGTCAACAGCGGCAGCGAGGCCAATGACCTGGCGATTCGCCTGGCATGGGCCGCCAGCGGTGGGCGCGACATGATCAGCGTGCTGGAGGCCTATCACGGCTGGACGGTCGGCGCGGACGCGGTCTCGACCTCGATTGCCGATAACCCGAAAGCCCTGAGCAGTCGCCCGGACTGGGTGCACGCGGTGACGGCTCCCAACACCTATCGCGGCGAATTTCGCGGCGCGGATTCGGCGCCGGATTACGTGCGCAGCGTCGAGCAACATCTGGCGAAGCTCGATGAGCAGAAACGCCAGCTGGCCGGGTTTATCTGCGAGCCGGTCTACGGCAATGCGGGCGGGATTTCGCTGCCGCCGGGTTACCTGAAAAAAGTCTATGAAATGGTGCGTGCCCGTGGCGGCGTTTGCATCGCCGATGAGGTGCAGGTCGGTTACGGGCGCATGGGCCACTTCTTCTGGGGCTTCGAAGAGCAAGGCGTGGTGCCGGACATCATCACCATGGCTAAAGGCATGGGCAACGGCCAGCCGCTGGGCGCGGTGATCACCCGCCGGGAAATCGCCGAAGCGCTGGAAGCCGAGGGCTATTTCTTCTCGTCCGCCGGCGGTAGTCCGGTGAGCTGCCAGATCGGCATGGCGGTGCTCGATGTCATGGAAGAAGAAAAGCTCTGGGAAAACGCCCAGGTGGTCGGCGCCCACTTCAAGGCCCGGCTGGAGGCGCTGATCGATCAATATCCGTTGGTCGGCGCGGTGCACGGTTCCGGGTTCTATCTGGGGGTCGAGCTGATCCGCGATCGGGCAACGCTGGAGCCGGCGACCGAGGAAACCACGCTGTTGTGTGACCGCCTGCGAGAGCTGGGGATTTTCATGCAGCCGACCGGCGATTACCTGAACGTCCTGAAGATCAAACCGCCGATGGTCACCTCGCGGCAGAGCGTGGATTTCTTCGTCGATATGCTGGCCAAGGTGTTGGAAGAAGGGCTTTAAAGCGATCCGCAACCGGGCAAATACCGATTTGTATCGGTATTTGCCCGGTTAAATTGGGATTGTTTTTTCTTTATGGCTTCTAAAGCCGATATTTATCGTTTATAAAGTCGCCATAGTCCGTCGTCCAACCCTGTACGGCGTGTTGAACAACCTCGACGGTTCCCTGGAGTCCTGATCGACATGACCACATTGAAAAGCACACCACGCGCCGATGGCTTCTACATGCCGGCCGAATGGGCACCGCAAACCCAGATCTGGATGATCTGGCCCGAGCGTCCGGACAACTGGCGTCTGGGCGGCAAACCGGCGCAGGCCGCTCACGCCGCTGTGGCCAAGGCCATCGCGCGTTTCGAACCGGTGACCGTGGCGGTCTCCGCCGGCCAATACGAAAACGCCCGTGCTCGTCTCGACGTGCCGAATATCCGCGTGGTCGAGATGTCCAGCGATGACGCCTGGGTTCGCGATAGCGGCCCGACGTTCGTGATCAACAACAGCGGCGAAGTGCGCGGTGTGAATTGGGATTTCAACGCCTGGGGCGGTTTTGATGGCGGCCTGTATTCGCCGTGGAACCGTGATTCCCAGGTCGGCGGCAAGATCCTCGAAATCGAGCGCAGCCCGCGCTACCGCACCGAAGGCTTTGTGCTCGAAGGCGGCTCGATTCACGTCGACGGCGAAGGCACTCTGATCACCACCGAAGAATGCTTGCTCAACCGCAATCGCAACCCGCACCTGGGCCGCGAAGAAATCGAAGCGGTACTCAGCGAAAATCTGTCGGTGGACAAGATCATCTGGCTGCCGGACGGCCTGTTCAACGACGAAACCGACGGCCATGTGGATAACTTCTGCTGCTACGTGCGTCCGGGCGAAGTGCTGCTGGCCTGGACTGACGATCCGCAGGATCCGAACTACCCGCGTTGCCAGGCCGCGATGAAAGTGCTGGAAAGCAGCACTGACGCCAAGGGCCGCCCGTTCACGGTGCACAAGATGCCGATTCCGGGGCCGCTGTTTGCCACCGAAGAAGAATGCGCTGGCGTGGACCCGGTGGACGGCACTCAGGAGCGCAACCCGAGCGTGCGCCTGGCCGGTTCCTACGTGAACTTCCTGATCGTCAACGGTGGCATCATCGCGCCAAGCTTCGACGACCCGATGGACGCCCCGGCGCGAGAGATCCTGCAGAACCTGTTCCCGCAACACGAAGTGGTGATGGTGCCGGGTCGCGAACTGTTACTGGGGGGCGGCAATATTCACTGCCTTACCCAACAGCAACCCGCGCCGCACAAAGAGTGAGTGCGGATGTAACAGCTTGAGTTGATTGAAAAAACGACCGGGCAGTCATTTGTTGCCCTCGTATGAAGAGAAACCCGCAGCCCGTCAGGACTGCGGGTTTCTTTATATCCGCCTGTCGGCAGTTTCCAGACATTGGCATAGCTCTTGTATCGCTCATGACGCACTAGGGAGGGGGGGAGAACTTCAACAGTTCTGTCATAAACCTTGGATAACGTAGCCGCTCATGAACGGGGAGAGAGCGCTGAAATGAACGCCGAAGTGAACGTAATCAGCGAGCGGACGATGCATCCCATGGCTGTAAATAGTGAGTCGCTCCAGATTGTCGCGCACTGGTTGAAGTCCAATGGAACGCGTCAGATCAGGGAACCTGATCCGCGCCGGATGATGATCGAGCGTTACCCCGCTGGCCTGTTCAGCGAGGCCGAACTGGAAGCACTCTGGGATGTGTTGGAAGGATAAGAAGAACAGACAGGGATTGTAAAAAGCGCTGCCCGGATGGCAGCGCTTTTTTTATGGGCGCAAATCAGGCGCTTGAGGTACCGATGCACACCAGGTTGTCTGCCTGATCTGGAAGTGGCGGCTGCCGGTCCCGATTTGACCGATTGCCGAAACACACTGAAAGCCATTCCGGCGTTTTTTCGCAACGACCGAGGGACTAATGTGCCGACATCATTTCCCCACCTTCCAGCCGGAGCATTTCGATGACCCTTCACTACATTTACGACCCGTTGTGCGGCTGGTGCTATGGCGCCAAACCACTGGTGCAAGCTGCACAGCAAGTGCTGCCGGTGATCGCCCACGCCGGCGGCATGATGACCGGTGCCAACCGCCAGAGCGTTTCGCCCCAACTGCGCAATTACGTAATGCCCCATGATCGCCGCATTGCCGAATACACCGGTCAGCCGTTTGGCGAAGCCTATTTCGAAGGCCTGTTGCGCGACCATACGGCGGTGTTTGATTCGGCACCGCCGATTGCCGCTGTGATGGCAGCGCAAAAAATCGACGGCCGTGGCCTGGGACTGCTAGGGCGTTTGCAGACGGCGCACTACGTCGAAGGGCGTCGAATTGCAGACCAAAGCGTGCTGTTGGAATTTGCCGTGGAGCAGGGCTACGACGCCGATACTTTCTTGAACGCACTGCAATCAGTCGACACTCTGCAACATATAAAGAGCAGCCGCGCCTTATTGGCGAAACTCGGTGGCCAAGGTTTTCCGACCTTTGCGCTGGAGCAGGATGGTCAGTTCACCTTGGTGGATATCGGCCCTTGGCTCGGCAAACCAGAAGCCTTCGCCCAATGGTTGAGCGAGTCGTTTACGTCTGTGCCAGGGACTGAAACCCTGCCGGTCTGTGGGCTCGGTAGTTGCGCGTAATCCGGCATCAAAATCCCTGATTGCGGGCAATTCCGTGCACGAACCCGTCGCAAAATTTACTTTTTTTAGACGTTTTTCGCCTATTTAAAGACGATTCTTGAAATTGACACATTGTTGAGGGCGCGGCTACGATTCGGCCCAACGCCTGTGGCTAACCGCCATGACTCAAAATCAGGAGCAGGCCCGCCATGACATTGTCTTGAGCGGGTCTTTTTGTTTCGGGGTGAATAAAAGAGTGCAATAAGCGCCGTTTCAGCCGTTCGACACAGCGCGTTTCAACCCGTAATAAGGAAAACAAAATGTTGAACAAGCGAATCAGTTTGATCGCACTGGGGATGTTGAGTGCCACTTCGGCCATGGCTAACGACCAGGCCGAGTCCAAGGGTTTTGTAGAAGACAGCAGCCTCAAAGTGCTGCTGCGCAATGCCTATATCAATCGTGACTACAAAGATGGCAACCAGGACAAAGCCGAATGGGGCCAAGCGGCCATCGGTACGTTCTCGTCCGGTTTCACTCAAGGCACCGTCGGTGTCGGTGTGGATGCCTTCGGTCTGTACGCGCTGCGTCTGGACGGCGGCAAGGGCCGCAGCGGTGCCGGTGGTATCGACTTCTTCAAACAGGGTGACAGCGGTAACGCTGCCGACGATCTGTCGAAGGGCGGTGCAGCGGTCAAATTCCGTATCTCCAACACCGTACTGACCTACGGCGACCAGATGCCGGCCCTGCCGGTGCTGAGCTACGACAACGTGCGTCTGCTGCCGGAAAGCTACACCGGTACCTTGATCACTTCCAAAGAGATCAAAGGCCTGGAGCTGAATGCCGGTCGTTTCACCGCCGAATCGCGCAAGAGCGCTGAAGGCCGTGACAGCGGTGGTCTGAAGTCGATCAACGTGTTGGGCGGTAGCTACCAGTTCACCGAACAGTTCAAGGCAGCGCTGTACGCTTCCGACGTCGAAGACGTGCTGAAAAAACAGTACGTGAACGCCAACTACGTGTTCCCGATTGACAAGGATCAGTCCCTGACCCTGGACTTCAACGGTTACCGCACCAAGCTGGACAACTCCTACGTCCGCGAAAACGGTGTGACCGGCGACGACAACAAGATCTGGAGCCTGGCAGCGACCTTCGCCACCGGCCCGCACTCGTTTACCGTGGCGCACCAGCGCTCCACCGGCGACAGCAACCTGGGCTATGCCTATGGCGGTTACCAGAAAGGTCAGGGTCGCGTGGGTGACGGTGGCAACACCATCTACCTGGCCAACTCCTACTGGTCCGACTTCAACGCTGAAGACGAGCGCAGCTGGCAGTTGGGCTACGGCCTGGACTTCAGCGCATTCGGCGTACCGGGTCTGAGCTACAACTTCGCGTATGTGCGTGGCGACAACATCACCACGTCCACCAGCGAAGGCGGCACCGAGCGGGAGATCTTCAACCAGTTCAAGTACGTCGTGCAAAGTGGCCCGGCCAAAGACCTGAGCATCAAGCTGCGCAGCTCGATCCTGCGTGTTTCGCAGAAATCCAGCGAGTACAACGTCAGCGGCAACGAACTGCGTGTGTTCGTGGACTACCCGATCAACATCTTCTGATAATCGGTTGACCCGCGACACGCGTCAGAAAAACCCCGACTGGTTCGGGGTTTTTTTTTGACGTTTTTCGCGAAAACAGCATAAAAACCCGTGTTTTTGTCATTTGAAATGCACTTTCAAGCCGTTTCAAATCGCGTTTCAAACAGGGCTTTAAATGCCTGAAATTCTTTCTCATGGACGCAAATTCTCCACCTAATAGATTAGGCCGCTCAATGCAGCGGAGAATTTGGTAATGATCGTTTTAACCAGAGAAGTGGGCGAATCGCTACGGCGCGACAAGTACGCCAATGTGCAGGGTGCTGACTTCAATCTCTACGGTCATTTCGCCGACTTCGTCAGACTGACCAAAAGTTGGGAAAACATGGAGCCTGACAGTTACTACGGTCAGGCCGAAGCCGGCATGCGTTACCGTCGTTACAGCGACTTTGAATACAACCCCAAGACTCGCGAACTCAAGCAACTGGAACATCGCGCGTACGTACAGTCCAAGGCCAACAACAGCTATGTGGGCGGCGTGGTGCGACACTTCCAGGACTTCTCGGACGAAGTCATCAGCTCGCCGGTGATGCGCAGCCTGATCGACACCGATTTCGAAGTGTACAAAAGCGTGTTGCCGGAAGAGCTGCACGATGAAATCTGGCAGTGCCAGATCCATCAGATCCGTATCGAGATCAAACCCGGCAAACAACTGGAAATCACTCCGGAAGGGATTCACTGCGACGGTTATCCGTTCAGCGGTGTGCACTTCTGGGGCCGTAACAATGTCGAGGGTGCGGAGAGTCGTTTGTACGACATCCACGAGCAGCAACTGGCGTCGACCACTTACCAGGAAATCCTCGACACCACCTACTTCCTCGACCGCGACATGCGTCACTACGTGACACCGGCACGCAACACTCACTCCCACGCCATGGCGTACCGGCAGATCCTGGCGATTTCCTTCTCGCGGCCCGGGACCGCTTTCGACATTGTTCGCTAATCAGATCACCCCAATCGACGGCGTCGAGTGCTCGACGCCGGTGGTGCTGCGGCGTGCGACGGCCAAGGACGCGCAGCGCATGGAGCGCTTCTTCCGCCAGTTCGACGAGGTGTCGTTCTGTGAATGGCAGGATGCCAAATGCCTGCGCGGCGTGCTGATCCAGAAAACCACCACGGCGTATCTTGCTTTCGATGTTGAAGGCGAGATCGTCGGCGCGGTGCTGGGCGGCATGCTCGGCAGTCGTGGCACCATCAACCATCTGGCGGTCAGCCTGCGTTATCGCAGCCAAGGCGTGGGCCAGCGGCTGGTGGAAGCGGCGTCGGCCGACATGAAACGGGTCGGAGTGCTGCGGATGTTCCTGTTCGTCGATGATGCTAACCTCGCGGGCAAGCGTTTCTGGACGGCCCAGGGATTTTGCGAACCTCACGGCGAGCGGACATTTGAGAGGGATCTATGAATGAAACATCCGGCAGTGCGCCGCTGATGGTCGACCGTCAGCCGTCGCGCACCTTTGCCGAAGCCAGCCCGGTGGTGGCCGGTTACTTCACCGTGTCGTTCGTGTTCGGGCTGATGGCCGTCAACGCCGGGCTGCCGTTGTGGCTGCCGGTGGCGATGTGTCTGTTCGTGTATGCCGGGGCTTCGCAATTCGCGGCGCTGGCGCTGATCAGCAGCGGGGCGTCGCTGACCACCATCGTGCTGACCACGTTTCTGATCAACGCGCGGCACATGCTGATGTCGGTCTACATGGCGAAAGCCCTGCGGGCGCTGGGCCTGAGTCGCATGGAACGCTGGTGTTACGCCGGCGGCCTGACCGATGAATCGTTCGCCTTCCACAGCGTCAAACTGGGCACCGGGGCGCCGGTGAACGTCCGTTATCTGATTGGCTTCAACCTGTTCTGCCACACCTCGTGGGTGATCGGCGGATTGCTGGGCGCCCTGTGCGCGCAGTACGCCTCGCATCTGATCAAATACCAGCTCGACTATGCGCTGACCGCGATGATGCTCTACGTGCTGGTCTCGCTCTGCAACACTCGCAATAAACTTATCGCCGCTATGGCCGCAGTGGTCTGCATGGGCGCACTGAGCCTGGTGGGCAACTCGCCATTCAACGTTTTCATCGCCACGTTTGTGGGCTGCGGAGTGGGTGTATGCCTGACCAAACGTTCCTGATTCTGGTGGTCGCGCTGATGATGGCCGTGACCTTTTTGCCACGGGCCCTGCCGTTGCAGGTCAACACCGAGCACTGGCCGCCCTTCGTCGCCCGTGCGCTGGAATACCTGCCGGTGGCGATCGTCGCTGCGATCAGCCTGACACCCTTGTTGATCAAGGATCAGCACATACAGCTCGATCGCCCGGAATTTTATGCCGCGATTCCGACGCTGTTATGTGCGTATTTCAGCAAAAACCTCTTTCTCAGTGTGGCGGTTGGGACGGCTGCGTACATTGCGCTCGGCTCGTTCATGTAGCGGCAGATCGACCACGTCGTTCAACGCCTGACCGGACAGATCCGGGTTGTTCACCGCCAGGCGCACTTCGAGGAAATCCTCGAACCCGGGGAAAATCGTCAGGCCATTTTTCTGCGCCGCCTCGCGGGAGACCATGCCGACGGCGTCCATCTGCGTGATGAGTGACAGGGTCAGCGTTTCGCTGCAGGAGTAGATCGTCCGCTGGCTGTTCTCGTGATTGCCCAACCCGGCGTCGAGAAAACGCAAAAAGCTGTGGGAATACGGACAATCTTCTGCGGGACGCACCTGAAACTTGTTGCCGAGCAACGTCAGCGGATCGTTCTCCTGACCGCAGTGCGCGCCGACCACCTGCACCTGCACTTCCGGCAGGACAATGCTCGGCAGACCCGGACGCTGCGGACCGATCAGCACCGCAAGGTCAAAGTCCTCGTTCTTCAGCTTGCTGAGGTTTTCCATTGATTCGGCGTAGCTGAATTCCATCTGGTAGTCGGGAAACACCTCGATCAGGCGCCCGATCAATCGCCGGTTGAAATCCGGGTCCAGCGTGGTGTTCAACGCCACTTTCAACGTGCGCTGTCCCGGCACCTTCAACGCTTCGACTTTCTCTTCCATCTGCCGTGTGGCAATCAGCACTCTGTCCATATAAGGCGTCAGCTCTGTGCCTTGCGGCGTCAGCGTCAGCCCCTTGTTGGATCGTCTAAACAAGCGGAAACCGAACTGCTCTTCGACCTTGTTCAGCTGTGCGGCCAAGGCCTGCACAGTCAGGCACGAATGCTCGGCTGCGGCCGACAACGAGCCGGTCTGCACGATGCGCATGAGGTTGCGTAAGGTTCTGCTATCCATGGGTAATGCCCTCTGAAGTGGGCTGGGTATTGTTGTGTACGTGACAGCCTGAACGGCGCCATTTGCCGGCTATATTCCTGTACCTGAGCATAGTTGTCGCGCAATTAGTAGCGAATCGATGTCTCCGCCGATGGCTGGAGGCTGACACAGGATCGGGGTTTTTGGTGACGTGGGGGTGATTGGTGTCAAAAAAAGTGCCCGACTCTAAGGAGCCGGGCAATTTTTTGTGCGGTTGGGTTACAGCGGCTGGGACAATTTCGTACAGCCCTCTCGCGCTGTTCAGCGTTTGATGCCGGAAGCCTCCTATTGAAAGACAAGAACGGGCTGATTTATTACCGCAGCACAAGTGGCTGAAATATCAGGCAATTAACTTCGAGACTTTTTCAGTCCGATGCCATTGGATATCCAGGCAATGCCGGCATCCGCGAAGCTAGCGAGAAGATGCCAATGAGTGTGCCTGGGAGCAGGGCGTTACCTGAACAAAAGAACTGGAAGGATCTTGGTTTACCGGACATTCGGGACATTGATCCCGAGTTGCTGACTTCTGCGATCAGAGAACGTCCGGGTGCCGAGAGTCTGGAGGCTGCATGGGAGCAAGTTGCCAAAGGCTTCGGGCTTCATGACGGCCTCAATTCAATAGTGATTGAGACATCCATTTGCCCAGTTCTGGTGAAGCGCGAGCATTTGTTGCACATTGTGGAAAAACGCCCGAATGCTCGGGAGCGCTTCACAGACTTCGCGCAAGACACCCTGAAAAAGCCGTTAGAGATTTGGAAGATTTCCTACGATGACGACTCTTTCCGGCTCTCATATATCGGTGCCTACAACACGAAATACCAGATGCTGGTCGTGATCCATATCGATCATGGCAACGTACTCTGGAACTTCATGAACTGTGACAAAAAGGGACTGAACAAGCATCGGCATGGAGAGCTGCTGTTCCAACGTTACCGATGGCCCAAACAAAAAGGGCAGCCTTAACAGGCTGCCCTTCACGAAAAAGTTGCTTGATATTGTGCTCCCTCAAGCAGGGGAGAAGAGGTCTCACCCGAACGCTGATTTTCAGGTCATCAACGGGGTTCCTAACGCCGACTATCGCCACCTGATGGCAGTCGGTTTCGCGCTCTTGGCACCGATTCTCGGCCACTGAATCTGATGTGTCAACCTACGAATTCTATGGGTAAGCGGTAGCGAAATAGGCGTATCAATTCATTACACCACCTCACAAATGAAGTACCCCACCCCTACTTTTTCCCCTCCCGGCACACGCCTAAATTGAGCTCCAACACCTGACCATCATCCCGAGGGCAGGTCACTGGAGTAGTCGTCATGCCATTTGTCAGCGTACGCATCACCCGCGACGGCGTTACCCGTGAGCAGAAAGCTCAGGTGATCGCCGAAATCACTGAAACCCTGGAACGTGTCCTCAACAAACGCCCGGACCTGACCCACATCGTGATCGAAGAAGTCGACACCGATAACTGGGGCTACGCCGGCATCACCACTACCGAGTACCGCCGACAGCTGGCGGAACGGGGCCAGTCATGACCCCGACCGTGACCATCGATTTCGTTTCCGACGTGGTGTGCCCCTGGTGCGCACTCGGGGCGACAGCGCTGGAGCAGGCGATCGGCAATCTGGCCGGCGAGATTTCGGTGGAGCTGACCTACAAGCCCTTCGAACTCAACCCGGATATGCCCGCCGAAGGCGAGCCGGCCGTGCAGCACCTGATGCGCAAATACGGCCGCACCGCCGAAGACGTCGCCGCCGGCAAGAAGATGCAGATCGAACGCGGCAAAGCCATCGGTTTCGAGTTCGACCTGGAGAAACGCACGCACTTTCATAACACCTTCGACGCCCATCGATTGCTGATGTGGGCAGCGCAGGAAGGGCGGCAAGTCGCGCTGAAAAAGATCCTGCTGCGCGCTTACTTCCGCGACGGCGACAACCCGAACGATCACCCGACGCTGATCCGTCTGGCGACCGAAGCGGGACTGGATGCGGCGAGGGCCCGCAAGGTGCTGGCCAGTGACGAATTCGCCAGCGAAGTGCGGCAACTGCAAGCGTTCTACCGGCAGCACGGAATCAACTCAGTGCCCGCGCTGATCCTGAACGGCAAGCACCTGGTGTCCGGTTCGCAATCGGTCGAGTACTACGAACAAATGCTGAAACAACTGGCTGCGGCCTGATTCAACACCTACTTATTGATTGAGGATTTCATCATGAGCAACTCGAAAAAAACCGTCGTTATCACTGGTGCTTCCCAAGGTCTGGGCGAAGGCATGGTCAAGGCCTTCCGTGAGCTGGGCTACAACATTGTCGCCACCTCGCGCTCGATCAAACCGTCGAACGACCCGCAAATCCTGACCATTGCCGGCGACATCGGCGACCCGGCCACCGCTCAGCGTGTGATCAGCGAAGGCGTGGCCCGCTTCGGCCGCATCGACACCCTGGTCAACAACGCCGGCATCTTCGTCGCCAAACCGTTCACCGCCTACACCCCGGAAGACTACACCGCGGTGCTGTCGGTCAACCTCAACGGCTTCTTCTACATCACCCAACTGGCCATCGCCGAGATGGAAAAACAGGGCAAGGGCCACGTGGTCAACATCACCACCAGCCTGACCGACCACGCGGTAGACGGCGTGCCCTCGGTCCTCGCTTCGCTGACCAAGGGCGGCCTCAACGCCGCCACCAAATCCCTGGCCATCGAATACGCCAAACGCGGAATCCGGGTGAACGCGGTATCGCCGGGCATCATCAAAACGCCGATGCACGGCGAGGAAACCCATGAGGCACTGGGCGCGCTGCACCCGGTTGGGCACATGGGCGAGATCGACGACATTGCGCAGGCGGTGGTGTATCTCGATAACGCGAACTTTGTGACTGGCGAGATTCTGCACGTGGATGGCGGGCAGAGCGCCGGGCACTGATTGATGCGTTAACACAAAGCCCTTGCAGCGATGCGAGGGCTTTTTTATGGGCGACTATTTATGGATCTGGACTCAACACTTTGACCGCGTCATCGACCAGCGCCTTGCTCAACTCCTGCAAATATTGCGAGGCGCAGGCGTGGAGTTCCGGGTCGTTGGCGGCAGAAGTATCTGACGTGAGCAGTTTGGAAATGTGCAGCAGATGCGAGGCGTGGGAGAGGGCGGTGGCGACCGGGACGCCGGAGTTGGTGCGGAAGAGTGCGTGGTTGGACTGGAAGGAGAAATGGGTGAGGCCGAGGGTTTTCAGATCGTGGGGATTGGTCATGGCTTCACCTACCGTTTGTTGGGAGGTGGAAAGGGCAGACTTTGGATGGATCGATGCTAATCATTTGTGAAACTCCCTGTATCAAATGAGGGCTGCCAATTCGTTATCAGGCGAATGGGGTGGCAGCTATGCGCAGGCTGATAAACCGGAGATACAGGAACCCGGCAGACCCGAAGGTCTCCCACGCACAGCCGCCATTGCACGGAAATGCAGGCACAAAAAAACGCCGGCAAACGTGGGTTGGGGCGCTGGTGCGCCTGTATCTTACGCGGGTTATCAGGCCCGGTCGCTGAATTGGCAGCGACGGGTTTGACGGTAGCGTGGAGGAGGATTGAGCGCAATCGTGGCCAGGTGGTGGCGGAGACTTCAATCTCGACCAGACAAACGTGCATTGCCCATCTATACGGCAAAGCCGTATAGTGCCGCCCATGTATACCATTATCGAAACCGAAATTTTCAAGCGCTATGCTGACGGTATCTGGGCCGAGGGTGAGCGGCATGAATTCATAACCTGGCTTGCCGCAAATCCGCTGGCCGGTGATGTCGTTCCGGGTAGCGGAGGCCTGCGCAAGGTTCGCTGGTCTCGTAGCGGCATGGGCAAGCGAGGTGGTACACGTGTCATTTATTACAACACGCTTTCCGAAGGCTCAATTTGGTTGCTGATTGCCTACACCAAGGCCAAATTCGACAACCTGCCCGCAGCCTTCCTTAAGCAATTGAAGGAGGAAATCAGCGATGGTCAATGAACTGGAGCAATTCCAGCAGGACTTGCTGGACTCTGTCCGCCAAATGAAGGCGGGAAAAGCTGCTCGTGTGACAGAGGTGCCACTCTCGGCGGCTGCTGAAGCGCGGGCGAAGGTGGGCGTTTCGCAAAGTGCATTCGCCAAGTTAATCGGTGTGAGTCTGCGGACGTTGCAGGATTGGGAGCAGGGTCGCAGGCAGCCGACAGGTGCGGCACAGACATTGTTACGTGTTGCTAGCCAGCATCCGGAAGCATTGCGGGATTTGCAGCCAGCCTGAGGTGAAATCGTCTACCGATTGTTCCGATTAAAACTGGCAACACGGTTGCTGATGATCGGAGATTTGGACGTTTTGTGGACACTCCAGAAACAACAAAGCCCCTGCATTTCTGCAGGGGCTTCGTTTTGTATGGTGCCGGCACCAGGAATCGAACCCGGGACCTACTGATTACAAGTCAGTTGCTCTACCATCTGAGCTATACCGGCGTGTGGGCGACGATTATAGCGACTCGGGTGCTTCTGTAAACCCCTGAATTCAGACTATTTTTGCGCCCTCCGCGAATCACGCCCGGCGCAGGACGTTGCGCAGTTTTTGTACAGCGCGCCAGGCGCGGCTGTTTTGCATGGCGCGCAGTTGGGCTTCGGCTTGTTCGGCGCGTTGCAGGGCGGTTTCCAGGGCCGAGTTTACCGGGTGGGCGAGGTTGTGGCCTTTGCACAGCTGGAAATTGTCGAGATTGCACGGTGGCAGGTCGAACGCGGGTTTGAGGTTGATGTGTTCGTTGGCGAGGAAGAAGCTGTTGAGGCCGTCGAACAGGACGTTGGTGTAGCCAGCGTCGGTCACCAGGTGTTCCCAGGTGTGGTCGCGCTCCCATGGGGTTTCGATGAGGATGATCCAGGGGCGGAAGCGGCTGAAGTCCATGCCGCGCAGGACGGTTTCTTCGTGACCTTCGACGTCGATTTTCAGGAAGTGGATCGGTCGCTCGGCAGCGTGTTCTTCGCAGATCGAGGTCAGTGTGCGTGCGTTGACAGTGAAGCTTTGTACGTCCATGCCGAGGTCTTTGCGTTCTTGCGCAACGACCGGGTCAGCAGTGGACAGGCCGGTGTCGGGAATGCCGTAGAAAGTCAGTTCGCCCGGCTGGTCGCTGGCCACGCATTGCAGCGTGGTGTCGCGGGGGCGATGCTGGCGAAGTGCGTCATGGTAGTTCTGCATCGGTTCGACATTGATGCCCTGCCAGCCACGATCGTAAAAGGCCTTGGTGACCGAGTCGTGGATCGGGTCATTGGCGCCGACGTCAATATAAAAACCGTTTTCAAAATACTGCAGGGCGCGCCAAAGGCGAACGTCCTCGAAATTCTGTGCGTAAGAAATGAACGTCACGGTCGCTTCCTGTCGGTCAGGTTTTTCTTGTTCGGGTGCGCGCTACCTGCACGGCACAGGTCTGTATAGCAAGGGCGTATGGCAGGCGCAATTGTCCGCTGCTGGCGTCCGCGATTCGGCGGTTATGTCCTTTTGGTCGAGGGCTTATGCACAACAGGTTTTGAAGAGGGGGCGCTTAGAGGGAATTTTGTGGACGGGTTCTCATTTGAGTCTTAAATCCCTGTTTTGCTGGTTTTTTATTCATGTGAACAAAAAATGACCAGCGCTGTTGATGGCCTGAAACGACCGTAGATATTGGATCCACGATAATTCCATCAACAGAGTTATCCACAGGCTGTGGAAGATTAAACGCGTTCGGCCAGCAACAGGATATTACGCGGTGTTAGTGGCGCCTCGCAGAAGGTGCCGAGGCATACGATGTAACCCTGTTCGGTGAGGAAAAGTGCCCGATCCAGGTTCAGCCAAAGCTCCAGCGGGCGTCGGAACAGTCCGCGCAGCAGTTCCAGGTTGCGAACTTCGGCCAATCGCTGCCAACCGGCGGCTTCCAGTGCCACCCAATCTGGCGCGCCAGCTGTGGATAACTCTTTCAACGCTGCCAGATCGCGGCAGTAATCGGCGAACGGTTTGTCCAGCCAGGCGCTCGGCAGGGACGGCGTCGGCAAGTATTCGTCGACGCCACGCACTTGCCGTTGCAATAGATCAAAGGCCAGTCGGCGGGCCATGGAGGTGTCACGCTGACGTCGGACGCGGGCACCGGCGGTGACCGTTTCGCTCATCGGCAGGGACAGATCTTCCAGCGAGAGCTGTAGGACGGAGCGTGAACCTGCGGAGGACAACGCCTGATATTCGGTGCGACTGATCCGGTTGTAACAGCACGGTGCAATTGCCAGTTGTCGGCAGCCAGCGGCGGAGGCCAGTTGCATCAGCCGCACATGCAAATCACCGCAAGCGTGCAGGGCGACAGGGGTGTGTTCGGTGTTCAGCAATAAAGCCGTGTCCGCTGCGAGCACATCCTGCTCGACATGCAGCGCATGCAGATGATGACGCTGACTCAGCGCCTGACCGCTGGCAACCAGCGCCGGGTCGTATTCCAGACAGGTGAGTTGCTGATCGGCACCCAGCAGACGCCGGCCCAAATGGCCTTTGCCCGAACACCAATCCAGCCAGTGCTTCGGTTGCGCGGCAAACGACAAGCGGCTGGCGAAGGCCTCTATCTGCTGCCATTTGCGTCCCGGCACATCGACATTCAGGCGATGCTCGGCGGCTTCCAGCGAATGTGCAGGCAACTCACCCACCGCACTCAATTCAAGCGACAACGCCGCCAATGAAGCAAAGGGCTCCGGCGCTTCCGAAAGATCGGCAGGGTGGTTATGGGCGTTTTCCGCATCTTCCAGCGAACGTCCGCGTAGCCACGAGGCCAGTTCCGGGTAGGACGCTTCCCAAGGCAGTTGCAGATGAGTGAAAGGGCGGGGTTTCCACAATCCCTGATGGGCCGTGAGAAATGCATCCAGTGCCGTGAAACGGGCGAGCAGGGCCTCGCCCGTCAGCACGCCGGAAGAATCAGCGCCCTTGGCACGCATCGACGCGCAACCACCGCTCCAGCTGCTTGAACGCCTGAACGAGCACAAACGACATCAGCAGGTAAATGACGCCTGCGGTGAAGAACATATCCACTGTCAGGTAGTTGCGGGCAATGATGGTGCGGGTGATGCCAGTGAGTTCGAGCAAGGTCACCGTGCTCGCCAGAGAACTGGCCTTCAGCATCAGAATAACTTCGTTGCTGTAGGCCGGCAGAGCGATGCGCGCGGCGCGGGGCAGGACGATATAGAACAATGCCTTGGCCTTGGACATGCCCAGTGCGCGTGCGGCTTCGATCTCACCCGGCGGGATGGCCTGGATGGCGCCACGCAGGATCTCGGCGATGTAAGCGGCTGTATGCAACGTCATCGTGGCGGTGGCACACCAGAATGGGTCGCGCAGGTACTGCCACATGAAGCTGCCGCGTACGGCGTCGAACTGAGCCAGGCCGTAGTAGACCAGGAACAGTTGCACGAGCAACGGAGTGCCACGGAAGAAAAAGATGTAAGCGTAAGGAAATGCGCGGATAAACCAGAGTTTGGAGGAACGAGCGATGCCCAGAGGAATCGCCAGCAACAACCCGAGAATAACGGCAATACCCACGAGTTCGAGTGTTAGCAGGGCGCCCTGAAAGAACTTCGGCAGCCACTTATAGATGACTTCCCATTCCATTAGGTCGTCCTCACGAAGCCACGAGCGGCGCGTTTTTCCAGGAAGTGCATAGTGATCATCGCCAGTATGGTCAGGACCAGATACATGAAGGCTGCAACCAGATAGAAAGTGAATGGATGCTTGGCGAAGGTTACGGCGTTCTGCGCATTGCGCATGATTTCTTCCAGTCCTATGACCGATACCAGCGCGGTGTCTTTCATCAGAATCATGAACAGGTTGCCAAGGCCAGGCAGGGCGATACGCCACATCTGCGGCATGATCAGCCGGGTGAAGATCCGCCATTTTGACAGGCCCAGGGCCTGGCCGGCCTCACGGTGACCTTTGGGAATGGCCAGGAGCGCGCCACGAAAGACTTCCGTGGCATAGGCGCCGAAGCACAGTCCGAGGGCGGTTACGCCTGCCACGAAAGGGCTCAGTGCCAGGTCGGGATTACCAAAGTATTCGCCAATGGCATTCATCGTCTTGACGGTGCCGAGGTAGATCAGCAGAACCCATAGCAGTTCCGGCACACCGCGTACGAGGGTCGAGTAGGTTTCGCCAAGCCACTGCAGCGGCTTGTACGGGGAAGTCTTGGCCAAGGCACCGAGCAGACCGAGCACCAGCCCGACGCACAGGGCCGAGAGTGCCAGTTTGACGGTCATCAGCGCGCCGGCGAGTAGCACCGGGCCGAATCCGTGGAGATCGATAATCATGGATTTCTTTTCAAATCGCGGCAGGCAAGATCGGGAGCCTGCACCGTCTGATCACGGCGCAGGTCCCGCAGGTCAGGATCAATAGATGCTGAACGGGAAGTACTTGTCGTTGATCTTTTTGTAGGTACCGTCGGCGACGATTTCCTTCAATGCGGCGTTCAGCTTCTCGCGCAATGGGTCACCTTTGCGCACGGCGATGCCGATCTTGTCGCTTTCCACGACCGGGTCACCCTTGAACTCGTAGTTCTTGCCGGCGTCGGTTTTCAGCCAGTCATAGTTGGCGTACTTGTCGGCGAGGATGGCATCGACACGACCGGAGGTCAGGTCCAGGTAGGCGTTTTCCTGGGTGTCATAAAGTTTGACCTGGATATCGCTACCGTAAGTGTCTTCGAGCCAGGTACCTGCCAGGGTTGCGCGTTGCGTACCGATGATCTTGCCCTTGAGCGCGTCCTTGTCGGTTTTGAAATCGACGTTTTTCGGCGCGATGAACTGCAGTTTGTTCGAGTAGTACGGGTCGGTGAAGTCCACCGCGCCCTTGCGCTCGTCGGTGATCGACAGCGAGGAAATCAGGAAGTCGAACTTCTTGGCGTTCAGGGCCGGGATGATGCCGTCCCAGTCGGAGGTGACCACGGAGCATTCAACTTTCATCTTGGCGCACAGGGCGTCGCCGATGTCTTTGTCGAAGCCGACGACGTTGCCGCTGGCGTCTTTATTGTTGAACGGCGGGTAAGCCGCTTCGATGCCCATCTTCAGGGTCTCGGCCATGGCACCGGCGCTGAACGCGAGGGTGACGGCGGCGGCCAGGAAGACCTTTTTGTAGTTCTGCATGCGGGTAGCTCCGTTAGCGGTTGCTGGACATGAATTGTTTGCAGCGCGCCGAAAGCGGGTTTTCGAACACCTGCTGTGGCGATCCTTGCTCTTCTACCAGGCCCTGGTGGAGGAACACCACTTCGCTGGAGACCTGACGGGCGAAGCCCATTTCATGGGTCACGAGCAGCATGGTGCGGCCTTCTTCGGCCAATGCGCGGATGACATTAAGTACTTCCTGGACCATTTCCGGGTCAAGGGCGGAGGTGGGCTCGTCGAACAGGATCACCTTGGGCTGCATCGCCAGTGTGCGGGCAATCGCCGCGCGCTGTTGCTGGCCGCCGGACAGTTGCGCCGGGTAGGCGTGGCGCTTGTCGGCGATGCCGACCTTGGCCAGCAGCGCTTCGGCGACCTCGATGGCTTCGGCCTTGCTCTGGCCGAGCACGCGGCGTGGGGCTTCGATGATGTTGTCGAGCACGCTCATGTGCGGCCACAGATTAAAGTTTTGAAACACAAAACCAATCTCGGAGCGCAGGCGATTGATCTGCTTGCCGTCGGCGGCAACCAGTTCGCCATTCTTGGCGGCCTTGAGCTTGAGTTCTTCCCCGGCCACCAGGATCTGGCCCTGATGCGGGTTTTCCAACAGATTGATGCATCGCAGGAACGTGGACTTGCCGGAACCGGAGGAACCCAGGATCGAGATCACATCGCCGTCGCGGGCGGTCAGCGAGATGCCTTTGAGCACCTCAAGCTGTCCGTAGCGTTTGTGCAAGTTGCGGATTTCAAGCGCGGGCGTGGCCTCAGCCATGTGCGTTCCTCATATATGTTGCGCTCCTGCTGTTGGCCGGCCTTCCTGGCGAGGCGGCCAAGCTAGCATAGCGTTTCAATGGCAGCCAACAGCGCTACGAGCGGTAAACGGATGGCCTGTGGCAGGTTGTCGCATCGGCGCAGCAGACTGTCGCCCCATCAACAACCGAACGGGTGTTTGAACGTGAATTCCCGTGGGTGTCGCGTAAAAAAAGGCGCGATGTTGCCACCTTTGGCGGGGTGTTGGAAGCGCTATCCGGCCGAACGTTCCTCATTCGCCCTTTTATTGTGCATCCCGTAGTTTTTCAGTGTGTTTCTGGTGCGCCGATTCGTTTAAAAAGTGAGTCGCAGGGTAACGCTTTGGCGAAAGGCCATTATTCTCAAGGACTTGCGATGACTGTCCGGTCGCGCTGAAAACCGCAGGCCAGAAGAGTTTGAAACATTTTGGCGCATTTATTGCGTGCAGAATCCGGAACGCCCCGTTGGATTCTTTTTACGAGAAGGAACGCCAGACGGGCCGGACGCAATCGCTTTCCTCGCAAAGGTAGTTCCAATGAGCAGTACCCAAAGCTCCAATGGCCTCGAACAGGGGCTCAAACCGCGTCATGTGACCATGCTGTCGATCGCCGGGGTGATCGGTGCAGGTCTGTTCGTCGGCTCCGGCCACGCCATCGCCGCCGCCGGTCCCGCTGTTCTGCTGGCTTACGCCGCTGCTGGCGCGCTGGTTGTGCTGGTCATGCGCATGCTCGGCGAAATGGCGGTTGCCTCGCCTGACACCGGCTCCTTCTCGACTTACGCCGACCGCGCTATCGGTCACTGGGCCGGTTTCACCATCGGCTGGCTGTACTGGTGGTTCTGGGTCTTGGTGATTCCGCTGGAAGCCAACGCCGCCGCGACCATCCTGCACGCGTGGTTCCCCGGTGTGGAAATCTGGGCCTTCGCCCTGATCATCACCATGCTGCTGACCGTGACCAACCTGTTCAGCGTGAAAAACTACGGTGAGTTCGAATTCTGGTTCGCCCTGCTCAAAGTCGTGGCGATCATCGGTTTCATCATCCTTGGCGTCGCGGCCATTTTCGGCTTCCTGCCGAACAGCCAGGTCAGCGGCGTTTCGCACATCTTCGACACCCAGGGCTTCCTGCCGAACGGCATGGGCGCGGTGCTGGGCGCGATCCTGACCACCATGTTCTCCTTCATGGGTACCGAGATCGTGACCATCGCGGCCGCCGAATCGAAGAACCCTGGCAAGCAGATCTCCAAGGCCACCAACTCGGTGATCTGGCGGATCGGCCTGTTCTACCTCGTGTCGATCTTCATCGTCGTGGCTCTGGTGCCATGGAACGACCCGGTTCTGGCCAGCCTCGGCTCCTACCAGACTGTGCTTGAGCGCATGGGCATCCCGAACGCCAAGATGATCGTCGATATCGTGGTTCTGGTTGCTGTGACCAGCTGCCTGAACTCGGCGCTGTACACCTCGTCGCGCATGCTGTTCTCCCTCGGCAAGCGTGGCGACGCCCCGGCCATGTCGACCCGCACCAATAAGAGCGGCACCCCTTACTGGGCAGTGATGCTGTCCACCGGCGCGGCGTTCCTGTGCACCTTCGCCAACTACGTGGCCCCGGCTGCGGTGTTCGAGTTCCTGCTGGCCAGTTCGGGCGCCATTGCGCTGCTGGTGTATCTGGTGATCGCGATTTCGCAACTGCGCATGCGTAAACAACGCATGGCTCGCGGCGAGAAAATCGTCTTCAGCATGTGGCTGTTCCCGGGCCTGACCTACGCGGTGATCGCCTTCATCGTGGCAGCCCTGACCATCATGCTGTTCCAGGACGCCCACCGCGTGGAAATCCTCGCGACCGGCCTGCTGAGTCTGGTGGTTGTGGCGACCGGCCTGTTGGTGGCTCGTCGTCGGAAAATGGAAAACCGTGGTGCGGCAGTTCTGAACTGATCCGCAACGCATAACGCAAAACGGCCGCTGTCAGTGATGACAAGCGGCCGTTTTTGTTACTGCGAGCGGTTTATTCGCTCTTCTCTTCCTGCGCTTCCACCGACTGACCGTAGGTGTCCAGCGCAATCCCGAAATCGCTGATGAACTGCGGTTCGCTCAGCCAGGCCTGGGCGGTCTCGCGATCCATGCCGTCGGCCCACATGCGGTAGTCGATCAGCATGTCGGCGGCCAGGTGAGTGGCGGCCATGCCTTCGTTCTCGGCGTTTTCCATGTCCAGCAGTTCAGGATGATCGACGATGATGAACGCCAGCTCACGGAGCAGCGTCAGCAGCATTTCATTACGGCTGACGGCTTCGGCGTCGCGCATCTTGCTGAACATCGCCAAGGCGTATTCCGGGATCGGCTCGGCCAGATGACCGAGGTCATCGTCCTGCGCCAGGGGTTTGCGACCGACCATGCGGATCTGCTTGGCTTTGGCCTTGGCGCGTTTGGCGCGTTTCTGTTGCTTGTTCAGGGATGCCATGGGAACTCAGTTTTTCTGTTGGGTTTGTGCGGCGATTGCGTCGGACGCGGCCACATAGTCTTTCTGGAAATCCGGCGATTCGATCCACGCCAGAGCGCCGGCCTCGTCAGTCTCGGTGGACCACTGGCGGTACTCGATCAGCGCGGCGAGGATGAAGTCCATTGCGCCTTCTTCGCCTTCCTGCTCGTACACCAGCTCCAGCAACGGGTCTTCGAGGAACGCGGTGCACAGGGCCTGCTGGCTGATCTTCTCGGCGTCGATCATTTTCTTGAACAGTTCGGTGAGGTCTACCGACTCGAAATCGATGCGGTCGTCGTTCGGGTCCAGCTCGACCAGCGCTTCCGCACGTTTGGTGCGGTTCTGCTTGGCCTTGGTCTTGGCCCGGGCGGCGCGTTTTTGCTGCTTGTTGGCGGAAGCCATGGTGTGTGTTCCGTGGTGCGTTAAAGGGCTTGGCTGCGTGGGATCTTGCGCCCCGGTGTGTCGGAGGCCAGTTCGCCGGTCTGCAGCCAGGTCAGAGCGATGGGCCATAGTGTGGCTTGGTATGCGCTGCGAAAAAAGGCGAAATGTCCGACGTGCTGTTCGCCGATGTCCTGCGGCTCGATTCGCAGGTGGGTCTTTTGCGCGTTGTGGAAGTAAGCGAGCAGGCGTTCGATGGCGGGAATCGTGCCGTAGGGATCGTCGCTGATGCTGATTGCCAAGGCTTTGGCCCGGACGTTGGCGAACGGCAAGTCCGCCATCTTTCTACCGCTCGGGCGCCGCTCATAACGTGCGGCCGGCGTGCTCCAGTCGCGCACCACGCCGGCGGGCGTGTCTTCCAGCCAGCCAAGTCGTTTGCCCGGAAAGTAGCCACACAACAGCGTGACCAGCGGCATCAGCAGATGCCATTTTCCGAACATCCGCCAGCGGTGCCCGGGCGCGTAATCGCGCCAATAAGCGAATTGCGCGCCGACCGTCACCAGTCGTCGGATTACCTGTCCGGAGGCCCCCAGGCCTGCTGCGCAGCCGCCGAAGCTGTGCCCGACCACATCGATCGGCTGGCCGGGAAACTCCCGTTGCGCGCGTTTGAGCATCGCCTCGAAATCCAGCGCGCCCCAGTCCGTCCATGAAGCCTGCAAATGCCTCATCGACTTCGGCCGCGACTCGCCAATGCCCCGGTAGTCGTAAATGATCACGTCGAAGCCGTTGGCGAACAGATACGCCGCGAAACGCGAGTAGTGTCGGCAACGCACGGATGTGGCGGCGTTGATGATCACAACCGGGCGTTGTGGATCCGGTGAGACGTGACGCCAGGTGAAACCGCCGAGCAGATAGCCGTCGGCGGCGGGCTCTTGGAAGGGCTCGCTTTCAATGTCGGATGTTTGGCCAAGTGGCGGCGGCGCACTTTGTAGGTTCATGAGTTTCGAGCCTGGCTAGGACGGGTCGAGAATGAACTTCATGCGGGATGTAGCGCAATGATTGGGTACGCAGTGCGTACCGGATGGAAGGTTCGATAAGGCGGTCGCCAATTCGTGACGCGGTGCGTCATGAATTGGCTGGAAGACACTTCTGTAGTCCTTTTCGCATTCAAGGCAACTCCCAATCGTTCTAAAACCCACCCCGCAAGACAAAATCTAAAAAGAGGTAACGATTGGGTTCCGCGAGAGCCCGGGAGTCGTCCTCATGAAACGCGTTCTTTCATTCGTGCTGCCCGTTGCCGCTGCGGCGGTGCTGCTGTTTCCGATCATGGCGCAGGCTGCAAGCCTGGAGCCGATCGACAGTTCCGCCGTGCAGGTTCAGCAGCAAGAGCAAAACGGTGTTCGCTATCTGGCCGGCGGGATTGGTGAAGATGAGTCGAAAGCCATTCAGCAATCCGCGGGCTACAACCTGCACATGACGTTCGCTGTCGGCATGCAAAATCAATACACCGCCGATGTCGATGTGATGATTCAAAAAGCACCCGGCCAGACCGTGCTGACGCTGAGTCAAACCGGGCCATTGGTGTACGTGCAGTTACCGCCCGGCAAATATACGGTCGTCGCGACCCGCAATGGTGAAACGCGCCGGGATGCGGCGGAAATTGGCGGCGGTGCTGCGCGCAATCTGGTGTTCCACTGGAACGACAACACCTAGCGTTGCTGACGGTCGCGTCGGGATGGCGCGACCGTTGCCGTGCGGCCCAGCCAGATCAATACCCAGGCGGCGCCCGACAGAAAGAGGGCGAGGAGGCAATGCGCGGCGACGGCAAACCAGAAGCTGCTGGGTTGTGTGCTCAACGAATACACGGCGAAGCGTTTGCCGCGTGCCATGTTGCCGATGCGCCCCTGAATCAGGCCGTCCACGGTTTCATAGGCGATCAGGCTGATGCACAGGATCAGCACCAGGCCGAGCGCGATCATCAGCCAGTCGGTACGTTTTACGGGCGGCGCGGGATGGGGCAGGGGAACGCGGGTTCTTTTCTGGTTCATCGCGGGATGACCCTCTTCCATAAGGGTTGAGCAACGTATCGCGAATTCCGGCCTGCAAGAATAGCGGGATCCGGTCGCCATCAAATCGCAGGCATAAAAAAACCCTGAATCTTGCGATTCAGGGTTTTCGGTATTTGGTGCCCAGAGACGGAATCGAACCGCCGACACGGGGATTTTCAATCCCCTGCTCTACCGACTGAGCTATCTGGGCAACGGGGCGCATTAAAAGGGTTTTTCGGATTTACGTCAACGACTTTTTTAAAATTTCTTAAATTAATTCCGTCGCTTACGATCCGACCCTCGATTTCGCGGGTTTTACTCTGCAGGCGGAACGTAGCCTTCGGCCTGAGCGTATTCCTCGCCGGAGAAGTACTTGTCCATTTCGCCCTGAAGAAATTTGCGGTCTTCGGCGTTCATCATGTTCAGGCGTTTTTCGTTGATCAGCAGGGTCTGGTGTTTCTGCCAGTCCGCCCAGGCCTTGGCCGAGACGTGTTCAAAGATGTCCTGGCCCTTGGCGCCCGGGTACGGTGGGCGCTCCAGACCTTCGAGTTGTTCTTTGTACTTGCGGCACATTACGGTGCGGGTCATGTCGACTCTCCTGCATTCAAGACGGCGGCCGCGCGTTCGAGCAAGGTCTTGACCGGGGCGGCGAGGCCCAGGCGCGGCGGGGTGGCGAGGTTATACCAGAGCCAGTCGGCCTCGGCCACGTGGCCGCCGGCTTCCTGCACCTGAACCAGCCAGGGTTCGATGGACAACTGGAAGTGGCTGAAGGTGTGGACCAGGCTCGGCAGCGCCTGCTGCTCGCCCAGTTCCAGCGAGTGCTGCGCGGCGAGGTGCTGCAGGTCGTCGAGGTCGTCGAGTTCCGGCAGGCTCCACAAACCGCCCCACAGTCCGCTGGACGGGCGGCGATAAAGCAAAATCGCGCCGTCCTCGTTGGCCAGCAGCGGCATCAACGTGCGTTTCTGCGGGATGGCCTTGCGCGGCTTGGGAATCGGGTAGCGCGTCTCCAGGCCGAGCATGTGCGCTTCGCAGCCGTTTTTCAGCGGACACAGCAGGCAGCTCGGTTTGCTGCGGGTGCAGAGCGTGGCGCCCAGGTCCATCATCGCCTGGGTGTAAGCGTTGACCCGATCCTGCGGCGTGAAGCGCTCGGCGTTGGCCCACAGCTGTTTGGCAACCTTCGGCTCGCCGGGGTAGCCCTCCTGCGCGGTAAAGCGCGCCAGCACCCGTTTGACGTTGCCGTCGAGGATCGGCGCGCGCAGGCCCATGCTGATGCTGGCGATCGCGCCGGCAGTCGACAGGCCGATGCCCGGCAAATCCGTGAGCTTCTCGACATCGCGGGGGAACTCGCCACCGTACTGGCTGACGACGATCTTCGCGGTCTTCTGCAGATTGCGCGCGCGGGTGTAGTAACCCAGGCCCGTCCACAGGTGCAGCACTTCGTCTTCCGGCGCTTCGGCCAGGGCCTGCACCGTCGGCAGTGCGGCCATGAACCGGTCGAAGTAATTGAGCACGGTGCTGACCTGGGTCTGCTGCAACATGATCTCGGACACCCACACCCGGTACGGGTTGATGTTCTGTTGCCAGGGCAAATCATGGCGGCCGTGGCGGTCGAACCATTCCAGCACCGCCGTGGAAAACTGCTCCGCTCTCATCGCTTGAACAGCCCCTTCAATGCGTTTTTCAGTTCCGGGCTGACTTTGTCACCCAGTTTCTCATCGATCTTTTCGCTGAGCTTGTCGCCGGCCAGTTTGCTCGCGACCTGGCCCATGCGTTCGTTGTCCACGCGGCAGGCCTTGGCGCCCAGTTCCAGTGGGCCACGGCAACGCAGCGGCCATTCGATGCCGACGAATTTGTCGCCGACCTGGCAGGCCGGGTCAGGCATGGCGCTGGTGTCGCCTTCGACGATGATGCCGACGCGATAGTCCATGCCCAGCACCTTGAGGTCGATATCGCCGTCACCGTTGACGCTCATGCCGGGGATGCGCACTTTCAGGTCCGGGTTGCTGGCCACGCCGTTGCGGAAGGTCAGGTTGCCCTTGAGCTCCTGGAACGGTGTGTCCTTGCCCCGCGGCTCGCCGCTCAGGGATTTTCGGTTGAGGGTGGCGATGCCCTTGCACAGTTGCTGCTCAAGGTTGGCGTTGAGCAGCACGCCGTTGTTGATCACGAAACTGGCGTTGCCGTTGAGGGTTTCGATCAGCGCCTGCTGGCTGTTGCCGCTGCCGGTGACGGTGCTGGTGAGATTGACCAGACCCTTGACCGGCGGGTTCTTGCCCTGGCTTTCGAGGATTTTCTCCACTGGCACGCGGTTGATCCGGGTTTGCAGGTTCAGCACCGGCGCGGTCTGGCGCACGTCCAGTGTGCCCTTGGCTTCGAAGTCGCCGTTGTACAGCTCGCCGCGCAGGTTCTCCAGAGTCAGCAGGCCGCCCTGGCCGGTCGCTTTCAGTGCGGCGTTCTGGATCGGCAATTTGTCGAGGGTCAACTGGCCGAAGGTCAGGTCAGCGTTCACGTCGAGCTTGCTCAGGCGCTCGACCGGGAACAGGCGCTCGGTGCTCCAGGCGCTTTTGCTCGGTTTCTCCGGCAGCGGTGTGCTGCCGGCACCCGCCATCGCATCGGCCTCGGTACTGGCGACTTCGGCCTGACGAACCTGAGTGGCGTTATTGGCTTTTTCCGATTTCGGCGGCAGGTAGCGGTCGACGTTGAAGGTGTCGGCCTTGAGGACCGCCCGCAGCGATTGTTTGGCGAAATCCTCGACGGCGATGCGGCCACTGAAACTGCTGTCGTCGAGTTTCAGGTTGATGTTGTCCAGTGACACGCTGGTCGGCGTCGCGGCCACCCGGCTGACCAGTTCAACCTTGCTCAGGCTGCCTTCGGCCATGGCTGGCAGGGTCTGGCCGATGCTGTCGACGAATTTCGCCAGGTCGAACTGGGCGATGGAAATACCGCCGCTGATCTGTGGGGTCTTGTCCAGGTCGTTGGCCTTCAGCTCGCCGAGGGCACGCAACTGATTGACCGACAGTTTGATGCCGGTCCATTCGGCGACGTTGGCGGCCTTGTCCAGCAACAATTGGCCCTGGGCGGCAAAGGTTACGGTTTTGCCCTGCAGCGGATCGCCGGCGACTTCGCCGGACAGCTTCAGGTCTTCGAACTTGTAGCGTTGCAGGGCGCGCTCGAAGCGCAGCTCGCCGTTGAGCTCGGTGCGCACCCGCAGCACTGGCTGGTTGGTGCCGAGGAACGCGGTGGCCTTGACCGGGATGTTGGTCGAATCGTGAACAGCGCCGGTGCTCAACTGGATGCTTTCGGCGCTGAATTGCTTGCCGGTCAACTCGTCGTTGTATTCCACGCGGGCGTTGTTGACAGTCAGGCTGTCGATGTCGAGGCGGATCGGCTGGGCCGGTTTTTCCACCGGGGCCGGTGTTGCTGGAGAGGCTTCCCCAGCGGTCGCAGGCGGTGTGCTGCCGGCGGGAGCCGGCACCTTGCCGATGTCTTCCCAGTTACCGTGACCATTCTTGTCACGGTTCAGACGCAGGTTCAGGCCTTCGACACGCACGTCGCTCATCTGCACTTCACGGCGCAGCAGCGGCAGCACGCGCACGGACAGGCCGAGCATCTGCAGGTCGGCGAACGGTTCGGCAGGTTTGGCCAGGGTCGCGACACTGGCCTCGTGCAGTTCCAGGCCGAGCCACGGGAACAGGCTCCAGCCGATGTCGCCATTGAGCGTCAGCTCGATGTGGGCCTTGTCGCGGGCAATCTGGCGGATCTCGTCTTTGTAGTCGTTGGGATCAAACAGGTGGGTCAGGGCGAAGCCCGCCGCCACAATGATCAGCAACAGCCCGAGAAGTACCAGACCCAGGATTTTGCCGAACGCTTTCATGGGCGAGTCCTTGTAAGTAGTCGAATTCGTAATTTAGCCGGGGAGTATAGCGCCGCATCAACCCGCGCTGTTGCGGTGTCCCCTGCACGCTGCTGAACCGTGATGTACAGCGCTTCGACAACGGTCGGCATCGGGGTTCCCCGGCGTCATGAGATCAGATGACTCAAAAAAGGTGATATCAGTTTGGTTTTTCTGTCACGTGCAAATGGTAACCTTCGCCCGTTCGTCCGCCCATCTGCGACTTAACGTCGCGCTTTCAAGGAGCTTCACCCGCAAAAAACGGTCATGCCTGCGTGCATAAAGGCCGGGGTGGGCAGTGGCTGGCGAACCATACTAATAATTGGGGGATACACAATGAGCACGACCATTACGGCGGACGGCTTTAAAGCCGATCAGCCCGGGTTCCTGTCCAAGGAACGCATCATCGCCAAGCCCGGTTTCAACCGCTGGCTGGTGCCGCCGGCCGCTCTGGCCATTCACCTGTGCATCGGCATGGCCTACGGCTTCTCGGTGTTCTGGTTGCCGCTGTCCAAGGCACTGGGCGTCACCGCTCCGGTGGCTTGCGCACCGGACATGAGTTTCATCGCACAAGTCTTCTCGTCGCAATGTGACTGGCCGATCTCCATGCTCGGCTGGATCTACACCCTGTTCTTCATCTTCCTCGGCTGCTCGGCAGCGATCTGGGGTGGCTGGCTTGAACACGCAGGACCACGCAAGGCCGGCGTTGTATCGGCATTGTGCTGGTGCGGCGGTCTGCTGATTTCTGCGCTGGGTATCTATACCCACCAGATCTGGCTGATGTGGATCGGCTCCGGTGTGATCGGCGGTATCGGTCTGGGTCTGGGCTACATCTCGCCGGTCTCGACCCTGATCAAATGGTTCCCGGACAAGCGCGGCATGGCGACCGGCATGGCGATCATGGGCTTCGGCGGTGGCGCGATGGTTGGTGCACCACTGGCGACCGCTCTGATGAGCCATTTCGCTTCGCCGACTGGCGTGGGCGTGTGGCAGAGCTTCGTGGCCATGGCCGCGATCTACTTCGTGTTCATGATCGGTGGCGCCTTGGCCTACCGCGTACCGCCAACCGGCTGGAAGCCTGAAGGCTGGACCGCGCCGGCGAAGAAAGCGTCGAACGCGATGATCACCCACCGTCACGTTCACGTGAATGTGGCGTGGAAAACCCCGCAATTCCGTCTGGTGTGGCTGGTGCTGTGCCTGAACGTGTCTGCCGGTATCGGCATCCTCGGCATGGCTTCGCCACTGTTGCAGGAAGTGTTCGGTGGCAAGCTGCTGGGCAACGATCTACCGTTCGGTCAGCTGGATGCCGGTCAACTGGCTTCCATCGCAGCGATTGCGGCCGGTTTCACCGGTCTGCTGAGCCTGTTCAACATCGGCGGTCGCTTCTTCTGGGCGTCGTTCTCGGACTACCTGGGCCGCAAGAACACTTACTTCGTGTTCTTCGCACTGGGTTTTGCGCTGTACGCACTGATTCCGAACCTCGGTCACCTGGGTAACGTTGCGCTGTTCGTGGCGGCGTTCTGCATCATCCTGTCGATGTACGGCGGTGGTTTCGCGACCGTTCCGGCGTATCTGGCCGACCTGTTCGGTACGCAGATGGTGGGCGCGATCCACGGCCGTCTGCTGACTGCCTGGGCCGCCGCTGGCGTGCTGGGTCCGGTGCTGGTGAACTACCTGCGTGAGTATCAGCTGAGCATCGGTGTTGAACGCGCCGCCGCTTACGACATCACCCTGTACATCCTCGCCGGCCTGCTGGTGCTGGGCTTCCTGTGCAACCTGCTGGTGCGCCCGGTGGCGGACAAGTACTTCATGACCGACGCCGAACTGGCCGCCGAACAGGCGCTGGGCCACGACAAGGGTGCTGACGGCAGCACCGTGCTGGAGTGGAAAGCCGCGCCGGGCAGCAAGCCGCTGGCGATCGCTGCGTGGCTGGTGGTGGGGATTCCGTTGGCGTGGGGTGTGTGGGTGACCCTGCAGAAGACGGCGGTATTGTTTCACTAAGGTGTAGATCCTGGCTGATCTGAAGCTTTCAGGTCAGCCAGGGAAAACATTAATCCCTGTGNTGTGTGTGCCGGCCGCTTCGCGGGCAAGCCCGCTCCCACAGGGATCTCTTCAAGTTTCCAAATTTCCGCTTTTTTGGCTTGTATGGACATGTCTACCCGCGACAGCCGGGCGTTCTATCCGTCTGCCATATCACCTCTCGTGTTTCTGTTTCGGCCCCGCGCCCCTATAATGGCTGCCTTTTTCGCCCAATGATTTTGCGGAGCTGGTGATGGCCGAACGTAAGGCGTCTGTCGAGCGCGACACTCTGGAAACCCAGATCAAAGCCTCGATCAACCTTGATGGCACCGGAAAGGCCCGATTCGATATCGGTGTTCCTTTTCTTGAGCACATGCTGGATCAGATCGCCCGTCACGGGTTGATCGACCTGGATATCCAATGCAAGGGCGATCTGCATATCGACGACCACCATACGGTGGAAGACGTCGGTATCACCCTCGGCCAGGCCTTCGCGCAAGCCATTGGCGACAAGAAAGGCATCCGTCGCTACGGCCACGCCTACGTGCCGCTTGATGAAGCGCTGTCGCGCGTGGTGATCGACTTCTCCGGCCGTCCGGGCCTGCAGATGCACGTGCCGTACACCCGCGCCACCGTTGGCGGCTTTGACGTCGACCTGTTCCAGGAATTCTTCCAGGGCTTCGTCAACCACGCGCTGGTCAGCCTGCACATCGACAACCTGCGCGGCACCAACACCCACCACCAGATCGAAACCGTGTTCAAGGCTTTCGGCCGCGCGCTGCGCATGGCCGTCGAGCTGGACGAGCGCATGGCCGGCCAGATGCCTTCGACCAAGGGCGTCCTGTAATGCAGACGGTCGCAGTTATCGATTACGGCATGGGCAACCTGCACTCGGTGGCCAAGGCCCTCGAGCACGTCGGTGCCGGCAAGGTGCTGATCACCAGCGATGCGGCAGTGATCCGCGAAGCCGACCGCGTGGTGTTCCCCGGTGTCGGCGCGATTCGCGATTGCATGGCGGAGATCCGTCGCCTCGGTTTCGATTCGCTGGTGCGTGAAGTCAGCCAGGATCGTCCGTTCCTCGGCATCTGCGTCGGCATGCAAGCCTTGCTCGACAGCAGCGAAGAGAACGACGGCGTCGACTGCATCGGCCTGTTCCCGGGTGCGGTGAAGTTCTTCGGCAAAGACCTGCATGAAGACGGCGAACACCTGAAAGTCCCGCACATGGGCTGGAACGAAGTGAAGCAGGCGGTGGATCACCCGCTGTGGCACAACATTCCGGACCTGGCGCGTTTCTACTTCGTGCACAGCTACTACATCGCCGCCGGCAACCCGCGGCAGGTGGTCGGCAGCGGTCATTACGGCGTCGATTTCGCTGCGGCACTGGCCGAAGGTTCGCGTTTCGCCGTGCAGTTCCACCCGGAGAAGAGCCATACCCATGGCCTGCAATTGCTGCAGAACTTCGCGGCGTGGGACGGTCGCTGGTAAATGGCCGTCAAGAAATCCAAGCCGCCGATCCTGACCCTCACTCCCGAGCAGGAGAGCGAGGCCAACCGCAAGATTCAGCGGTTCATGGAGGATCGTTTCGAACTGGACCTGGGTTCGTTCGAAGCGGCGGAAATTCTTGAGCTGTTTACCCGCGAAATTGCTCCGCACTATTACAACAGGGCGATTTTCGATGTGCAGACCCACCTCAAGGAGCGGTTTGAAAGCATCGAAAGCGACCTGTGGGCGCTCGAGAAGAATTAGGGCAGCGGCAAGCTTCAAGCTGCAAGCTGCAAGAAGTACACACGCGTGCGCGCTTGCAGCTTATGGCTTGCAGCTTGCAGCTCTTTTGACGAAGGAAAAAGCATGCTGATTATTCCCGCTATCGATCTTAAAGACGGTGCCTGCGTACGTCTGCGCCAGGGCCGCATGGAAGATTCCACAGTGTTCTCCGATGACCCGGTGAGCATGGCTGCCAAGTGGGTGGAGGGCGGCTGCCGTCGTCTGCATCTGGTCGACCTGAACGGCGCTTTCGAAGGCCAGCCGGTCAACGGCGAAGTGGTGACCGCGATCGCCAAGCGCTACCCGACTCTGCCGATCCAGATCGGCGGCGGCATTCGTTCGCTGGAAACCATCGAGCACTACGTCAAGGCGGGTGTCAGCTACGTGATCATCGGCACCAAAGCGGTGAAGGATCCGGCGTTTGTCGCTGAAGCCTGCCGCGCGTTCCCGGGCAAGATCATCGTCGGTCTGGATGCCAAGGACGGTTTTGTCGCCACCGATGGCTGGGCTGAAATCAGCACCGTGCAGGTCATCGACCTGGCCAAGCAGTTCGAAGCCGACGGCGTGTCCTCGATCGTTTATACCGACATCGCCAAAGACGGCATGATGCAGGGCTGCAACGTGCCGTTCACCGCTGCGCTGGCGGCTGCCACCAAGATCCCGGTGATCGCTTCCGGTGGCATTCACAACCTCGGTGATATCAAGTCGCTGCTCGACGCCAAGGCGCCAGGCATCATCGGCGCCATCACCGGCCGGGCGATCTACGAAGGCACTCTCGACGTCGCCGAAGCGCAAGCTTTCTGCGACTCGTATCAAGGCTGAGGACTGACCATGGCGCTGGCCAAACGCATCATCCCTTGCCTGGACGTGGACAACGGCCGGGTCGTCAAAGGTGTGAAGTTCGAGAACATCCGTGACGCCGGCGACCCGGTGGAAATCGCCCGTCGCTACGACGAGCAGGGTGCTGACGAGATTACCTTTCTCGACATCACCGCCAGCGTCGATGGTCGTGACACCACGCTGCACACCGTCGAGCGCATGGCCAGCCAGGTGTTCATCCCGCTGACCGTCGGCGGTGGCGTGCGGACCGTGCAGGACATTCGCAACCTGCTCAATGCCGGTGCGGACAAGGTGTCGATCAACACCGCTGCCGTGTTCAACCCGGAGTTCGTCGGCGAAGCGGCGCAGCATTTCGGCTCGCAATGCATCGTCGTCGCCATCGACGCGAAGAAGGTGTCCGGCCCGGGCGAAACCCCGCGCTGGGAAATCTTCACCCACGGCGGCCGCAAGCCGACCGGCCTCGACGCGGTCGAGTGGGCGAAGAAAATGGAAGGCCTGGGTGCCGGTGAAATCCTCCTGACCAGCATGGATCAGGACGGCATGAAAAACGGTTTCGACCTCGGCGTGACCCGCGCCATCAGCGATGCGCTGGGCATTCCGGTGATCGCTTCCGGCGGCGTCGGCAACCTGCAGCATCTGGCGGACGGCATCCTTGAAGGCCACGCCAGTGCAGTACTGGCGGCGAGTATTTTCCACTTCGGCGAATACACGGTTCAGGAAGCCAAGGCCTACATGGCGCACCGCGGCATCGTAATGCGCTAAACATCCATACAGGCCAGTGGACAGCATGGCGTACCCAAGGCACTCTTGGGCACGCCATGGATTTCGGTAGCCCGACATGATCAAACGCCTGCTCCTCGCCCTCGCCAGTGCCTCCGTGTTGTTGATCAACACCGGCCACGCCGAGGAAAGTCCCGACACCGATCTGGTGCTCCTCACCGAAAACTTCCCGCCGTACAACATGGCGAAGAACGGCAAGAATTTCGCCCAGGATGAAAACATCAATGGCATCGCCACGGACATCGTGCGCGAGATGTTCAAGCGTGCCGGCATCACTTACAGCCTGACCCTGCGCTTCCCCTGGGAGCGGGTCTACAAGCTGGCGCTGGAGAATCCCGGCTACGGAGCGTTCGTCATGGCGCGGCTGCCGGATCGCGAAAAGCTCTTCAAGTGGGTCGGCCCGATCGGGCCGGACGACTGGGTCATGCTGGCCAGGGCCGACAGCAAGATCACCCTCGAAACCCTCAATGACGCGCGCAAATACAAGATCGGCGCCTACAAGGGCGATGCGATTGCCGAGACGTTGACCAAACAGGGCCTGAAGCCGGTGTTGGTGCTGCGCGATCAGGACAACGCCAGGAAACTCGTCGGCGGTCAGATCGACCTCTGGGCCACCGGCGATCCTGCCGGCCGTTATCTGGCGCGGCAGGATGGGGTGACCGGGTTGAAAACCGTACTGCGCTTCAACAGTGCCGAACTGTATCTGGCACTGAACAAGGACGTGCCCGATGCAACGGTTGCCCGGTTGCAGGCCGAGCTGGATCAGATGCGCAAGGACGGTGTGGTCGATGAGATCATGGGACGGTATTTGTAGCGACTTCTTCCTCTGTCGTCGGTTGAGGGGCAAAGCCAATATTGTCGCTGTCTGAATGGCTTTCGCTTGCAGGTGGCTCTGTCGCCAGTTGCGGAGTGAAGGTCAGCGTGCTGTCGCTTTCTGGCGGATACTCGGTCAGGTAAAGGCTTTCATCATCGGTGTAACCCACGCTCACTGCTACATGAGTGCCGTCTGCGCGCCTCAACGTATAGATACTTTGTATTTGATAGACCGCCACGGCCTTGTGTTTGGCAGCCATGGCGACGATGTCCAGTGGGCGCGATTCATCCCAGCCGCTGGCTGATGTCTCGCAGTAGGTAAAGTCTTTGTACAGATGTGCCGAGAAGCGGATGGCAGGGGGTGCGCTCGAAGGCAGCGCTGACCACGCTGTCGAGAGCTCGATAGCGGTGAGGCGGCTGAAAATCTGCTGCATCTGCGAGTTCTGGGCGCGAACCGCTTTCCATTTGAAAGGCCGCGGCAGATCAGTGGTGTTGTGGCCGTGCCCCACCAGGACATATTGATCCGAGCGTTCCAGACGGTAGAACGGGGAAGTGGACAACTGCTCGCCCGCAGACAGTTGATCGTTTACCGCGAACCATGGAATTCGCACGGTCTGTGTGACCTTGGCCGGTGCCAGTTCCGGAGGGGCTCCATACCCCGACAGTTCAGGCGCCTCGGGTGCAGGTATTGACTGTCGGGGAAGCTGCATTCGCAACGCGTGGACGGTGGAATTCACAGGTTTGGAGTGGCTCTGGACTCCGAAGAACGTGCCCGCTGCAAAGTGGATTTCACCCGCAGCAGCCTGCGCAGGTTCAATGTCCCAGGCGCTGAAGTTCTGCCTGGCGCCACTGCCTTTGTCATCCCAGATCAAATCGCCAACGGTTGCGGGCATGACCAGATCTTCGCGGACACAGCGGATCGCATTGAGTAATGGCTTGTCGCGCCCGTTGGAGCAGACAAACCCCATGGCCACATAGCCGGGAGGAGGGATGGGGCGCCATACCGTGCAGTCGGCGGCGGCTCCGGAGTTGGCGTCCTTCCAGACTCTTTCGTAGTCCGTGGGCGGGCTGAGTGCGTTGCTCCGGGAGGGGCCATCGCCTTGCGGCTCGCCTTCACGGACGACAGCCACGATTCTGTTTCCATTGACGTTTTCGTACCCGGTCACGGCCACATCCCCCAACGGGAAATACCCCGGTAGCAGATCGGGAGCGGGAGCCGGGCGCCAAAAACTGCCAACCGCGGAACCGGAGCCGCGGCTGTCCCAGATCCGGTGGAATTCGCTGGTGAAATTGATCAGCAGATTGCCGAACCGGATCGGTTCCATTCGCTGCGCAGATAATGTGTTGCTGTCGATGCCTGTCATAGTCAGTCCTGAAGTTTGCAAGGCGACCCACAAGAGTCGCTAACCATTACAGGGGTGACTATCCAGATGCGGGCGAGTCGTCAGGCAATAACTATGTGTAGCGGTTGTATCAGGGCATTTATCGGTAGACACCGTTTTTGCCGTGTGCGGCCATGGCGCGATTGCTGCGCACGCTGATCATCTGCTTGATGTCGATCCACTCGATGCCTTGGGCTTTCAACTTTGGCAGCTCCCGCTCCAGCACCGCCAGTGTCTGTGGATAAGGGTGTCCGATCATCAAGGCTGAACCCTGCTTGTGCGCCAGGCTGATTGCTGTCTGCAATTGAGTCAGGATCGCCGCTTCGGTGCGCTCGTCATCGAGAAATACATCCCGCGAAACACTTGCCAGATCGATCTTCTGTGCCTGCTGCGCAGCGACAGTCTGGGCGCTGGTCCGGCTGTCGACGAAGAACTTGTGGCGGCGCTGCAGCTCGCCCATCAACCACGCCATGGCCACCGGCTGCGCAGTCATGCGACTGCCCATATGGTTGTTGATGCCGGCGGTGTAGGGGACCATTTTGAACGCAGCGTTCAGGCGTTTCTCGAGTTCTTCGATGGGCAGTTCGGGATGCCAGGCGAACGGGCCTGTGGCCGGGTCCATCGGCATGTGCAGGATCACGATCTTGCCGGCGCGATGGGCTTCGCGGGCGAATTCGGTGGCGTGCGGGGTGTCGGGCATGATCGCGGTGGTCACCGGCCCGGGCAGGGCCAGCACCCGGCGGTCCCGGGGCAGGTTCTGCCCCAGGTCGTCGATGATCAGTGTCAGGTAGGCTTTTTGAGGTGTGGGTCTGGCAGGTTCTGCGTGAGCAGCGCCCGCCAGACAGCACAGCAGGACAAAGACCAGACGCAAGGACATCCTCAACGGCCGGACGTGATGCTCAGGCCTTTGAGCAGGCTCAATGCCTGGGCCAGCTGGTAATCGTCATCCTGCGGCATCGCCTTGGCCTTGCCGCCCGAGCCGGACGGTTTGTCAGCGCCGCCGTTGCCGTTGCCCAGGTGGCCTTGCAGGTCCGCTTCCTTGAAGTAGTCGCCGTCCGCTTCGTTGGTGATCTTGGCCTTGCGTACTTCGATGTCCGGGACGATGCCCTGGGCCTGGATCGAGCGGCCGTTCGGCGTGAAGTACAGCGCCGTGGTGATCTTCAGTGCGCGGTCGTTGTTCAGCGGCAGCACGGTCTGTACCGAGCCCTTGCCGAAACTGGTGGTGCCCATGACCACGGCGCGTTTCTGATCCTGCAGGGCGCCGGCGACGATTTCCGAGGCCGAGGCACTGCCACCGTTGATCAGCACGACCATCGGCACGGCTTCGCTTTCGTCCTTGCCGGTGGCGGAGAAGCGCAGCTCGGAGTTGGCGATCCGGCCCTTGGTGTAGACGATCAGGCCTTTGGTGATGAAGTGGTCGACCACTTCCACCGCCGCCTGCAGCACGCCACCCGGGTTGTTGCGCAGGTCGAGGATGATGCCGTTGAGCTTCTTGCCATTGTCCTTGCGCAGCTTGGCCAGGGCCTTGGAGACTTCTTCGCCGGTCTTGACCTGGAACTGAGTGATGCGGATCAGGCCGTAGCCCGACTCCAGCAGTTGCGCCTTGACGCTCTTCACCTGGATCACGGCGCGAGCCAGGGTTACATCGAACGGCGTGCCGCCGTCGCGCACCAGGGTCAGGGTGATCTTCTGGCCGATCTTGCCGCGCATCTTGTCCACGGCTTCGGTCATGGTCTGGCCGCGGGTCGGCGCGCCGTTGATCTTGACGATGAAGTCGCCGGCCTGGATGCCGGCCTTCGACGCCGGAGTGTCATCGATCGGCGACACGACCTTGATGAAGCCGTCCTCGGCGCCGACTTCGATGCCCAGGCCACCGAATTCACCGCTGGTGCTTTCCTGCAACTCGGCAAAGTCTTCAGGGCCAAGGTAGGCGGAGTGCGGATCGAGGTTGCTGAGCATGCCCTTGATCGCGTTTTCCAGCAGGGTCTTGTCGTCCACCGGCTCGACATAGGCGGCCTTGATCCGGTCCATGACCTCGGCAAAGGTGCGCAGCTCTTCCAGCGGCAACGGCGCCTTGGAAGTCGCGGCAGTACCTGCCGGAGCGACGGTCGGAGCCGGTTGAGCGGCAAACGCCAGAGGCGCGCCGATCACCAGGGCGATCGTCAGGGCCAGCGAGGTAAGGCGGGACAAATGCAGCATGTCGAACGAACTCCTGAATTAGATGGCGTGCTTATCCTTGCGCACGGCACCATTGCGCCGGATCACTCGGGTGACCCTGCTGACGAATTGCGAAATACAGCGCTGGTGTGTCCTGGCCGCCACTGTTACCCACAGTGGAGATGGACTCACCGGCTTTTACCACGTCACCTGCCGACTTGAGCAGCGTCTGGTTGTGACCGTAAAGACTCAGAAAACCGTTGCCGTGGTCGAGAATCACCAGCAGCCCGGCACCGCGCAGCCAGTCGGCAAACACCACGCGCCCACCGTGAACGGCGTGCACCTGGCTGCCGGCGGAGGCGCTGATCATCACGCCGTCCCACTTGGTGCGCGCATCGTCGCCACGGGTTTCGCCAAAGCGTGCCAGCAGTCGACCATCAACCGGCCATGGAAGTTTTCCTCGACTTGAGGCAAAGGGGCCACCGAAGGTCTCGCCGCCGCTGGACACCAGGGCGCCAGGCGTCGATCTGACCGGTTTGCGTGGGGCGTCGGTGTTTTCTGCCTCGGCCTCACGCAAGCGCTTTTTTTCGGCTTCCTGCTGGGCGATGAGCGCTTTCTGCCGCGCTTCTTCTGCCTCACGGGCCTGGCGGGCCAGGGTTTCTTCAATGGTTTTAAGGACTTTAGACAGGTCTGCCTGATCCTGCTCGCGGGCGGCCAGTTTCTGGTCCCGGGCTTTCACGTCTTCGTTCAACTTGGCGAGGGCCTGCTGGCGCTCCTTGCGGACCTTGTCGAGCGCTTCGCGCTGAGTGTCGAGATCACTTTGCTGCGCCAGCAACTGAGCCTGCTGCACGCCGATGTCTTTTTCGACGTTGGCCAGTTGGCGCAGGGTTTCGTTGAAGCTCTTCAGCTGCTCCAGGCGGGCCTGGCTCAGGTAGTCGTAATAGGTGAGGGTACGGGCGAATTTTTCGGGATTCTGCTGGTTGAGCAGCAGCTTGAGGTATTCCTGGCGACCGTTCTGGTAGGCGGCGCGGGCCTGGATGGCGATCAGTCGCTGCTGTTCAGTGCGCGCGCTCTGGAGTTTTTTTTTCTCCGCATCGAGCCGCTGCAGCTCGGATTCGCTCTTCTTCAGCTCTTTCTGCAGGGCTTCGACCTGTTTCTCGAGCTTGCCCATCTCGGTTTCGGTGCCCTTGAGCTCCTTTTGCACCCCGGATTTTTCTTCCTGGAGCTTGCCCAGCAGTTTTTTCAGCTCGGCAATGTCCTGGCGCGTGGCGTCCAGTTGCTGTTGGGTTTGCGCGCGCTCATCCGCGAAGGCCGGTTGGAGCAGGCATGTCAGAGCGAGGGCGATCAGGACGCGAAGCATAGAGGCGGGCGGCACCAGGGTAAGGGACGGCCTAGTATGCCCGCCCGACGCAGCAAAAAAAACGCCCAATTGGGACTGTGTGATAACTGGGGCAAGCGACAGGCCGAATTCCATTTCGAAATCTCCATAAACCACTGTGGGAGCTGGCTTGGCAGCGATGGCGTCTGCAGATTCAACATAGATGTTGGCTGTCAGATTGCTATCGCTGGCAAGCCAGCTCCCACAGGGTTTTGCAGTGTTTTTGACGGGCGATTACACCAGAATCGAAGTGCCAGTCATTTCCGCCGGTTTTTCCAGACCCAGCAGTTTCAGCATGGTCGGCGCCACGTCCGCCAGCACGCCGCCTTCGCGGACTTTCAGATCGCGCTTGCCGACATAGATGAACGGCACCGGCTCGGTGGTGTGTGCGGTGTGCGCTTGCCCGGTGGCTTCGTCAGCCATCTGCTCGACGTTGCCGTGGTCGGCGGTGATCAACGCTTCGCCGCCGACTTTTTCCAGAGCGTCGACGATGCGGCCGACGCAGGTGTCCAGGCATTCCACGGCTTTGACCGCGGCTTCGAACACGCCGCTATGGCCGACCATGTCGCCATTGGCATAGTTGACCACGATCACGTCGTAGCGCTGGTTCTCGATGGCCTCGACGATGCGATCAGTGACTTCCGGCGCACTCATTTCCGGCTGCAAGTCATAGGTGGCGACTTTCGGCGACGGAATCAGGATGCGTTCTTCGCCCGGGAACGGTTCTTCGCGACCGCCGGAAAAGAAGAAGGTCACGTGGGCGTATTTCTCGGTTTCGGCGATGCGCAGCTGGGTCTTGCCGTTTTTCGCCAGGTAGTCGCCGAGCACGTTTTCCAGGCTGCCCGGGGCAAAGGCTGCGGGGGCCGGGATGCTGGCGGCGTATTGGGTCAGGCCGACGTATTGCACTTTTGGCTGGCGTGCGCGCTCGAATTCCTTGAAACCATCTTCGACAAATACGCGGCTCAGCTCGCGGGCGCGGTCGGCGCGGAAGTTCATGAACACCACGGCGTCGCCGTCTTCGACTTTTACCGGCTCGCCGATGCTGGTGGCTTTGACGAATTCGTCGCTCTCGCCACGGGCGTAGGCGGCTTCCAGGCCTTCCTGGGCGGTGGCGGCGTTGAATTCGCCCTTGCCGTCGACGATCAGGTTGTAGGCCTGGGCCACGCGATCCCAACGGTTGTCGCGATCCATGGCGTAGTAGCGACCAATCAGGCTGGCGATGCGGCCCTTGCCGAGCGCCTGGAAGGTCGCGTCGAGCAGTTCGATCGACGAGGCAGCGCTCTTCGGCGGCGTGTCACGGCCATCGAGGAAGGCGTGCAGGTAGATTTTTTCGGCGCCGCGCTTGAAGGCCAGTTCGGCCATGGCGATCAGGTGATCCTGGTGGCTGTGAACGCCGCCGTCCGACAGCAGCCCCATGAAATGCACAGCCTTGCCGGCGGCCACGGCCTTGTCCACGGCGGCGCAGATGGTCGGGTTCTCGAAGAACTCGCCGTCGCGGATCGCTTTGGTCACACGGGTGAAGTCCTGATACACCACGCGCCCGGCGCCGAGGTTCATGTGGCCGACTTCGGAGTTGCCCATCTGGCCGTCCGGCAGACCGACGTCCATGCCGCTGCCCGAGATCAAGCCGTTCGGCACGGTGGCCCACAGGCGATCCAGCACAGGCTTCTTGGCCGCATAGACGGCGTTGGACTCGGGGCTGTCGCTGTGACCGAAGCCGTCGAGAATCATCAGGACCAAAGGTTTAGGCGTGGTAGTCATGGAATCCACTCGTGGCTAATAAGAAGAGGGCGATGGAAAAGGGAGTTGGAGTTTAAAGCGAAGTTCCGGCGGCGTCACCGCCGGACGGGGTTTGGCCGACCATAGTGGCTGTGTATACTGGCCGACATTTTAACGCCCTGGAACCTCCTTCGATGGTTGCTCACCTGATTGAATTTGCCACTAACCACTACATTCTTGTCGGTATCTTCGTCGTACTGCTGGCTTTGCTGCTGGCGCATACGGTGCAGGGCGGCGGTAAAAGCCTGAGCACGGGCGAGCTGACTGCACTGGTCAACAAGGAAGCCGGCGTGGTGGTGGACATCCGTCCGAGCAAGGACTACGCCGCCGGTCACATCGTTGGCGCGGTGAACATTCCCCAGGAAAAACTGGCCGCCCGCATCGGCGAGCTGGAAAAACACAAGGCCAAGACCATCATTCTGGTCGACGCCCTGGGCCAGACCGCCGGCACCCACGCCCGCGAGCTGATGAAGGCCGGCTTCACCGCCGCCAAGCTGTCCGGCGGGATTTCCAGCTGGAAAGGCGACAACCTGCCGTTGGTGAAGTGACATGAGCGACGTCATCGTCTACTCCAGCGATTACTGCCCTTACTGCTCGCGCGCCAAGTACCTGCTCGCGAACAAAGGCGTGGCCTTCGAAGAGATCAAGGTCGATGGCAAGCCGCAGGTGCGCGCCGCCATGGCCCAGAAGGCCGGACGCACGTCCGTGCCGCAGATCTGGATCGGCGACACCCACGTCGGCGGATGTGATGATTTGTATGCCCTGGAGCGTGCCGGCAAGCTCGACGCGCTGCTCAAGGCCTGACCTGCTGCGCACGTAAAGAACCCTAAAAGACCCAAGATCAGAAAGGATCTGAGATGACTGACCAACAGAACACTGCAGCCAGCGAAGAAGAAACCGCACCGCAATTCTCCTTGCAGCGCATCTACGTACGCGACCTGTCCTTCGAAGCCCCGAAAAGCCCGGCGATCTTCCGCCAGCAGTGGGATCCGGCGGTCGCTCTGGATCTGAACACCCGCCAGAAAGCCCTGGAAGGTGATTTCTACGAAGTCGTGCTGACCCTGTCCGTCACCGTGAAAAACGGTGAAGAAGTGGCCTTCATCGCTGAAGTGCAACAGGCCGGTATCTTCCTGATCAAGAACCTGGACGCGGCTTCGATGAGCCACACCCTGGGTGCGTTCTGCCCGAACATCCTGTTCCCTTACGCTCGCGAAACCCTGGACAGCCTGGTGACCCGCGGTTCGTTCCCGGCCCTGATGCTGGCCCCGGTGAACTTCGACGCCCTGTACGCGCAAGAGCTGCAGCGCATGCAGGAAGCCGGCGAGACCCCGACCGTTCAGTAAGCGGTCGATGCAACAACGAAAAAAGCGCCGTTACAGGCGCTTTTTTCTTGGCTGATTGCTCCTGTGCTGATCGTTCCCACGCTCCGCGTGGGAATGCAGCCCGTGACGCTCCGCGTCACTGGACGCGGAGCGTCCCCAGAGGCATTCCCACGCAGAGCGTGGGAACGATCAGCGGTGTCTTCTTGGGCGGTGTTATTTGAAGTCGTTCTGCCGCCACGCTTCGTACACGGCCACTGCCACGGTGTTGGACAGGTTCAGGCTGCGGCAGCCTTCGCGCATCGGCAGGCGCAGGCGCTGTTCGCCGGGCAGGGCATCGAGCACTTCCGGCGGCAGGCCACGGCTTTCCGGGCCGAAGATGAACGCATCGCCGGGGACGAACGCGGCATCGTGAAACGGCCGCGAACCCTTGGTGGTGAAGGCGAACAGCCGTGGATGACCGAGGCTTTCCAGGCAACTGGCGAGGTCGGCGTGGCGCTGCAAAGTGGCATACTCGTGGTAGTCGAGACCGGCGCGGCGCAGGCGCTTGTCGTCCATCTCGAAGCCCAGCGGTTCGATCAAATGCAGGTGGCAGCCGCTGTTGGCGCACAGCCTGATAACGTTGCCGGTGTTCGGCGGAATTTCCGGTTGAAAAAGGATGACGTGAAACATGCACGGCTCCGAAGGTAAAGATGACGCGCATTCTACGCCGCAAGCGGATCCGCGTTCGAAACTATTCCCGCGGGTGATGGCTTCACTGGCGATCGTCGGTGTGATGGTCGGGATGATGATCGGCCGTTTGACCACGCCTGACCCAACCGTCTTGCAGCAGGTCGAGGTGATCGATGATGGTCTGGCGGTCTGGTTCAACAACGAGCCGAAGCTGCATGGCGAGATCGTCGATGGCAGCGTTGCGTTGCTGTTTGAGGCCGAAGGCAAGGCGCAGAAAGGTCAGCTCAAGTTCAACGGCAAGGACGTGAACTGGCGGACGCGGTTGAGTGACGGCGGATTGTTGCTGACGCTGGTGGCGGCACGGCCGCTGCAGGGCGACTGGGCCGGCCAGGCGGTCGATGACCGCTGGCGGCTGGAGATCCATCTCCGGGAGCAATAAAAGAGGGAATCCCCGGCCTGCCTGTACCAAGGTTCCCGAAACGGGCGGGCTCATCGCATGGCGTTCTGAGCCGGTGTAAAGAAGGAACCCCTGACCTGCCTGTATCAAGGGCCCCAAAAGGGTGGACTCGCTGAGTCCGGTGTAAAGAGGGGAATCCCCGGCCTGCCTGTACCAAGGCCCCCGAAAGGGTGGGTGAATCGAATCACCTGAAGGAGTTATTGCAGGGGGCGTGCCAGTTTTTCTCGTTTTGAAACAAAAAAGCTCGGCACAACGACGAAGGCCCCGTAATACGGGGCCTTCGGCTTTTCACAGGACGGGGTTTTCAGCGATTTACAGTGCAAGCCTGAGTCCGTGGCCGTGCCCGATTAAGGGTCACGGTGCCTTGCGGCGGTGCAGGCTGGCGCTGAGTCTCAGCCTTCATCGCCCTCATCGTCATCCCCGCCATCGACCTTCATGCCGAGTTCCTTGATCTTGCGGGTCAAGGTGTTCCGGCCCCAGCCCAGCAGCACGGCCGCGTCGCGACGACGTCCGGCAGTGTGCTTCAACGCGGTCTCGATCATGATTCGCTCGAACGCCGGCACCGCGCTGTCGAGCAGGCTCGACTGACCGCGCGCCAGGGCCTGATCGGCCCACTGACGCAGCGCCTGTTCCCAGTTGGTCACTGGCGCCGAGTCCTGCGGCAGGCTCAGCAGTTCCGGCGGCAGATCGCTGATGTGCACTTCGCGTCCGGACGCCATCACCGTGATCCAGCGGCAGGTGTTTTCCAGCTGCCGCACGTTGCCCGGCCATGGCAGGTTCTTCAGGTATTCCTCGGTCTCGCTTTTCAGCAGCTTAGGCTCGACCGCCAGTTCTTGCGCGGCGCGGCTGAGGAAGTGCTTGGCCAGGGTCGGGATGTCTTCGCGACGGTCCGACAGGCGCGGGATGTGGATGCGGATCACGTTGAGGCGGTGGAACAAGTCCTCACGGAATTTCCCGGCGTGAACCAGGGTTTCCAGATTCTGGTGCGTTGCGGCGATGATCCGCACATCGACTTTGACCGGCACGTGCCCGCCAACGCGATAGAACTCGCCATCGGCCAGAACCCGCAGCAGTCGGGTCTGGGTGTCCGCCGGCATGTCGCCGATTTCATCGAGGAACAGCGTGCCGCCGTCGGCCTGCTCGAAACGGCCGCGACGCAGGTTGGCCGCGCCGGTGAACGCGCCTTTCTCGTGGCCGAACAGCTCGGATTCCATCAGGTCTTTCGGGATCGCCGCCATGTTCAGCGCGATGAACGGCGAGGCCGCGCGCGGGCTGTGGCGGTGCAGGGCGTGGGCCACCAGTTCTTTACCGGTGCCGGATTCGCCGTTGATCAGCACGGTGATATTGGAATGGCTCAGGCGCCCGATGGCGCGAAACACTTCCTGCATTGCCGGCGCTTCGCCGATGATTTCCGGGGTGCGGGTCAGGGTCGGGGCGACTTCCAGGCCTTGCTGCTCCTGGGCATGCTGATTGGCGCGCTTGACCAGCGACACCGCTTCGTCGACATCGAACGGCTTGGGCAGGTATTCGAACGCGCCGCCCTGATAGGAGGCAACAGCGCTGTCCAGATCGGAGTGAGCGGTCATGATGATCACCGGCAGCCGCGGGTGCTGCTCGCGGATCCGCGCCAGCAGGTCCAGGCCGCTTGCACCCGGCATGCGGATGTCAGAGATGATCACGTCCGGCTGCTGGCGCGCGAGGCGGCTCATCACGCCATCGGCACTGTCGAAGCTCTGGGTGGTCATGCCTTCCTGTTGCAGGGCTTTTTCCAGAACCCAACGGATAGAACGGTCGTCATCGACGATCCACACGGTTTCACTACGGCTCATGTCGATGTGGCTCCTTGTTCCAGTGGCAGAAAGATCGAGAACGTGGTGTGGCCTGGATGGCTGTCACACTCGATCAGGCCCTGGTGCTGGCTGATGATGTTCTGGGTGATGGCCAGGCCCAGCCCGGTACCGTCCGGACGGCCGCTGACCATGGGAAAGAAGATGGTTTCCTGGAGTTCCGCCGGAATGCCCGGACCGTTGTCGATGATCTCGATCTTGGTCACCAGGCGATGGCGGACGTGGCCGATGGTGAACTGGCGCATGGCGCGGGTACGCAGGCTGATGCGGCCCAGGCGCAGCTCGTTCTGGCTGCTGATGGCCTGCATCGCGTTGCGCACGATGTTTAGCACGGCCTGAATCATTTGTTCGCGATCAATCAGGACGTCGGGGATGCTCGGGTCGTAATCGCGCACCAGCGTGATGCAGCCCTGGCTTTCGGCCTCGACCAGTTGGCAGACGCGCTCCAGCACTTCGTGGACGTTGCACAGGGCCAGCGACGGCAGTTTGTTCGAACCGAGCATGCGGTCGACCAGATTGCGCAGGCGGTCGGCCTCTTCGATGATCACGTTGGTGTAGTCGCGCAGGCTGTCTTCCGGCAGTTCCCGGGCCAGCAGTTGCGCGGCGCCGCGGATGCCGCCGAGCGGATTCTTGATCTCGTGGGCCAGGCCGCGCACCAGCATCTTGCTGGTTTCCTGCTTCGACAACTGGGCCTCTTCCTTGGTGATCCGCAACAGGCGGTCACGAGGATGGACTTCCAGCAAAAGCAGGGTCGCGCCGTTGCTGAGGATCGGCGTCACCGCGTAATCCACGGTCAGGGTCTGGCCGGTGAGGGCAGTGAGCATCGCTTCGCGCTTGGTAAACGGGTGCGCCTGCTCCACCGCCTGGCGCAACGAATTGAGCGCCTCGGTGGACTCGGTGAACAGCTCGCTGATGAACTGCCCATGGCTGCGCTGACCGCTGATGGCCAGCAGCATCTCCGCCGCCGGGTTCATGTACTCGAGGCGCAATTCGCTGTCGAGCAGGATGGTGGCGGTGGTCAGATTGTCGAGTAGCAAGCGATGCAGTGCGTCACTGATGGTCATGAGGACCTCTTTTGGAGCATGGCGCGCGCAGGGATACAGCGCTGATGCGAGGAAAATGCAAAAACCAAACCAAGGCTCCGAAAAGAAGCGTTCAACCCCTGAAACGGGCGTTTGACGCTCGTTTGCGTGGCAGTCAAACCGCTCTGGCGGGTACTTTCGAACCAAAATGGGTTGGAATGTGAGTACGGTGCAGCGTATTGCACCAATATAGTGCGCAAAGCTGAACGGCGTCAGAAGAAACGCAGGAAAGGATTTTTCGGTTCGGCGGGTTTGTCTTTCAGCGGGCATTCCGGGCGAACGCCGTAGTCGGCGCTGACGCACGGTTTGACCTGACGCTTCTGTGCCAGGGAAATGCGCTGCATGTGGAACGGCTGGTTCGCGGTTTTCTCCACGGTGCGGCCCTCGGCATCAAGGATCTCGACCGACAGGTTGTGGCTGCCACGATCGATGTTGCTCAGCGGGAACACCGGGCTCAGGCCGGGTTCGCCGACGGCCTGGCCATCCAGCAGGAGGCGATACCGATGACCTTTTTGCAGGCCCGGCTCGCTGGTGACGCTGACGATCAGCTCGCCGGCGCTGCTGCGAATGGTCGCGTCCGGCTCGGGGATCAGCACCCGCAGCATGTCGTAGTGGAACAGCGGCGGCTCTGTTGATTTTTTCGAAGGCGTGACCGGCGCAGCGGCGGTCGGGTTCGAGGCCATGCGATTGCTGGTGGTCAGCGGCACACGCTTGGCGTTGCCCCGTGGTTGATCGGTGTAGACGCGATTGCCCTGTGCGTCGATGTAAGTGAACACCTCGGCCGATGCGCCAAACGCGATCAGCGACAGGCACAAGGCAATCAATCCCCGCGTCATGGCCTGTGCACCCGCTGCACGGTGAACACCACCGCCGGACTCTGCTGAATGATCGCCTCACCATTGATCACCTGCACCGCCAGCCGATGCTCGCCCCGGTCGACGTTAACCAGTTGCAGGATCGGCACATTGCTCGGCTGGCCATAAGGCGCGTCGTCCAGCAGCAGGCGCAGTTGATGCGGCGGTTGCAGGCGCGGCTTGATCAGCACGCTGACCGTGAAGGTGCCGTTGTTGGCGCGCAGGGCTTCCTCGGTGGGCAGGCCGGTCAGCTCCAGCACTTCGTAGGCATTGCGCGCTGGCTCACGAGTGGCCGTATCGGCAGAGGGCGCATTCGGTGCCTGAGGCTGGACGCTGTTGAGCGGCGGCAACTCCACCGGCTGCGCCTGCACCCCATCCGGCGCGTGATCGCTGTACACCGTGTTGCCGCTGGCGTCGGTGTACTTGTAGATCTGCGCGGCAGCGGGCAAGGCGATCAGCAGCAGAATAGAGAGAAGGGTGCGACCCATGAAATCGACCGGAACGAAAACGATGGGATGCAGCATAGGCCAGTCGTGGCGGTTGGCCCAACTCGCTGCACATCCAGAAATGTATTCAAGCACCACAAGTCCCGCAGTGTGGTGCATCGCCAACGAATTCCGGCCAATAAAAAAAGGCCTCCCGAAGGAGGCCTCTTTTTGTCACGCCGCGTAGCGCGGCGCTACCGGATCAGCAGCTGTAGTACAGCTCATATTCCAGTGGGTGTACGAAGGTGCGGACCTTGATTTCTTCTTCGGATTTCAGCGCGATGTAAGCGTCGATGAAGTCGTCGGAGAACACGCCGCCCTTGGTCAGGAACGCACGGCCCTTGTCCAGCTCTTCCAGGGCTTCTTTCAGGCTGCCGCAAACTTGCGGGATTTCTTTCGCCTCTTCAGGCGGCAGGTCGTACAGGTTTTTGTCGGCAGCATCGCCTGGGTGGATCTTGTTCTGGATACCGTCCAGACCAGCCATCAGCAGCGCTGCGAAAGCCAGGTACGGGTTGGCAGCCGGATCCGGGAAGCGGGCTTCGATACGACGGCCTTTCGGGCTGTTGACGTAAGGAATACGGATCGAGGCGGAACGGTTGCGAGCCGAGTAGGCCAGCATCACTGGAGCTTCGAAGCCTGGCACCAGACGCTTGTAGGAGTTGGTGGCCGGGTTGGTGAAGCCGTTCAGGGCCTTACCGTGCTTGATGATGCCGCCGATGAAGTACAGGGCGGTGTCGGACAGGCCGGCATAGCCTTCACCCGCGAAGGTGTTCTTGCCATCTTTGGAGATGGACATGTGAACGTGCATGCCCGAACCGTTGTCGCCGTACAGAGGCTTCGGCATGAAGGTCGCGGTACGGCCGTAGGCGTCGGCAACGTTGTGTACAACGTATTTCAGGGTCTGGGTTTCGTCGGCTTTCTTCACCAGGGTGTTGAACTTGACGCCGATTTCGTTCTGGCCGGCAGTTGCCACTTCGTGGTGGTGAACTTCAACGGTCAGGCCCATTTCTTCCAGTGCGTTGCACATGGAGGTACGGATTTCGTGGTCGTGGTCGAACGGCGGAACCGGGAAGTAGCCACCTTTCACGCCTGGACGGTGGCCTTTGTTGCCGCCTTCCACGTCCTGGTCGGACATCCACGAGCCTTGCTCGGAGTAGATCTTGAACATCGAACCGGAGATGTCGGACTTGAACTTCACTTCGTCGAAGATGAAGAACTCAGGCTCTGGACCGGCGAATACGGTGTCACCGATACCGGTGGTCTTCAGGTATTCCTCGGCGCGGCGGGCGATGGCGCGCGGGTCGCGATCGTAACCTTGCATGGTCGAAGGTTCGATGATGTCGCAGACCAGGATCAGGGTCGGCTCTTCGGTGAACGGGTCCAGAACGGCGGTTTCGTCGTCCGGCAGCAGGATCATGTCGGAGGCTTCGATGCCTTTCCATCCAGCGATGGAGGAACCGTCGAACATCTTGCCAACTTCGAAGAAGTCGTCTTCCAGCGCATCGCGAGCCGGCATGGTCACGTGGTGCTGAGTGCCTTTGGTGTCCGTGAAGCGCAGATCAATCCACTTGACGTCATGATCTTTGATGAGTTGAACCGACTTCGACATAGTGTCCTCCGGGTGAATTAGGGCGGGTAGTGGATGCCCTTAATAGTGGTGATGCCGGCGCGAATACTCTGCCAAGGCAACCTGCCTCACAAGGGAGCAAATTGCATGCCAGTGCCCCAGCATGGGTTTTTTGCCCCAAATTCACGCTTCTGAAGGTCGAAAGCGCCTTAAAGGCGAAAATCTCGCCCTTTAATGTAGCGCTCAAATCGAAAAATGACCCGTTTTGGTGCGAGCAAAACCTTCTGCACATTAACTGGTTAAACCTTGAGCAATTTCCGCTATAATCCGCGCCCCCCTTTTTCGGCTGGCCCTGCGCGCGCTGTTTTCATGAAACTAATCGTAAAAGTCTTCCCCGAGATCACCATCAAAAGCCGACCTGTCCGGACGAAATTCATCCGCCAGCTGGCCAAGAACATCCGCACCGTGCTCCGCGACCTGGACCCGGCCGTGGTGGTGAACGGTGTGTGGGACAATCTCGAGCTGGAAACCCGCGTCACCGACCCCAAGGCCCTGAAAGAGATGGGCGAACGCCTGACCTGCATGCCGGGCATCGCGCACTTTCTGCAGATCGACGAGTACCCGCTGGGCGACTTCGACGACATCACCGAGAAGTGCAAACAGCACTACGGCGAAGCGCTGGCCGGGAAGATTTTTTCGGTGCGCTGCAAGCGTGCGGGCAAGCATGCGTTCAGCTCGATGGACGTCGAAAAATACGTCGGCAGCAAGCTGCGCCGTGAGTGCGGTGCCGCCGGAATCGACCTGAAACAGCCGGAAATCGAAGTCCGCATCGAAGTTCGCGACAAACGGTTGTTTGTGATCCACAGCCAGCACAATGGCATCGGCGGCTACCCGCTCGGTGCGCTGGAACAGACGCTGGTGCTGATGTCCGGCGGCTTTGACTCGACGGTTGCCGCGTACCAGATCCTGCGCCGCGGCCTGATGACGCACTTCTGCTTCTTCAATCTGGGCGGTCGTGCCCACGAATTGGGCGTGATGGAAGTCGCGCATTTCATCTGGAAGAAGTACGGCAGCTCGCAACGCGTGCTATTTGTCAGTGTTCCGTTCGAAGAAGTCTTGGGCGAAATTCTCGGCAAGGTCGACGACAGTCATATGGGCGTCGTGTTGAAGCGTATGATGTTGCGCGCCGCATCGAGCATTGCCGAACGCCTGCACATCGATGCGCTGGTCACCGGCGAAGCGATTTCCCAGGTGTCGAGCCAGACGCTGCCGAACCTGTCGGTCATCGATTGCGTCACCGACAAGCTGGTGCTGCGACCGCTGATCGTCGCCCACAAGCAGGACATCATCGACACGGCCGACCAGATCGGTACCGGTGATTTCGCCCGGCACATGCCGGAATACTGCGGCGTCATCTCGGTCAACCCGAAGACCGCCGCCAAGCGTGGCCGGGTCGAGCACGAAGAGCAGGAATTCGACATGGCGGTGCTCGAGCGTGCGCTCGCAAACGCCAGACTGGTGCCGATCGATCGGGTGATCGACGAATTGGGCCAGGATTTGCAGATCGAAGAAGTCAGCGAAGCGCTGGCCGGTCAGATCGTCATCGACATCCGTCACCCGGATGCCGCCGAGGATGACCCGCTGGAACTCGCCGGCATAGAGGTACAGACGATGCCGTTCTACGCAGTGAACGCTCGTTTCAAGGAACTGGACCCTACTCGCCAGTACCTGCTGTATTGCGACAAAGGCGTGATGAGTCGCCTGCATGCCCACCATTTGCTCAGTGAGGGGCATGCCAATGTGCGCGTTTATCGACCGAGCTAAGTGCCCGGGGCTGTTTGCCTGTGGCCTGCGTCACCGGCCCCCCGACACCGCCGTCAAGCTGTAACGGCCATGCCGGACACTACTGTCAATCGCTGCCAAGACTTGTCAGCAAACCGAATCCTCTGATCGAGATACACAAGTGATCGAAAATCTACGCAACATCGCCATCATTGCCCACGTTGACCATGGTAAGACCACCCTGGTAGACAAACTCCTGCGTCAATCCGGCACCCTGGAGCGCAACGAGCTCAACGACGAGCGCGTGATGGACTCCAACGACCAGGAAAAAGAGCGCGGCATTACCATTCTGGCGAAAAACACCGCCATCAACTGGAACGGCTACCACATCAACATCGTGGACACCCCGGGCCACGCCGACTTCGGCGGCGAAGTTGAGCGCGTAATGTCCATGGTTGACTCCGTGCTGCTGCTGGTCGACGCCCAGGACGGCCCTATGCCGCAAACCCGTTTCGTGACCAAGAAGGCTTTCGAAGCCGGCCTGCGTCCAATCGTGGTCATCAACAAGGTTGACCGTCCGGGCGCGCGTCCTGACTGGGTTCTGGACCAGATCTTCGATCTGTTCGACAACCTGGGCGCCACCGAAGAACAACTGGACTTCCAGGTTGTTTACGCTTCGGCCCTGAACGGCATCGCCGGTCTGGACCACACCGCCATGGGCGAAGACATGACCGCGCTGTACCAGGCGGTAGTCGACCACGTTCCGCCTCCGGCTGTTGACCGTGACGGTCCGTTCCAGATGCAGATCTCCGCTCTGGACTACAACAGCTTCCTGGGTGTTATCGGTGTTGGCCGTATCGCTCGTGGTCGCGTCAAGCCGAACACTCCGGTTGTCGCTATCAGCGCCGACGGCAAGCGCCGCAACGGTCGTATCCTGAAGCTGATGGGGCACCACGGTCTGCACCGCGTTGACGTTGAAGAAGCAGCAGCCGGCGACATCGTCTGCATCAGCGGTTTCGACGAGCTGTTCATCTCCGACACCCTGTGCGACATCAACAACGTCGAGGCGATGAAGCCGCTGACCGTTGACGAGCCAACCGTTTCCATGACCTTCCAGGTAAACGACTCGCCATTCTGCGGTAAAGAAGGCAAGTTCGTGACCTCCCGTAACATCAAGGATCGTCTGGACAAAGAGCTGCTGTACAACGTTGCACTGCGCGTTGAAGAAGGCGACTCGGCTGACAAGTTCAAGGTTTCCGGCCGTGGTGAGCTGCACCTCTCGGTACTGATCGAAACCATGCGTCGCGAAGGCTTCGAGCTGGCCTTGGGCCGTCCTGAAGTGATCATCCGTGAAGTTGACGGCGTGAAGCAGGAACCGTTCGAAAACGTGACCATCGACATCCCTGAAGAATCCCAGGGCAAGGTCATGGAAGAAATGGGTCTGCGTAAAGGCGACCTGAGCAACATGGTGCCGGATGGCAAGGGCCGTGTTCGTCTGGAATACAACATCCCTGCTCGCGGTCTGATCGGTTTCCGTAACCAGTTCCTGACTCTGACCAACGGTGCTGGCATCCTGACCTCGATCTTCGACCGTTATGCTCCAGTGAAGTCGGGCCACATGTCCGGCCGTCAGAACGGCGTTCTGGTTTCGGTTGAAACCGGCAAGGCACTGACCTACTCCCTGGAAACCCTGCAGGCTCGTGGCAAGCTGTTCGTAGAACACGGCCAGGAGATCTACAACGGTCAGATCGTTGGTCAGAACTCCCGCGACAACGACCTGGGTGTGAACCCGACCAAAGGCAAGAAGCTCGACAACATGCGTGCTTCGGGTAAAGACGAAACCATCGCTCTGGTCCCACCTGTTCGCTTCACCCTGGAACAGGCTCTGGAATACATCCAGGAAGACGAGCTGTGCGAAGTCACTCCTAAGTCCATCCGTCTTCGCAAGAAGATCCTGGACGAAAGCGAGCGTACCCGCGCTGCCAAGAAAGCCAAGGCATAAGATTTAGCCAAGGCTGAAAAAAACGCCCCCGGTCGAGAGACCGGGGGCGTTTTTGTTTGTCCGGGATTTATGCGGTGTTTGTGCGGGCCCCATCGCTGGCAAGCCAGCTCCCACAGGGTTTTGGGGGGAACACAAGTTACTTGATCACCAGTAACCTTTGTGGGAGCTGGCTTGCCAGCGAAGGCGGCCGATCAGCCGCCGAACATCTCAGGGCAGATCAGAACTTCTCGATCGACCGCGAATTCTGCACCCGTTCCACTTCCTTCGGCTTGTACGCGCAATAGCCAGGGCGCGGGCCGATCTTCGGGTGGTTGCGGCAGGTGTCCGGGCGCTTGTCATAAATGGTGCACAGGCGGCTCTTGCGATCCAGGTAGTAGCAATCGTTGTTGCTCATGCGCTGCAGGGTGAAGATCCCCGACTTCTGGTTGAAGCGCTCTACCAGACCTTCCTTTTGCAGACGCTTGGCGATGTTCTTCGGCGGGTCGCCCAGTTCGAACTCGTCGACCACGCCGATGCGCACCAGATCCTTGATCTTGACCTCGACCGGCAGCGTGCAGCAGCTGGAAACGCACGAACCGCACATCGGGGCCGAATATTTGGCCCAGGTATCGAGACGGTCGATCTCGGCTGCGGCGATCAGGTTGGGCTTCATCATCGGTGTTTACCAGGCGTGTGCGTCAGGGCGCGCGATCATACCGGGACTGGTGGATTTTTGAACAACCTTTCGCCAGATTTTTTCTTCATGCACCCGCATCGTCCGACAATTCGGCACGGCCCCTGCATTCATTGAGGCATTCGCCAGAGTATTGCCGGTCGATCTCACACTCTCGGTAAAAACTGCCGAACCAGAGCCCTTACCGTCGGTCAGACCGTCTAGGCTCTGACAACTCCCCGCTCGCTCGAGGTCCTATCGATGACTCAAGAACCACTAGTTCGCGAAGCAGAGGTGGCCGCATTCCGCGACGCCGTCCTGACCAAACTCACCTACGCGGTGGGCAAAGACCCGGATCACGCCTTCGACCATGACTGGTTCGAAGCCATCGCCCTGGCGGCGCGCGATCACATGGTCGAGCACTGGATGGACCACACCCGGCAGATTTACCGCAAAGGCCAGAAGCGGGTGTATTACCTCTCGCTGGAATTTCTCATCGGCCGTTTGCTGTACGACAGCCTGAGCAACCTCGGTCTGCTGGACGTCGCCCGTGAAGCCTTGACCGAACTGGGCGTCGATCTGGAGCGCATCCGCATCCTGGAGCCGGATGCGGCGCTGGGCAACGGTGGCCTCGGACGATTGGCGGCGTGCTTCATGGAAAGCATGTCGACCCTCGGCATCGCCGGCCACGGCTACGGCATTCGTTATGAGCACGGGCTGTTTCGCCAGGCCATCGTCGATGGCTGGCAACAGGAGCAGACCGAGCACTGGCTGGATTTCGGCAACCCCTGGGAGTTCGAGCGGCCGGAGGTGGTCTATCCGATCGGCTTTGGCGGCAGCGTCGAGACCGTCACCGACGCCAATGGCAAGTCCCGGCAGGTCTGGCACCCGGCGGAAACCGTCCGGGCCATTGCCTACGACACCCCGGTGGTCGGCTGGCGCGGGGCGAGCGTCAACACCTTGCGCCTGTGGCGGGCGAGGGCCATGGAAGACTTGCATCTGGAGCGCTTCAACGCCGGCGACCACCTGGGCGCCGTCGCCGAAGTGGCCCGGGCCGAAAGTATCTCCCGCGTGCTTTACCCAGCGGACAGCACCGAAGCCGGGCAGGAACTGCGCCTGCGTCAGGAATACTTCTTCGTCGCCGCGTCGCTGCAGGATTTGCTGCGCCGTCACCGCAACATGCACACCTCGGTGCTGACCCTCGGCGATCACGCGGCGATCCAGCTCAACGACACCCACCCCTCGATTGCCGTCGCCGAACTGATGCGCCAACTGGTCGACGTCTACGACGTCGCTTGGGACGCTGCGTGGCAAGTCACCGTCGACACGCTGTCGTACACCAACCACACGCTGCTGCCCGAAGCGCTGGAAACCTGGCCGGTGGGCCTGATGGAACGCATGCTGCCGCGGCACATGCAGATCATCTATCTGATCAACGCCCAGCATATCGATTCGCTGCGGGCCAAGGGCATCCACGATTTCGACGTGCTGCGCGCGGTGTCGCTGATCGAGGAAGACAACGGCCGACGGGTGCGCATGGGCAACCTCGCGTTCCTCGGCTCCCACAGCGTCAACGGCGTGTCCGGGCTGCACACGCAGCTGATGCGCAAAACCGTGTTCGCTGAACTGCACAAGCTGTATCCGGAGCGGATCAACAACAAGACCAACGGCATCACCTTCCGCCGCTGGCTGTACCAGGCCAACCCGGAGTTGACCTCGATGCTGGTCGATGCCCTTGGCCCGGACGTTCTGGATAACCCCGAAGAGCGGCTGCTCGATCTTGAACCGTTCGCCGAGAAACCCGCCTTCCGTAAAGCCTTCGCCGAGCAGCGGCTGCACAGCAAAAAAGCCCTCGCCTATCTGATCCACGAACGGCTGGGGATCGCGGTCAACCCGGCGGCCATGTTCGACGTGCAGGTCAAACGGATCCACGAATACAAGCGGCAGTTGCTCAACCTGATGCACACCGTTGCGCTGTACCAGGCGATCCGTGCCGAGCCGGAAATCGACTGGGTGCCACGGGTGAAAATCTTCGCCGGCAAAGCGGCGGCGAGTTATCACCAGGCCAAACTGATCATCAAACTGACCAACGACATCGCCCGGGTGGTGAACAACGACCCGACCGTGCGCGGCCTGCTCAAAGTGGTGTTCCTACCCAACTACAATGTCAGCCTGGCGGAAAGCATCATTCCGGCGGCGGACCTGTCGGAGCAGATCTCCACCGCCGGTTTCGAGGCCTCGGGCACCAGCAACATGAAGTTCGGCCTGAACGGTGCGCTGACCATCGGCACCCTCGACGGCGCCAATGTGGAAATGTGCGAGAGCATCGGCGCCGAGCACATGTTTATCTTTGGCCTCAGTGCCCAGCAGGTCGAAGCGCGCAAGCAGAACCACGAGTTCAGCGCGGTGCCGGACATTGCCGCGTCCCATCGCCTCAACGATGTGTTGCAGGCGATCCGCAGCGGGGTGTTCTCCCCGGACGACACGTCGCGCTACACCGGGCTGATCGATTCGCTGGTGGATTACGACCGGTTCTTCGTCTGCGCCGATTTCGACTCCTACTGGGAGGCGCAGATGCGCGTCGATGCGCTCTGGCACGACGCCAATAGCTGGTGGCGTTCGGCGGTGCTGAATACTTCGCGCATGGGCTGGTTCTCCTCCGACCGGACGATCCGCGAGTACGCCACGGATATCTGGAAGGCACTCGAGTAACTTTTAGCGACAAATGTGCGCCCGGCCCCACGATTGTTGGGCCGGGCCGATATACTGAGCGTTGGTTCCGCCCCGTCACGGGGCTGCTCAGGGATATCGACCATGCAATGGATGTTCATGTTGATCGGGCTGTTGCTCGGCTGGCTGCTCGACGAGTCGTTCAGCGATGCGCTGTTGGGCGCCTTGCTCGGGCTTGCCATCGGCCAGGCGATGCGTATCGCGCGGCTCGGTTCACAGGCTGCCGAGCAACAGCGTCAGCTGGATCACGCGAAGATTGCGTTGCAGGGCGTCGAACAGCGTCTGTTTCTGCTGGAGGGCGCTCCTGCACATTCGCCAGCGCCTCCGAGTGTCGCGCCGGCCAGCGAAACAGTCGTCGAGCCTGTCACGGTATTTGAACAACACGCTGCCGCAGAACCCGAGCTGGTCTGGGAACTGCCACCCGAACTCGAACCTGTTGCCGTCGCTGCCAGCGAATCCAGCCAGCCGCTGCCGGTCGATGTCTGGCGTCTGGACGCCGTTACGCCTGAACCTGAACCCCGACGACCCGCCGAACCCCGTGGCCCGAACCTCATCGAGCGCGGCATCAGCGCTGCGCGCAACTGGCTGTTCGGTGGCAACACTGTGCTGCGGGTCGGCGTGGTGCTGTTGTTCTTCGGCCTGGCTTTCCTGTTGCGCTACGCCACCGAAGGCATGGTGGTGCCGATCGAATTGCGTTACGCCGGGGTTGCGGCGGCAGCACTGGGCTTGCTGGCGCTGGGCTGGTGGTTGCGCCATCGCAACAACAGCTACGCCTTGATGCTGCAAGGCACCGGGATCGCGGTGCTGTACCTGACGGTGTTTGCGGCGATGCGTTTGCATCCGCTGCTCGATCCGTCTGCCGCGCTGGGATTGCTGGTGGCAGTGACGGTGTTTTCGGCCATTCTGGCCATCACTCAGGACTCCCTGGCCCTGGCCTGTGTCGCCGCACTGGGCGGTTTCGCCGCGCCGATTCTGACCTCCACCGGCGCCGGCAACCATGTGGCGCTGTTCAGTTATTTCGCGCTGCTCAACGCCGGCATTCTGGCCATCGCCTGGTTCAAGGCCTGGCGCCTGCTCAACCTGATCGGCTTCGTTGGCACCTTCGGCATCGGTTTCGCCTGGGGCTTGCGTTCGTACACGCCGGAACTGCTGTGGAGCACCGAGCCGTTCCTGATGCTGTTCTTCCTGATGTACCTGGCCATCGGCCTGCTGTTCGCCCGGCGCAAGTTGCTGGACATGCCGGACGCACCGGCAGAGAGCGATCGCGAGGCGCTGCTGCACTGGTCGGCGCGCAAGGGCGATTACGTCGACGGGACGATGCTGTTCGGTCCGCCGCTGGTGGGTTTCGGCCTGCAATTCGCGCTGGTTCAGCATCTTGAGTTTGCGGCGGCGTTCAGCGCACTGGCGCTGGGCATGATTTACATGGCCCTCGCCAAAGTGCTGATGGGCGGTCGGGCGATGTTGCTGGGCGAGACTTGCCTGGCGCTCGGGGTGATTTTCGCCAGCCTGGCGATTCCGCTGGGGCTGGATGCACGCTGGACATCTGCCGCGTGGGCGGTGGAGGGCGCGGGGATTTTCTGGCTGGGCTTGCGTCAGCAACGGCCGTTGGCCCGGGCTTTCGCATTGCTGCTGCAACTCGGTTCGGCCCTGGGGTTTCTCAGCCAGCTGCGCGTCGGCGAAAGCAGCCTGCTCGACGGTGCGCCGTTGGGCGCATTAATGCTCGGCGCGGCGTTGCTGTTCAGCTTCCATCAATTGCGCAAGGCGTCGCCGGAGCAAACTTCACCTTGGGAGCGTCAGGGCTTGCCGGTGCTGGCGTGCCTGGGGCTGACCTTCCTGTATCTGCTGGCGCCGCTGTTCTTCTTCATTCAGGGCACGGCGATCAGTTGGGCATTGGCCGGGCTGGCGACCTTGTTCGTCGGCTTGCGCCTGCAATCGCGCACGTTCCTGTTCACCGCGTTTGCCGTGCAGTTGCTTGGCGGGGCGTTATTCCTGTTGCGCCTGCAAGGGGCGGGCGAGGATTCGGCGGCCGTTTTCAGCGCCGGCTGGAGCGGTCTGCTCAGCGCCTCGCTGATCGGTCTGGCGTTGATCGCCGGCATGCTGCTGGCGGCGCGCGACGAGATGGTGCGCAGCGATGTTCGTCTGCTGCGCGGTTTGTCGGTGGTGCTGCTGGCAGGTCTGGTGCTGATCAATCTGGCGGTGTTGTTCGTCCTGCCGTGGCAGACCGCGAGCGCGGTATGGGCGGCCAGTGGTTTGCTGATCATCTGGCTCAGTCTGTACCTCAAGCAGCGCGTGAGTTTTGTGTTCGGACTGCTCTTGCAACTGATCGGTGGCGCAGCGTTTTTGCTGGCCGGCCCCGAGTTGCTCGGGCCGCTGTCCAGCGAGGGGCTGCGACCGCTGGCCCATGGCGGATTCTGGACGCCACTGGTGCTGGGCCTGGCGGCGATGATCGGGGCGTGGCGCCTGCAACTGGGCAATCACGCTTCGGCGTTCGATGTGCTGAGCCTGCAGCGACTGTCCGACGTGTTGCTGGTGTGGGGCGCCGGTTGGTGGGCGCTGGCGTGGGTCAGCGAAGTGATGCGGTTTGCGCCGGTGAATCTGGAAAATTCGCTATTGCTGCTGGTCGCCGCGTTGATGGTCGCGTTGTGGGCGGTGTTGGCCTTGCGCCTGAAATGGCCGTCGCTCGGTCTACTCTGCACCTTGCTGATTCCGGTGGCCGGGCTGGTGTTGCTGGTCTCGTGGCATTCGCGTTATCACCCGGCGGCGGATTTCGGCTGGCTGGCGTGGGCGGCGGTGTTCGTTGTGCATTTCATCAGCCTGCGACGTCTGGCACCGATGCTGCCGGCGCGGGCCCTGAGTACGGCGCATGTGCTCGGTTGCTGGCTGCTGATCGGCGTGCTGGCGCTGGAGCTGCGCTACGGCCTGCTGCTGTTGTCCGAGCAGTACAACGCCTGGCGCTGGCTGGGCTGGGCGATTTTGCCGAGCGTGTATCTGTTGTTGATGGCCGCACCGCGTCAATGGCCATGGCCGGTAGCAGCGTTCCCTCGCGAATATCGTTTGTACGCGGCGGCGCCGCTGGCGGTGTTGATGCTCGTCTGGTTCTGGCTGGCCAATGGCATTAGCGACGGCAACGCCGAACCGCTGCCTTATGTGCCGCTGCTCAACCCGCTGGAATTGGGTCTGCTGTTTGCGCTGTTCGGTGTTTATGTCTGGTCGCGCAGCGCCGTTGCCGAGCTGTCGATCCGTCAGGATTACGCGGCATACGCGACGCAACTGATTGCCGGCGTTTCCCTGTTTGCGTTCTGCACTGCGCTGGTCACCCGCGCTGCGCACCATTGGGCAGGGATTCCGTTCGAGCTGGATCTGCTGCTCGAATCGATGCTGGTGCAGGCCGGGTTGTCGATCGTCTGGACGCTGATGGCGCTCGGGCTGATGATCGGCGGGCACCTGCGCCATCGTCGCGAAGTGTGGCTGATCGGCGCGGCGCTGATTGCGCTGGTGGTGGCCAAACTGATTTTTGTCGAACTGAGCAACCGTGGCGGGCTGGCCCGGATCGTCTCGTTTATCGGCGTCGGCGTGTTGCTGCTGGTGGTGGGCTACTTCGCGCCGCTGCCGCCCAAACGCGTCGACGCTGCACCGGAGGCGGACCAACCGGCCCCGGAAACCGAAGGAGTGTCGTCTTGAGTCGCAAGCTTAATCTCGGGTGGCTGTTGCTGGGCGTGGCCATGGCGGCCGGCGCCCAGGAAAAACCGGCGGACTTCGCCGCGCAGGTGCCGTTGTCGGTCAGTGGTTCCGGCCCATGGTATCGCCTCGAACTGCCGCTGAGCGTGCAGTTGCAGGCACGTCAGACCGATCTCAGCGACCTGCGGGTGTTCAACGCCGCCGGAGAACCGCAGGCTTATGCGCTGGCCCGGGAATCGGCGCAGACCCGCGACGATGGCCAATTGCATGAGGTGAAGTGGTTCCCGCTGTACAACTCGGCGGATGCCACCGAACGTGCGCCGAGCGTTCGCGTGCAATCCACCACCACCGGCACGCTGGTGGAAGTGCAGCCGTCCAGTCAGCTTGAAGCCGGGGAAGAAGTCCTGCGTGGCTGGCTGCTCGACGCCAGCGCGATCAAGGCGCCGTTGCAGCAACTGATCCTCGACTGGACCAGCGAGCGCGACGGCTTCCAGCGTTTCAGCATCGAGGCCAGCGACGACCTGCAGCACTGGCAAGCCTGGGGCGAAGGCCAGGTCGCGCGCCTGACCTTTGCCGACGAACGGGTCGAGCAACATGAAGTGGCGCTGCCGGGGCAATCGGCGCGGTATCTGCGTCTGCTGTGGGATTCGCCGGCCTCGGCGCCGGTCCTGACGTCGGCGCAACTGAAAAGCAGCGACCCGCGCAACCTGCCGCTGCCATTGGTCTGGTCGCCAGCGCTGGCCGGCAGCAGCGGCAAGGCCGGGGAATACACCTGGCAGTTGCCGATGGGGCTGAACATCGAGCGAGTGCAGGTCGAACTGAAACAGGCCAACAGCCTGGCGCCGGTGACACTCTCGGGCCGTCGCGACAGCAGTCTGCCGTGGCAACCGCTGAGCAGCGGCTTGCTCTATCGTCTGACTCAAAATGGCCAGGACGTGGTGCAGAACGAATTGCAGCTCTACGGCCAGACCGTGCAGCAGTTGAAACTCACGGTCGACGAACGCGGCGGCGGTCTCGGCGAGCAGGCACCGAGCGTGAAATACGCGGTGCGCGCCACTCAGGTCATTTTCCTCGCGCGCGGCGACGGGCCTTACAGCCTGGCGCTGGGCAATCCGACGGTGAAGACGGCGAACCTGCCGCTGACCACGCTGATCCCCGATTTCAAACCGGAGAAACTGGCCACGCTGGGCAAGGCCACGGTGCAGGGTGAAGCGCTGGCGACTCAGACCTCGACGGCCACCACGGCTGCGACCACCGACACCCACTGGAAGAAGTTCGGCCTGTGGGCGGTGTTGCTGCTCAGTGTGCTGTTTCTGGCGGCGATGGCCTTCAGTCTGCTGCGCAAGCCGCCGGCCAAGTCCTGAATATGACGGGGGTGGCCTCTACACCCGTCGGGTTTCCAACTACGCTGAATCCGGTGCCTGAACTCTCTGGGTTCGATCACGTCTGATAGCAGGAATTGCACCCGACGCACGTTACCGGGCGTCATTGCTCGCTACGGTTTCAGACTCCCTGTAAACTGCGCGGGTTTTTAGCCCCCCATTCCACCGGAGCCGTCCATGTCCCGCGTTACCCTGAGTCGCTATTTGATTGAGCAGACCCGCAGCAACAACACTCCTGCCGATCTGCGCTTCCTGATCGAAGTGGTGGCGCGTGCCTGCAAGGAGATCAGCCACGCCGTGTCCAAAGGCGCCCTGGGCGGCGTTCTGGGCAGCATGGGCACAGAAAACGTGCAAGGCGAAGTGCAGAAGAAGCTCGACGTGCTGTCGAACGAAATCCTGCTCGAAGCCAACGAATGGGGCGGTCACCTGGCCGGCATGGCGTCCGAAGAAATGGACAACGCCTACCAGATCCCGGGCAAATACCCGAAAGGCGCCTACCTGCTGGTATTCGACCCGCTGGACGGTTCGTCGAACATCGACATCAACGCCCCGGTCGGCACCATCTTCTCCGTGCTGCGTTGCCCGAACGAATATCTGAGCCAGAACGAAGCCCTGGATGAGAAGGCCTTCCTGCAGCCGGGCACTCAGCAAGTTGCCGCCGGTTATGCCATCTATGGCCCGCAGACCATGCTGGTGCTGACCCTGGGCCACGGCGTCAAAGGCTTCACCCTGGACCGCGAAATGGGCAGCTTCGTCCTGACCCACGAAGACATCACCATTCCTGAAAGCACCCAGGAATTCGCCATCAACATGTCCAACCAGCGTCACTGGGAAGCTCCGGTACAGCGCTACGTTTCGGAACTGCTGGCCGGTGAAGAAGGCCCGCTGAAAAAGAACTACAACATGCGCTGGGTCGCGGCGATGGTTGCCGACGTGCACCGCATCCTGACCCGTGGCGGTCTGTTCATGTACCCGCGCGACAGCCGCGAGCCGTCCAAACCGGGCAAACTGCGCCTGATGTACGAAGCCAACCCGATGTCGTTCCTGGTGGAACAGGCAGGCGGCGCTTCCACCGACGGTCACCAGCGCATTCTCGATATCAAGCCTGAAGGCCTGCACCAGCGCGTAGCGGTGTTCCTCGGCTCGAAAGAAGAAGTCGCCCGCGCTACGGCCTACCACAAGGAATAAACCATGACCGCGCCCTGGCAGCCGTTGCTCGATTGGTGGTTCGGTCACTCCGAATCGGCAAAGGATGTAACGGCTGAAAAGGGCAAGTTGTGGTTCGGCAAGAAAGACAGCCAGGACCTCGAAGCGCGTGAGCGTTTCGGGGTCTTTGTCGATCAGGCCCTTGCTGGCGAATTGACCGAATGGACGCAACGTCCCGAAGGTTGGCTGGCGCTGGTGCTGCTGCTCGACCAACTCCCGCGAATGATTTTTCGCGATACGTCCAAGGCTTTCTCGGGTGATCTACGGGCCCAAAAACTGGTGGCTCAGGGGATTGCCGCAGATTTCGATCGGCAGTTGAAGCCGATCCAGCGACTCTTCATCTACCTCGTCTTCGAACACTGCGAAAACCTCGCGGTGCAGAATGAAGCGGTCTCGCGATTTATCGAACTGGTGGCTGAACAGCCGGAAGCGGAGCGCGGGGTGTTTGCCGACAATCTGGACTATGCCGAGCGGCATCAGCGGGTGATTGCGCGGTTTGGACGGTTTCCGCATCGCAATGCGGTGTTGGGGAGGGAGTCTACGGTTGAGGAGCTGGAGTTTCTTTCGCAGCCGGGGTCGAGTTTCTGAAGCTTCATCAGACTCACGGATTGCCTTGAAGCAAACGTTTCATCAAGAGCGCAGGCAGGTTTTTTCTCGTATCAGCGATGATATGGATATAGATGGTCTGCTCTCGGACTTCATAAACAATGCGATTCAAGCCAGAGATGACTTGTCGATATTGACCGAGGTTCAGCCTTTCTATTTCTTCGGGAATGGAGCCTGAATAGGGTAAGGATGCGAGACTACGAATAGCGACCTTCAAGCTGGCATAGGTGCTATGCCAGGTTTGAGGTGAGAACTGTTTGATGAGGTAGGTGCGAAGATCTTTGAGATCTGTTTCGGCGGACTGAAGAATAACGACCCTCAAACTCATTGGGGGTCGATCCTGTCCAGCTCTGCGAAAACGTCTTCAACATCCCTGTACTTGCCTTCCTCAATTTCTCGATTTCCCATGGCAAGCAGTTTGAGCAGAGCCATTGTTTCTTCCTGCTCTTCAAAACTTTTGACGTCCATGACTACAAGCTTCGCTTCGCCGTTCTGGGTAATCACCAGCGGCTCACGGCTTTCGCTAATCGTTTTGACGATTTCTGCGGTATGGCTTTTCAGGTAGCTGATGGGTTTGATCTGGGATGAAAGCTTCACGGGCTGCGCCTCGCTGGGTGGAATAGGACTGAGTTTAGTCTTAATTCAGTCCTGAGTCAGTCCGAGGTGACAAGCGTGTCTAGCGTTGTTCCGTCTTCGCGGGTTCAAGCGCGAAGACGGCTTCGAACGACTTAGATCCGGAAACTACCCACCAACTGCTTGAGTCGCGCAGCCTGCTGCTCCAGATCCGCACAAGCCCGCAACGTCGCCTGCAAGTTCTCCACGCCTTCCTGGTTCAGCGTGTTGATCTCGTTGATATCGACGTTGATCGACTCGACCACCGCTGTCTGTTCTTCCGTCGCGGTCGCCACCGACTGGTTCATGCCGTCGATCTCGCCGATGCGCTGGGTCACACTGCCCAGGCGTTCGCCGGCCTGGTTGGCGATGCCGACGCTGCTTTCGCTCTCACGCTGGCTCTCGGTCATGATGCCGACCGCCTGACGCGCGCCGACTTGCAGCTCTTCAATCATCTTCTGCACTTGCTGCGCCGAATCCTGGGTGCGGTGTGCCAGGTTGCGGACTTCGTCGGCGACCACGGCGAAACCACGACCGGCCTCGCCGGCACGGGCTGCTTCGATGGCGGCGTTGAGCGCCAGCAGGTTGGTCTGCTGGGAGATGCTGGTGATCACTTCCAGAATCTGCCCGATGTTCACGGTGTTGCTGTTCAGGGTTTCGATGTTGCCGCAGGAGTCGCTGATCTTCGCCGACAGCTGTTGCATCGCGTGGATGGTTTTATCCACCACCTGCTGGCCGTCTTCGGCCAGGCTGCGCGCATCGCTGGAATGTTGTGAGGCGAGGGCGGCGTTCTGGGCGATTTCCTGGGCGGCGGCGCCGAGCTGGTTGATCGCGGCGGCCACGCTGTTGGTGCGCGAGGCCTGCTGGTCGGAGTTGAACATCGACGAATTCGACGCCGCGACCACGCGCAGGGCGACTTCGTTGACTTGCCCGGTGGCGGACGATACTTCGCGGATCGAAGTGTGGATACGCTCGACGAAACGGTTGAACGACAGTCCCAGCGCACCGAATTCATCGTGGCCGTGGATGATCAGGCGTTTGGTCAGGTCACCTTCGCCTTCGGCGATGTCATGCATGGCACGGCCCATGGTCAGCAGCGGTTGCATCAGTACGCGGATCAGCATGCCGAGCAGGGCGATGATAATCACTACGGCAATGACCATGGCGATCAGCGCCGAGGTGCGGAATTCGCTGAGCATCGAGAACGCGGTGTCCTTGTCCAGCACCAGCGCCACGTACCAGTCGGCCGACGGCACGCCGTTGACGCGGGTGAAGGAGATCAGTTGGGTCTTGCCGTCGAACTCGACTTCTTTCAGGCCCGGGCTGACGTTCGGCGCGCCGTTGGGATAGGCCTCGGCCAGGGTCTTGAGTACCAGCTTGCTGTCCGGGTGGATCAGGATCTTGCCGTCGGCGCTGACGATGAACGCATGGCCGTGGCCGCCGAAGTTCAGTGAGTTGATGATTGCGCTGACGCTGGACAGATCAATGTCGGCACCGGCCACACCAATCATCTGGCCCTGGCGCTGTACCGGCGTGGCGACGGTGATCACCAGTTTGCCCGACGAGGCGGCGATGTACGGTTCGGTGACGATGGTCTGTTGCGCAGCGTTGGCGGCCTTGTACCAGCCACGGGCGCGCGGGTCGTAATCCGGTGCGCGGTTGCCGGCCGGGACCGAGAACATCACGCCGTCGGCGCCGCCGAAGTAGCTGAGCTGGAAATTGCCGGTGTAGGCGGGCAGGTCGATGATGCGTTTCAGGCTGGCCGGGGCGTTGCCGTCGGCGACAACCTGCTGCGCCATCGATTGCAGCAACTGGATGCGGCTTTCCAGCCAGGTCTGGATGTTGCTGGTGGTCAGGCTGCCCAGTTCCTGCATCGATGCTTCGGTGCTGCTTTGCAGGGCTTCGCGCTGGCGATAGTCGTTGAACAAAATGAAACAGGCGAATGCAACGGCCACCACGAGGGCGGCAGCCAACAAGATCTTGTGGCTGAATTTCATGTTTCTGGTCATTAAGAGAGCTACCGCGAAGGGGCTGGTCAAGAAAGGGCGGCAATTTGCCACACTCTGGGGCTTTGCGCTGCTGTTATTTCGACCGCCACGCGCCAAAGATTAGGCGCCTTTTGCTAAAAGCGACGAAATGCTCGATAGCCTTACAAACTGTCTGATTTACCGGCAAAAGCCGGACGAGCGGGTTAACAAATAGCCAGCCTCCCAGGGAACCAGACAGGGGTTTTCTCTTCTAAGCTTCTGGTTGGCGCCATGCCATCCCCCTTCCGTTCCAGGAGTTACACCATGTCGCTGCGATCTATCGCCCTTCTGTCGTTTTGCGTGCTGTTGGCCGCATGCAGCAAGGTCAATCAGGAAAACTATTCGAAGCTCTCGGCCGGCATGGCCAAGGCCGAAGTGGAGACGCTGCTTGGCAAGCCCACCGATTGCTCGGGCGCGCTCGGCATGTCCAGTTGCACCTGGGGCGACAAGAACAGCTTTATCAGCGTGCAGTACGCCGGTGACAAAGTGCTGATGTTTTCCGGCCAAGGCCTGAAGTAAACCGGGGCTTCGCGCCCACGGGAGAAAAACAATGAAGCGGTTATTGCTTGTCCTTTTGGCCGGCCTGGTATTGGTCGGCTGCGCCACGTCCGGTGAAGATCCGCTGGCGCCGAAGACGGTCAACAGTGTCAATCTCAAGCGTTACCAGGGCACCTGGTACGAACTGGCGCGTCTGCCGATGTACTTCCAGCGCAATTGCGCGCAGTCCGAAGCCCGTTACTCGCTCAAGCCCGACGGCAATGTGGCGGTGTACAACCGCTGCCTGACGGCGGACTGGACGTGGGAAGAAGTCAAAGGCACGGCTTATCCACAGGTGCCGGGCAAGACCGACAAGCTGTGGGTCGAATTCGATACCTGGTTCTCGCGCCTGATTCCGGGTGTGGCGAAGGGTCAATACTGGGTGCTGTACGTCAGCGATGACTACAAGACCGCCCTCGTCGGTGACCCGAGTCGTCGCTACCTGTGGCTGTTGTCCCGCACGCCGACCGTCAACGGTGTGGTGCGTGAGGAGCTGTTGAGCAAGGCGCGTCAGCAGGGTTATGACACCACGCGCCTGATCTGGCGTACGTCGGATCAACAAATGGCCAAGACGTCCAACTGACTTCTCCTGTTCTGATCGTTCCCACGCTCCGCGTGGGAATGCCTCAATGGACGCTCTGCGTCCGCTTTTGGGACGCGGAGCGTCCCGGGCCGCGTTCCCACGCAGAGCGTGGGAACGATCAGTAACAGAAGTTTGTGTCAGCCCAAAAGCTCTCGCAGGACCTGGGTAAAGGCGCGATTGCTGTATTCCTCCCCGGCATGTCGCCCCTCGCGCACGACCCACTGACCGTTGACCAGGACGTCGCGCACCTGACGGTCGCCACCGGCAAACAACCAGCGATTGAGAATCCCGTCACCGTTGGCCGTGGCCAGATACGGATCGTTGCCATCGAGTACGATCCAGTCGGCACGCTTGCCGACTTCCAGCGCACCGATCGGCTGGCCCAGCGCCTGAGCGCCACCGTCCAGTGCCGCGTCGTACAGCGTACGGCCGACCATCGGCTGATCCGCGCCATACAAGCGATTGCGCCGCTGATCGCGCAGACGCTGGCCGTATTCCAGCCAGCGCAGTTCTTCCACCACACTCAACGACACATGGCTGTCGGAGCCGATGCCCATGCGCCCGCCCTGAGCGAGGAAATCCACCGCCGGGAAAATCCCGTCGCCGAGGTTGGCTTCGGTGGTCAGGCACAGGCCGGCGATGGCGCGACTCTTGGCCATCAGCGTGACTTCTTCCGGATTGGCGTGGGTCGCGTGCACCAGGCACCAGCGCTGATCGACCTCGGTGTTTTCGTACAACCATTGCAGCGGACGGCGACCGCTCCAGCTCAGGCAGTCGTCGACTTCCTTCTGCTGCTCGGCGATGTGGATGTGCACCGGGCATTGCTGGTCGCTGGCCGCCAGTACTTCGCTGATCTGCTGTGGCGTGACCGCGCGCAACGAGTGAAAGCACAGGCCCAGCGACTGCGCCTTTTGCTGTGCCAGCAGGGGTTGCAGGCGCGATTGCAGCTTCAGGTAGTTTTCGGTGCTGTTGATGAAACGGCGCTGGCCTTCGTTCGGCGTCTGGCCACCGAAACCGCTGTGGCTGTAGAGCACGGGCAGCAAGGTCAGACCGATGCCGACGGAACTGGCCGCCTGGCTGATGCGCAATGCCAGTTCCGCCGGGTCGGCGTAAGGCTGGCCGTTGTGATCGTGGTGGACGTAATGGAATTCGGCGACCGAGGTGTAACCGGCCTTGAGCATTTCGATGTACAGCTGACGGGCAATCACACCGAGCTGGTCGGGGCTGATTTTTCCGACGAGCCGATACATCAGGTCGCGCCAGGTCCAGAAACTGTCGTTGGGATTGCCGGCCACTTCCGCCAGTCCCGCCATCGCTCGCTGGAACGCGTGGGAGTGCAGATTCGGCATCCCCGGCAGCAGCGGACCGCTCAGCCGTTCGGCGCCGTCTGCAGTGGAATCGGCCTGGATTCGGGTCAACACGCCATCGGCGCTGACCTCGAGACGTACATTGTTGGCCCATCCGTTAGGCAGCAGCGCGCGTTCGGCAAAGAAGGCGGACATGGTTCAGCACCCCATCGTGTGTTATTTGTATATACATATACAGACGTTTGCCTGCCCGGTAAACTCCGGCAAGCTAGCCACTTTCACCAATGAACAGGGATCCACCGTGCCGACTCCGCCTCCAGTCTCCCCGTTGGCCGCGAACATGGGCGACAGTCCGGCGCCCTTGTACGCCCGCGTCAAACAGATGATTACCCAGCAGATCGACAGCGGTAACTGGCCGCCGCATTACCGCGTGCCGTCGGAAAGCGAGCTGGTCAGCCAGTTGGGTTTCAGCCGCATGACCATCAACCGCGCGCTGCGGGAAATGACCGCCGACGGTCTGCTGGTACGCATGCAAGGCGTCGGCACTTTCGTTGCTGAACCGAAGAGCCAGTCCGCGCTGTTCGAAGTGCACAACATCGCCGACGAAATTGCCTCTCGTGGCCATCGCCACACCTGCCAGGTGATCACCCTGGAAGAAGAGGCTGCCGGTTCCGAGCGCGCGCTTGCGCTGGACATGCGCGAAGGGCAGAAGGTCTTTCACTCGCTGATCGTGCATTACGAAAACGACATTCCGGTGCAGATCGAAGACCGCTTCGTCAACGCGCTGGTCGCCCCGGAATACCTCAAGCAGGACTTCACCCTGCAAACGCCTTACGCCTATCTGAACCAGGTCGCGCCGCTGACCGAAGGCGAGCACGTGGTCGAAGCGATCCTTGCCGAAGCGTCCGAATGCAAATTGCTGCAAATCGAAAAAGGCGAGCCATGCCTGCTGATCCGCCGCCGCACGTGGTCGGGTCGTCAGCCGGTGACGGCGGCGCGCCTGATTCACCCCGGTTCCCGTCATCGTCTGGAAGGTCGGTTTCATAAATGAGTGAAGTGAAGGTTTTACGCGCTGAGGGCTACCCGCGCATGCCGTGGAAAAACGGCGGCGGCAGCACCGAGGAGATCACCCGTGACGCCGGCGCAGGCCTCGACGGTTTTGGCTGGCGTCTGTCGATTGCCGACATCGCCGAATCCGGCGGTTTCTCGACCTTCGCCGGTTATCAGCGGGTGATCACGGTGTTGCAGGGCGACGGCATGACCCTGTGTGTCGACGGCGACGATACCCGGCCGTTGTTACCCCTCGACCCGTTTGCCTTCAGCGGCGAAAGCCAGGTGTCCTGCACCTTGCTCGGCGGCGCGATCCGTGACTTTAACCTGATCTACTCGCCCCAGCGTTACAGCGCACGCCTGCAATGGCTGGACGGCGAACAGCGGTTTTTCAGTTCGGCGAGCACCGTGCTGGTCTTCAGCGTCAGCGAACTGCTGGAGGTCACGGTCGGTGACAGTGCGTCGCAACTCGGCCGCCATGACTGTCTGCAACTGGACGGTAACACCGGGCTGACCGAGATCGCCGTCAATGCCGGCTGCTGCGTGATCGAACTGTCCCCGCGCTGATTCCTTCACACGCTTGCATACCGTGACGCTCTGCGTCACAAAGCGGACGCGGAGCGTCCATGGCGGCATTCCCACGCGGAGCGTGGGAACGATCTAACGATCAACGATCAAAAACCGCTGCTTTGAAAGCAGCGGTTTTTTTTTCGTCCCGACGTTCCCGAAATGCGCACCAACTTGTTACCGAACGCCCCAGCGTGGCGCAAAACAACGCTTTCGTAACAACCTCTCGCCACCCTCAATCCACCCCGCGAAAAATTTCATGACCGCCAGAGCCCTTGATTCAGGCGCTCTGCAGCCCTGTCCGGGATTTTTGTTGAACGGTCCTCCAACAAGTTGGCCGCTTGATTGCATATGCTTGTATGTACAAGTAAAGACGTATGCGTATGAGTCGATCGAGACTCTCCGCAGCGTCCACTGATTCGCTTGTCGCGCACTGAGGCGCACAGGCTGCTTGCCCACTGCCAGGGTTGGTTTGAATTGATCGCTGAGGAGTCTTTTTCGTGACTGACAATAAGCCTACTAAGTTTCGTAATGTTGAGATCCGTGCCGCCCGCGGCAACAAGCTGACCGCCAAGAGCTGGCTGACCGAAGCGCCGCTGCGCATGCTGATGAACAACCTCGACCCGGAAGTCGCCGAGAACCCGAAAGAGCTGGTGGTCTACGGTGGCATCGGCCGCGCTGCGCGTAACTGGGAGTGCTACGACAAGATCGTCGAGAGCCTGACCAACCTCAACGAAGACGAAACCCTGCTGGTGCAATCGGGCAAGCCGGTCGGCGTGTTCAAGACCCACAGCAACGCCCCGCGCGTACTGATCGCCAACTCCAACCTGGTGCCGCACTGGGCGACCTGGGAACACTTCAACGAACTCGACGCCAAAGGCCTGGCCATGTACGGCCAGATGACCGCCGGCAGCTGGATCTACATCGGCAGCCAGGGCATCGTCCAGGGCACCTACGAAACCTTCGTTGAAGCCGGTCGCCAGCACTACAACGACAACCTCACCGGCAAGTGGGTACTGACCGCCGGCCTCGGCGGCATGGGCGGCGCCCAGCCACTGGCCGCGACCCTCGCCGGTGCCTGCTCGCTGAACATCGAATGCCAGCAGATCAGCATCGATTTCCGCCTCAAGACCCGCTACGTCGACGAGCAGGCCAAAGACCTCGACGACGCGCTGGCCCGCATCGCCAAATACACCTCCGAAGGCAAGGCGGTTTCCATCGCCCTGTGCGGCAACGCCGCTGAAATCCTCCCGGAGCTGGTCAAGCGCGGCGTGCGCCCGGACATGGTCACCGACCAGACCAGCGCCCATGACCCGCTCAACGGTTATCTGCCGGCCGGCTGGACCTGGGACGAATACCGCGCCCGCGCCAAGACCGAGCCAGCCGCTGTGGTCAAGGCTGCCAAACAGTCGATGGCCGTTCACGTCAAAGCCATGCTCGACTTCCAGAAAATGGGCGTGCCGACCTTCGACTACGGCAACAACATCCGTCAGATGGCTCAGGAAGAAGGCGTCGAAAACGCATTCGATTTCCCAGGCTTCGTACCGGCCTACATCCGTCCGCTGTTCTGCCGTGGCATCGGCCCGTTCCGCTGGGCTGCACTGTCGGGTGATCCGCAGGACATCTACAAGACCGACGCCAAAGTCAAAGAACTGATCCCGGACGACGCCCACCTGCACAACTGGCTGGACATGGCCCGCGAGCGCATCAGCTTCCAGGGTCTGCCGGCGCGTATCTGCTGGGTCGGCCTGGGCCTGCGCGCCAAGCTCGGTCTGGCGTTCAACGAAATGGTCCGCAGCGGCGAGCTGTCGGCTCCGATCGTGATCGGTCGCGACCACCTCGACTCCGGCTCGGTATCCAGCCCGAACCGTGAAACCGAATCCATGCAGGACGGCTCCGATGCCGTCTCCGACTGGCCGCTGCTGAATGCCCTGCTGAACACCGCGAGCGGTGCGACCTGGGTTTCCCTGCACCACGGCGGCGGCGTCGGCATGGGCTTCTCCCAGCACTCGGGCATGGTGATTGTCTGCGACGGTACTGACGAAGCGGCCGAGCGTATCGCTCGCGTGCTGCACAACGACCCGGGCACCGGTGTCATGCGTCACGCCGATGCCGGTTACCAGATCGCCATCGACTGCGCCAAGGAACAAGGGCTGAACCTGCCGATGATCACCGGCAAATAAAGAACCTGTGGGAGCTGGCTTGCCAGCGATGGCGGCGGCACTGCCGGAATTGATGTTGCAGGTGCCGACGTCATCGCGGGAAAGCTCCGCTCCCACAGGAATCGCGTAAACCGGACAGAGCAATTAAAACAATCCACAGAGGTTGAATCATGGCGGGCAACACCGATCGTGCAGGCAGTAAACCGTTGATCGAAAGGCGTTCGATCGACTACATCCCGGAAGCGGAAAGACACGGTCGTCTGTTCAGTCAGTTCACCCTGTGGATGGGTGCCAACCTGCAAATCACCGCGATTGTCACCGGGGCCCTGGCCGTGGTGCTGGGCGGCGATGTGTTCTGGTCGTTGATCGGTCTGCTGATCGGTCAATTGCTGGGCGGCGGGGTGATGGCGCTGCACGCAGCGCAAGGGCCGAAGCTTGGCCTGCCGCAGATGATTTCCAGCCGGGTGCAGTTCGGCGTCTACGGCGCGGCGATTCCGATCGTGCTGGTGTGCCTGATGTACCTCGGCTTCACCGCCACCGGAACGGTGTTGTCCGGTCAGGCGCTGGGCCAGTTGTTCGGGGTCAGCGATACCGTTGGCATCCTGCTTTTCGCCAGCGTCATCGTCGTGGTCACGGTGCTTGGCTATCGGGTGATTCACTGGATCGGCCGCATCGCCAGTGCCATTGGCGTGATTGCTTTCGTTTATCTGTTCAGCCGTCTGATGAGTCAGGTGGACGTCGGCGCACTTCTGGAAATCCGCCACTTCAGCTGGAGCAGTTTCCTGCTGGCGGTGTCGCTCGCGGCCTCCTGGCAGATCGCTTTCGGCCCTTACGTGGCGGACTACTCGCGTTACCTGCCGAGCAAGGTGTCGTCGGTGAAAACCTTCTTCGCCGCCGGTGCCGGTTCGGTGATCGGTGCGCAGGTGGCGATGATCCTCGGTGTGTTCGCGGCCGCTTCGGCCAACGGGCAATTCGCCGGTCATGAAGTCGCCTACATCGTCGGTCTGGGCGGGACCGGTGCCACCGCCGCGCTGCTGTATTTCAGCATCGCGTTCGGCAAGGTCACCATCTCCACCCTGAACTCCTACGGCAGCTTCATGTGCATCGCGACCATCATCAGCGGCTTCCGTGGCCACCTGACGGTGACCCGCATGCAGCGTCTGGTGTTCGTGCTGGTGATTGTCGGCGCGGCGACCCTGATCGCGCTGCTCGGCCAGCATTCGTTCCTCGGTGCGTTCAAGTCCTTCATCCTGTTCCTGCTGGCGTTCTTCACGCCGTGGAGCGCGATCAACCTGGTGGACTACTACTGCATCACCCGTGAGCGCTACGACGTGCCGGCGCTGGCGGATCCGAACGGTCGCTACGGCCGCTGGAACCTCCTCGGTATCAGCGTTTATGTGTTCGGAGTGCTGGTGCAACTGCCGTTCATTTCCACCAAGTTCTATACCGGTCCATTGGTAGCGGCCCTGGGGGATGTGGATGTTTCCTGGATCATCGGTCTCGTGTTGCCCGCAGCGCTGTACTACGTCTGCGCGAAAAAATGGCACGGCACCGTACCCGATCGACTGATTCTGCCCGTCGAGCAGGACAGCGTTGTACAACCTAAAACAAGCGGGGCCGGTCGCGCTGCGGCGCAGGCCTGATTTGGACGTGGACAGGGCTGGATGCCTCTTGACTGCCGTAAGCCAATTCATGATTAGGAGCGTCACAACAATGAAATCGAACAAGACCCTGCTGACCACCTTGCTTTCCATGGGCCTGCTGGCCAGCGCCGGCGCGACCCAGGCCGCCGGCTGGTGCGAGTCCGGCAAACCGGTGAAATTCGCCGGCCTGAACTGGGAAAGCGGCATGCTGCTGACCGACGTTCTGCAAGTGGTGCTGGAGAAAGGTTACGACTGCAAGACCGACAGCCTGCCGGGCAACTCCATCACCATGGAAAACGCCCTGAGCAGCAACGACATCCAGATCTTCGCCGAAGAATGGGTCGGCCGCAGCGAGGTCTGGAACAAGGCCGAGAAGGCCGGCAAGGTCGTCGGTGTCGGCGCCCCGGTGGTGGGTGCGATCGAAGGCTGGTACGTGCCGCGCTACGTGATCGAAGGCGACGCCAAACGCAAACTCGAAGCCAAGGCGCCGGACCTGAAAAACATCGCCGACCTGGGCAAATACGCCGCCATCTTCAAGGACGCCGAAGAACCTTCCAAGGGCCGCTTCTACAACTGCCCGGCCGGCTGGACCTGCGAGCTGGACAACAGCGAAATGCTGAAAAGCTACGGCCTGGAAAACAGCTACACCAACTTCCGTCCGGGCACAGGTCCAGCGCTGGATGCGGCTGTGCTGTCGAGCTACAAGCGTGGCGAGCCGATCCTGTTCTACTACTGGTCGCCAACCCCGCTGATGGGCCAGATCGACGCAGTGAAACTGGAAGAAAAACCGGGCGTCGACAAGACCGTGACCATCAAGGTCGGTCTGTCCAAGACCTTCCACGAGCAAGCGCCGGAACTGGTGGCCGTGCTGGAAAAGGTCAACCTGCCGATCGACCTGCTGAACCAGAACCTGGGCCGCATGGCGAAGGAACGTATCGAGTCGCCAAAACTGGCGAAAATCTTCCTCAAGGAACATCCTGAAGTCTGGCATGCGTGGGTGAGTGAAGACGCTGCCAAGAAAATCGACGCGGCGCTGTAGGTCGAATTCCTCCCGGCCAACCGAGAGGCTGGCCGGGGTGTTCGCCGCAATCGCTTGATTGAGTTTCCTGATTGAGAGCCGCTTATGTTTCCCGAAAGCTTTACCTTTTCCATCGCCGACTGGGTCAACGGTTGGGTCGATGCGCTGGTCACCAACTACGGCGACGTGTTCCGCCATATCTCCGACACCCTGCTGTGGGCCATCGTCAATCTTGAAGGCCTGCTGCGCGCCGCGCCGTGGTGGTTGATGCTGGCCATCGTCGGCGTCGTGGCCTGGCATGCGACGCGCAAAGTCGTGACCACTGCCGTGATCGTCGGTCTGTTGTTCCTGGTCGGCGCTGTCGGTCTGTGGGACAAGTTGATGCAGACCCTCGCGCTGATGATGGTGGCGACGGTCATTTCGGTGCTGATCGGCGTACCGCTGGGGATTCTCTCGGCGCGCAGCAATCGCCTGCGCTCGGTGCTGATGCCGCTGCTCGACATCATGCAGACCATGCCCAGCTTCGTGTACCTGATTCCGGTGCTGATGCTGTTCGGCCTGGGCAAGGTGCCGGCGATTTTCGCCACCGTGATCTACGCCGCGCCGCCGCTGATCCGCCTGACCGATCTGGGCATCCGCCAGGTCGACGGCGAAGTGATGGAAGCGATCAACGCTTTCGGCGCCAACCGCTGGCAGCAACTGTTCGGCGTGCAACTGCCGCTGGCCCTGCCGAGCATCATGGCCGGGATCAACCAGACCACCATGATGGCCCTGTCGATGGTGGTGATCGCCTCGATGATCGGCGCCCGTGGCCTGGGTGAAGATGTGCTGGTGGGCATTCAGACCCTCAACGTCGGACGCGGTCTCGAGGCCGGTCTGGCGATCGTGATTCTCGCAGTGGTCATCGACCGCATTACCCAGGCGTATGGTCGGCCACGGCATGAGGTGAGCAAATGAGCAACGCAACCGTGAGCAAGATCGAAGTCAAAAACGTCTTCAAGATTTTCGGCAACCGCGCCAAGGATGCACTGACGATGGTCGGCCAGGGCAAGACCAAGGATCAGGTGCTGAACGAAACCGGTTGCGTGGTCGGGGTCAACGATTTGTCCCTGAGCATCGGCACCGGCGAGATCTTCGTGATCATGGGCCTGTCCGGCTCGGGCAAATCGACCCTGGTGCGCCACTTCAACCGCCTGATCGACCCGACCAGCGGCGCGATCCTGGTGGACGGCGTGGACATCCTGCAATACGACATGGACGCCTTGCGCGAATTTCGCCGGCACAAGATCAGCATGGTGTTCCAGAGCTTCGGTCTGCTGCCGCACAAGACCGTGCTCGACAATGTCGCCTACGGCCTGAAAGTGCGCGGCGAGAGCAAGCAACTGTGCGCCGAGCGTGCGCTGCACTGGATCAACACCGTGGGCCTCAAGGGCTACGAAAACAAATACCCGCACCAGCTCTCCGGCGGCATGCGCCAACGTGTAGGTCTGGCCCGGGCATTGGCAGCGGACACCGACATCATCCTGATGGACGAAGCGTTCAGTGCGCTGGATCCGCTGATCCGCGCCGAGATGCAGGACCAGTTGCTGGAGCTGCAAAAGACCCTGCACAAGACCATCGTCTTCATCACCCACGACCTCGACGAGGCCGTGCGCATCGGCAACCGCATCGCGATCCTCAAGGACGGCCGCCTGATCCAGGTCGGCACGCCGAAAGAGATCCTGCATTCGCCGGCGGACGAGTATGTCGACCGTTTCGTGCAGCGGCGGGCGGCGGTGGTTTAAAGGTTTACGGCAGGCTCGTTCCCACGCTCTGCGTGGGAATGCATCCCGTGACGCTCCGCGTCACCATTGCGCAGGACTCCAGTCTTGCGTTGAGAGCGGGACGCGGAGCGTCCCAAGCGGCATTCCCACGCAGAGCATGGGAACGATCAAGTCCAAGAGGTTTTAGATGTCCCAGGCTGAAAAAATCGTTATCGCCGACGCCCCGATGCGTTGGCAGGATGTGGTCGCAGTCGCCCGTCACGGCGCGCAGCTCGAGCTGTCGGCGCAGACCTGGGCGCGCATTGAAAACGCGCAGGGCATCGTCCAGCGTATCGTTGCCAGCGGCGAGCGCGCCTACGGCGTGAACACCGGGCTCGGTGCGCTGTGCAACGTCTCGCTGAAAGACGAACAGCTCAGTCAGCTGTCGCGCAACACCTTGCTCAGCCATGCCTGCGGCGTCGGTCCGGTGCTGGCCGATGAGCAGACCCGCGCCATCATGTGCTCGGCGATCCGCAACTACAGCCACGGCAAATCCGGCATTCATCGCCGGGTGGTCGAAGCGCTGCTGGCGCTGCTCAATCGCGGCATCACCCCGCAAGTACCGTCCCAGGGTTCGGTGGGTTACCTGACCCACATGGCGCACATCGGCATCGCGCTGCTGGGCGTGGGCAATGTCAGCTATCGCGGGCAAGTGGTGTCCGCGCAGCAGGCGCTGGCCGAAGAGGGCCTGCAACCGGTGCAGCTCGGGGCGAAGGACGGCCTGTGCCTGGTCAACGGCACGCCGTGCATGACCGGCCTCGGTTGCCTGGCGATCGCCGACGCCACGCGCCTGCTGCAATGGGCCGACGTGATCGGCGCCATGAGCTTCGAGGCCCAGCGTGGCCAGATCGCCGCGTTCGATGCCGAGATCATTGCGCTCAAACCGCATCCGGGCATGCAGCAGGTCGGCGTCAATCTGCGCGCCTTGCTCGATGGCAGTGAAGTGATTGCGTCGAGCAAAGGCATTCGCACTCAGGATGCCTTGAGCATCCGTTCGATCCCACAGGTGCACGGCGCCGCCCGCGATCAACTGGAACACGCGATCAAGCAGATCGAAACCGAGCTCAACGGCTGCACCGACAACCCGTTGTTGCTGGGCACGCCGGATGACTTCCGTGTCATGTCCCAGGCCAACCCGCACGGACAATCGGTGGCGCTGGCGGCGGATCTTCTGGCGATTGCGATGGCTGAAATCGGCTCGATTGCCGAGCGGCGTCTGGATCGCCTGATCAACCCGCACGTCAGCGGTCTGCCGGCGTTTCTGGTGGCCAATCCGGGGGTGAACTCCGGGATGATGATCGTGCAATACGTCGCCGCGTCGCTGTGCGCGGAAAACCGCCAGTTGGCGCAACCGGCGGTGCTCGACAACTACGTCACCTCGGGCCTGCAGGAAGATCACTTGAGCATGGGCACCAACGCCGCGCTGAAGCTGCATCGCGCGCTGGAAAACTGCACGCAGATCCTCGCCATCGAGTACCTGCTGGCGGCCCAGGCGTTTGAATTTCTCAAGGAACAGCGCTTCGGCGCCGGCACCGATACCGCCTGGCGACTGCTGCGCGAAAAAGTCCCGGCCTACGATCAGGACCGCTGGCTGGCACCGGATATCGCCGCTGCCGCAAGCGTTCTGAAAGACCCGGATCTGCTGCACAACGCATTACCGAATCTGCACTGACAACTACCCACGCCAGCGTGCCAAGGCGCGGCTCCCCAAAAGGGCAGACGCGACGGACAACGGACATCTCCGGAGCGTCTGGCGAGTTAACAATAAACTCTCAAAAGGAGCACAAAATGACTGCGCTGAACCTGATCCCCGGCCAACTGAGCCTGGCCCAACTGCGTGACGTTTATCAGAACCCCGTCAAGCTGACCCTCGACAACAGCGCCAGCGCGCAGATCGAAGCCAGCGTGGCCTGCGTCGAGCAGATCCTCGCGGAAAACCGCACCGCGTATGGCATCAACACCGGTTTCGGCCTGCTGGCCTCGACCCGCATCGCCAGCGAAGACCTGGAAAACCTTCAGCGCTCGCTGGTGCTGTCCCACGCCGCCGGCGTTGGCCAGCCGATCAGCGATGAGCTGGTGCGCCTGATCATGGTGCTCAAGGTCAACAGCCTCAGCCGTGGTTTCTCCGGCATTCGTCGGGTGGTGATCGATGCGCTGATCGCGCTGATCAACGCCGAGGTCTATCCGCACATTCCGTTGAAAGGCTCGGTCGGTGCATCCGGTGACCTGGCACCGCTGGCGCACATGTCGCTGGTGCTGCTGGGCGAGGGCAAGGCGCGTTACAAGGGCGAGTGGATGGAAGCGACCGAAGCGCTGAAAGTCGCCGGTCTGACCCCGCTGACCCTGGCGGCAAAAGAAGGTCTGGCGCTGCTCAACGGTACTCAGGTTTCCACTGCATTCGCGTTGCGTGGTCTGTTCGAAGGTGAAGACCTGTTCGCCGGCGCACTGGCGCTGGGCGGTCTGACGGTGGAAGCGGTGCTCGGTTCGCGCTCGCCGTTCGACGCACGCATCCACGCCGCTCGTGGCCAGAAAGGCCAGATCGACGCCGCTGCCGCTTACCGCGATCTGCTGGGCGAACGCAGCGAAGTCTCCGACTCGCACCAGAACTGCGAAAAGGTTCAGGATCCGTACTCGCTGCGTTGCCAGCCGCAAGTCATGGGCGCATGCCTGACTCAGTTCCGTCAGGCCGCCGAGGTGCTGGCCGTCGAAGCCAACGCCGTATCCGACAACCCGCTGGTGTTCGCGGCCGAAGGCGACGTGATTTCCGGCGGCAACTTCCACGCCGAGCCGGTGGCCATGGCCGCTGACAACATGGCGTTGGCCATTGCCGAAATCGGTTCCCTGAGCGAGCGTCGTATCTCGCTGATGATGGACAAGCACATGTCGCAACTGCCGCCGTTCCTGGTGGCCAATGGCGGCGTGAACTCCGGCTTCATGATCGCCCAGGTGACCGCTGCGGCACTGGCCAGCGAAAACAAGGCGCTGGCCCATCCGCATTCGGTAGACAGCCTGCCGACTTCTGCCAACCAGGAAGACCACGTGTCGATGGCTCCGGCTGCCGGCAAGCGCCTGTGGGAAATGGCCGAGAACACGCGCGGGATTCTTGCGGTGGAATGGCTGGCGGCGGTGCAGGGGCTGGACCTGCGCAACGGTTTGAAGACCTCGGCCAAACTGGAACAGGCCCGAGGGATTCTGCGTCGCGAAGTGCCGTTCTACGAGAAGGACCGCTTCTTCGCGCCGGACATCAATGCGGCGACCGAGCTGCTGGCTTCGCGGGTTCTGACTGAACTGGTTCCGGCGAAGTTGCTGCCGAGCCTTTAACCCCACCACTGATCGTTCCCACGTCGAGGCGTCGAACCGTCCGCGTGGGAATGCAGCCCGGGACGCTCCGCGTCGCTGGACGCGGAGCGTCCCTTGAGGCATTCCCACGCAGAGCGTGGGAACGATCACAAGACGAGGACTTGGGATGAAAACCCTCTGGCAACACTGCCACGTCGCAACCATGGCGCAAGGCGTCTACTCGATCATCGAGGATGCGGCCATCGTGACGTCCGGTGCACTCATCGAGTGGATCGGCCCGCGCAGCCGATTGCCGTCAGGCGAATACCCGGCGGTCAATGACCTGCAAGGCGCGTGGGTCACCCCCGGCCTGATCGACTGCCACACCCACACCGTGTTCGGCGGCAACCGCAGCGGCGAATTCGAGAAGCGCCTGCAAGGCGTCAGCTACGCCGAGATCGCAGCGGCCGGCGGCGGCATCGCCAGCACCGTACGCGCCACGCGCGAAGCCTCGGAAGACGAGCTGTTCGCCAGCGCCGCCAAACGCCTGAAAAGCCTGATGCGCGACGGCGTGACCACGGTCGAAATGAAATCCGGCTACGGCCTCGATCTGGCCAGCGAGCGCAAGATCCTGCGGGTCATCCGTCGCCTCGCCGCCGAGCTGCCGATCAGCGTGCGCAGCACCTGCCTGGCCGCCCACGCATTGCCGCCGGAGTACAAGGACCGCGCCGACGCTTACATCGATCACATCTGCGCCGAGATGCTCCCGGCGCTGGCCGCCGAAGGCCTGGTGGATGCGGTGGATGCATTCTGCGAATACCTGGCGTTCTCCCCGGAACAAGTCGAGCGGGTGTTCATCGCCGCGCAAAAACTCGGTCTGCCGGTGAAGCTGCACGCCGAGCAATTGTCGTCGCTGCACGGCTCCAGCCTGGCCGCGCGTTATCACGCATTGTCCGCCGATCACCTGGAGTTCATGGACGAGGCCGACGCCATCGCCATGGCCGAATCCGACACCGTCGCGGTGTTGTTGCCGGGCGCGTTCTACTTCCTGCGCGAAACCCAGTTGCCGCCGATGGAAGCCCTGCGCAAACACAAAGTGAAAATCGCCATCGCCAGCGACCTCAACCCCGGCACCTCGCCGGCGCTGTCTTTGCGCCTGATGCTGAACATGGCCTGCACCTGCTTTCGCATGACCCCGGAGGAGGCGCTGGCCGGCGCCACGATTCATGCGGCACAAGCCTTGGGCATGGCCGAGACCCACGGTTCGCTGGAAGTCGGCAAGGTCGCCGATTTTGTCGCTTGGCAGATCGATCGGCCGGCGGACCTGGCGTACTGGCTGGGTGGTGAACTGGACAAACGCGTCGTGCGTCACGGCGTTGAATCAAGTCTGTAGGAGAGCGGTTGTGGATAAGGTTCTGAACTTCAAACAAGGTCGCGTGCCGCTGCTGATCAGCATGCCCCACGCCGGTGTGCGCCTGACCCCGGCGGTCGAGGCCGGATTGATCCCGGACGCGAAAAGCCTGCCGGACACCGACTGGCACATTCCGCAGCTTTACGACTTCGCCGCCGAACTGGGCGCCAGCACCCTGGCGGCCGAGTACTCGCGATTCGTCATCGACCTGAACCGGCCGTCCGACGACAAACCGCTGTACGCTGGCGCCACCACCGGGCTGTACCCGGCGACGCTGTTCGATGGCATTCCGTTGTTCACGGAAGGCAAGGAGCCGTCGAAAGAAGAACGTGCGACGTACCTGGAGCAAATCTGGACGCCGTACCACCGCACCTTGCAGGAAGAACTGGCGCGGCTGAAGGCCGAGTTCGGTTACGCGCTGCTGTTCGATGCGCACTCGATCCGTTCGATCATCCCGCACCTGTTCGACGGCAAGCTGCCAGACTTCAACCTTGGCACCTTCAATGGCGCCAGTTGCGATCCACAACTGGCCACCCAACTGGAAGCGATCTGCGCCCGCCACGCCGCTTACAGCCATGTGCTGAACGGACGCTTCAAGGGCGGCCACATCACCCGTCACTACGGCAACCCGGCCGAGAACATCCACGCCGTGCAACTGGAGCTGGGCCAGTGCACGTATATGGAAGAGTTCGAACCGTTCCGCTACCGCGCCGATTTGGCCGAGCCGACGCGGGTGGTGCTGAAGGAATTGCTGCAAGGACTGCTCGCCTGGGGCAAATCCCGCTATACAGCCTAACTGATTGTCTGATCGTTCCCACGCTCCGCGTGGGAATGCAGCCCGTGACGCTCCGCGTCACTGGACGCGGAGCGTCCCTTGAGGCATTCCCACGCAGAGCATGGGAACGATCTGCGGTGAGTGAGCGATCTGGGGGGCGCCCTCAAACAGTCGCCACCGTGCAAATCCCGGTCGCCACAGTTCGCTTTTCCCGCTCGTCCGCTGCGTAATGTTTCGACCACGGTGCAAGAAGACACCGATCCGAACAATAACCCGCTGCCGCACGAGACGATCCCACATGAAAAGACTGTTCACTCGTTGTGCGTTAATCCTCACCGGCAGTGCGCTGCTCAGCGCCGGTGCCATGGCTTCCGATGATGCTTCCTGCAAAACCGTGCGCATGGGCGTGGTCAACTGGACCGACGTGATCGCCACCAGCGGCATGGCCGACGTGCTGCTCAACGGCCTCGGCTACGAAAGCAAACAGACCAGCGCCGTGCAGCAAATCATCTTCGCCGGCATCCGCGACAAACGTCTGGATATCTTCCTCGGCTACTGGAAACCGGCGATGGACAAGAACATCGCGCCATTCCTCGCCGCCAATCAGGTCAAGGTCATGGACAAGCCCAGCCTGGCCGACGCACAGGCGACGCTGGCAGTGCCGGATTACGTGGCGGCGGCAGGGCTGAAGACCTTCGGCGACATCGCGAAATTCAAGGATCAGCTCGGTGGCAAGATTTACGGCATCGAGCCCGGCAGCGGCGCCAACACCACGATCAAGACCATGATCGAAACCAACCATTTCGGCCTGAAGGATTTCAAGATCATCGAACCCGGTGAGGCCGGCATGCTCGCCGCCGTGCAGCGAGCGGTGAACCGCAAGGAGTTCGTGGTGTTCGTCGGCTGGACCCCGCACCCGATGAACATCAACATGAAAATCACCTACCTGACCGGCAGCGAAGACGTCTACGGCCCGAACGAAGGCGCCGCCACCGTTTCCACGGTCACCGCGCCGGACTACGCCGAGCGCTGCCCGAACGTCCATCGTCTGCTTGAAAACCTGACCTTCACCGCCGCCCAGGAAAGCCAGTTGATGGTGCCGATCATGGAGCGCAAGACACCGCAGGAAGTGGCGAAGAGCTGGCTGCGTGAGCATCCCGAAGACCTGCAACGCTGGCTGGCGGGTGTCAGCAGCTTCGACGGCAAGGACGGCGTGGCCACGGTTCAGGCCAGCCTGAAAAACTGATGGGCACTTATCCACTTTCGCCGTCGATGGCAGCCTTCGTTTCCAGAACCGAAGGCTTTGCCAGCGATGACAGCAGCCTAGGCGGATTGCGCAAATCCTATGACGACATGTGTCGCGCCTTCACGCCCGAACGGCCGGCGGGTCTGGAGGTGGTGGATTTCCAGTTGAGCGGGGTGGCGGTGCGTTCGTATCGCCCGCCTGTCCGGCCATCGGCCAGTGGCTGGCCGTGCGTGTTGTATCTGCACGGCGGCGGTTGGGTGGTCGGCGGGCTGGATTCCCACGATTTCATCTGCTGCGAGCTGGCGATGGCGCTCGGGGCAATGGTGGTGGCGGTGGATTACCGGCTGGCGCCGGAGCACCCGTTCCCGGCCGGTTTCGAGGATTGCCTGAGCGTCTGGCGCGCATTGCGCAGCGGGCCGTTCTGGTTCGATTCTGGACGGATGCTGGTGGCGGGTGACAGCGCCGGCGGCAATCTGGCGGCGGCGCTGTGCCTGGCGTTGCGCGATGCCGGCGAGCCGCTGCCGGGCGCGCAGGTCTTGATCTATCCGGGACTGGGAGGCGACGCACAGTTAGCGTCACGCAGCGAATGCGCCGATGCGCCGTTGCTCGCCAGCAGCGATGTCGATTGTTATCACGCCCTGTACCTGCGCGGCACCGCGAAGCCGAACGCCTATGCGATGCCGTTACTGGCCGGGGATTTCAGCGGTCTGCCCCCGGCCTGGATCGCCGTGGCGCAGTTCGATCCGCTGCGTGACGACGGCGTGTGCTATGCCGAACGGCTTGACGCAGCGGGCGTCGACGCGGCGCTGTATTACGGCGAAGGGCTGGTTCACGGCTGCCTGCGGGCGCGACATCAGGTCGCCGAGGTCGATCGTCTCTTTGAGAACCTGCTGGGGTTCATGGCTGACAAAATGTGACAGCGCACGGGCATGCTCATTGACGTAAATCGGGTTTATGATGCCGGACGGCAGAATAATAGAAGTCCCCCCAGGGATGACCTCGACCCCTTACGGAGCGCGCAATGCAGACTTTGTTTCCGCAGATCAAACCTCACGCACGGCACGATCTGGCCGTCGATGACACCCATACGCTGTACGTCGACGAAAGCGGTTCACCGGAAGGTTTGCCGGTGGTGTTCATCCACGGAGGTCCCGGCGCCGGGTGCGACGCCCAGAGTCGCCGTTATTTCGATCCGAACCTGTATCGCATTGTCACCTTCGACCAGCGCGGCTGCGGTCGCTCCACGCCCCACGCCAGTCTGGAAAACAACACCACCTGGGATCTGGTCGAAGACCTCGAGCGTATTCGTAAACACCTGGGCATCGACAAATGGGTGCTGTTCGGCGGCTCCTGGGGTTCGACCCTGGCGCTGGCCTACGCGCAGACCCATCCGGAGCGCGTACATGGCCTGATCCTGCGCGGGATCTTTCTCTGCCGTCCGCAGGAAATCGAATGGTTCTACCAGGCCGGCGCCAGCCGTCTGTTCCCCGATTACTGGCAGGACTACCTCGCGCCGATTCCGCTGGACGAGCGCGACGACCTGCTCAGCGCGTTCCACAAACGCCTGACCGGCAACGACCAGATCGCCCAGATGCATGCGGCCAAGGCCTGGTCGACCTGGGAAGGGCGCACCGCGACCCTGCGGCCGAATCCGCTGGTGGTCGACCGCTTCTCCGAACCGCAGCGCGCCCTGTCGATCGCACGGATCGAATGCCACTACTTCACCAACAATGCGTTCCTTGAGCCGAACCAGCTGATCCGCGACATGGGCAAGATCGCCCATCTGCCGGGCGTGATCATCCACGGCCGCTACGACGTGATCTGCCCGCTCGACAACGCCTGGGAACTGCATCAGGCCTGGCCGAACAGCGAGCTGCAGGTGATCCGCGATGCCGGCCACGCCGCGTCCGAACCGGGCATCACCGATGCGCTGGTGCGCGCCGCCAGCAAAATGGCCCGTCGTCTGCTCGATCTGCCGCCCGAAGAAGCATGAAGGGTCTGTTGCAGCGCGTGAAAGGCGCGCGGGTCGAAGTGGCGGGCGAGGTGGTTGGCAGTGTCGATCAGGGTTTGCTGGTGCTGGTGGCGGTAGAACCCGACGACACGCCGGCCAGCGCCGACAAACTTCTGCATAAGCTGCTTAACTATCGAGTGTTCAGTGACGCCGAGGGCAAGATGAATCTGTCCCTGGCGGATGTGGGCGGCGGGTTGCTGCTGGTCTCTCAGTTCACCCTCGCTGCCGACACCAAAAGCGGGTTGCGCCCGAGTTTCTCGACCGCCGCTCCTCCGGCGCTGGGCGAAAAATTATTCGACTATCTATTAAGCAGAGCGAAACAGATGCATGGCACAGTGGCATCAGGTAGATTCGGCGCGGATATGCAGGTGCACCTGGTCAACGATGGCCCGGTAACCTTCCTGTTACAGACATGAAAGCGCTTGAAACATCTTTTTAAGGGCTTTTCGACTGAAAACAGGGAATTTTCGCGATAAATACTTTGTTACCCCTGATGCGTTGTCACGCGGGCTACTAGATAATCGCGCGCTACGGGGATCAGCGTTCGTTGGTCCATTTTGACTTAGGTAGAGACTTGTCCGGATCCGATTGGGGAATCATTTTGACCCAGCGGAGTCGGAACAATGCTCGCCAACTTGGCAAGGGTGTCCTGCAAGGTCGGTTTTTTTGTACCGAATTCCTCACAGGCACTTCATCTGGCCGTTGGTTTATTGATCTGTTTTCGGCGAGGGTTGCTCGTGATTGTTAGTCCCTGTAATGCAGCAAAATTGTCTGCCAAACGCTTGCGCAGCGCTCTGGTAGCGGGCTCGGCAGTACTCTGCCTGCTCAGCGCCGGCCAGCTCTGGGCATTCAATCTTGACGATGTGTCGGCCAAGGCTAAAGAGCTGGCCGGGCAGAAGTTCGAAGCCCCGCGCAGCAACCTGCCAAACGAATTCCGTGAAATGAAATTCGCGGACTATCAGAAGATTCGTTTCCGCACCGAAAAAGCCGAATGGGCCGACCAGAAGACCCCGTTCAAGCTGTCCTTCTATCATCAGGGCATGCACTTCGATACGCCGGTGAAAATCAACGAAATCACCGCGAACACCGTCGAAGAGATCAAATACGATCCAAGCCGTTTCGATTTCGGCGACCTGCAGTTCGATCCGAAGGCCACCGAACAACTGGGCTATGCCGGTTTCCGTGTGCTGTACCCGATCAACAAGGCGGACAAGCAAGACGAAATCATGACCATGCTGGGCGCGAGCTACTTCCGCGTGGTCGGCAAGGGGCACACCTACGGTCTGTCGGCCCGTGGTCTGGCAATCGACACCGCTTTGCCGTCCGGCGAAGAATTCCCGCGTTTTCGCGAGTTCTGGATTCAGCAGCCGAAGCCGGGCGACAAGCACCTGGTGATCTTCGCCCTGCTGGATTCGCCACGTGCGACCGGCGCCTACCGTCTGATCCTGCGTCCGGGCAGCGACACCATCGTCGACGTCAAGGGCCAGATGTACCTGCGTGACAAGGTCGGCAAGCTCGGCATCGCGCCGCTGACCAGCATGTTCCTGTTCGGCGCCAACCAGCCGTCGAAAGTGCTCAACTACCGTCGTGAACTGCACGACTCCAGCGGTCTGTCGATCCATGCCGGCAATGGCGAGTGGATCTGGCGTCCGCTGAACAACCCGAAACACTTGGCTGTCAGCCAGTTCAGCGTCGAGAACCCGCGTGGTTTCGGTCTGCTGCAACGTGGCCGTGACTTCAGCCACTACGAAGACCTCGACGACCGCTACGACAAGCGCCCAAGCGCCTGGATCGAGCCGAAGGGCGATTGGGGCAAGGGCACCGTTGATCTGGTCGAGATCCCGACCGCCGACGAAACCAACGACAACATCGTAGCGTTCTGGAACCCGGAAAAACTGCCGGAGCCTGGCCAGCCGCTGGACTTCGCCTACCGCATGCACTGGACCATCGACGAAGCCGCGCTGCACGCGCCGGACAGCGCCTGGGTCAACCAGACCCTGCGTTCGACCGGTGACGTCAAGCAGTCGAACCTGATCCGTCAGCCGGATGGCAGCGTGGCCTACCTGGTCGATTTCGAAGGCCCGTCCCTGGCGGCCCTGGCCCCGGACGCGGACGTTCGCAGCCAGGTCAGCGTCGGCGACAACGCCGAACTGGTCGAAAACAGCGTGCGCTACAACCCGGAAACCAAAGGCTGGCGCCTGACCCTGCGGATGAAGATCAAGGACCCGAGCAAGTCCACCGAAATGCGCGCAGCCCTGGTTCAGCCAGTGGTGACCGCTGATCTGGCCAAGTCTTCGGTGCCGACGTCCAATTCGTCGGTAGCCAAGGCCGACAAGGTTGCCGCCAAGCAACAAGAGAAAGCCGACAAGGAAGCCAAGGCCGCCGAGGCCAAACAGGCCGACGCCAAGCCGGTTGCAGATGCCAAGGACAAGGCCAACAAAGACGCCAAGCAGCCAGCCGCTGCGGACGCGGCCCCAGCCACACCGGAATCGGCACCGACTGAAGAAGTCCTGACCGAGACCTGGAGCTATCAGTTGCCTGCCGATGAGTAACTCTCAAGTACAGCCAGAGACTCTGTCCGAGTACCTGGCGCATCTGCCGATGACCGACGAGCAGCGCGCGGAACTCGCGGGCTGCCAGTCCTTCAGCGAATTGCATGAACGCCTGTCGTCCAAGACCTTTGACGCACCGACCGAAGCCGCCCAGGCTTCGGTCGGCCAGCGCCTGATCCTGAGCACCGCCGAAGAGCTGCAAGACGCGGAAATGCTGGTGCTCGACGCCAGCGGTCGGGTCAGCATGAAGGCCACGCCGCCGATCCGTCGGACCAAGGTCGTGCCGGAGCCGTGGCGCACCAACATTCTGGTGCGTGGCTGGCGCCGCCTGACCGGCCGGACCAACCCGCCGCAACCGCCGAAGGACGCCAACGTGCTGCCGGCGGCGCGCTGGCGCACGGTCGGTTCGATCCGTCGCTACATTCTGCTGGTGCTGATGCTGGGTCAGACCATCGTCGCCGGCTGGTACATGAAAGGCATCATGCCGTACCAGGGCTGGTCGTTCGTCGATCTGGAAGAAGTCCTGCATCAACCGCTGTTGCAAACCGCCACGCAAGTGCTGCCGTATGCGCTGCAAACCAGCATCCTGATCATGTTCGGGATTCTGTTCTGCTGGGTGTCGGCCGGTTTCTGGACCGCGCTGATGGGCTTCCTCGAATTGCTCACCGGCCACGATAAATACCGGATCTCCGGTAAAAGTGCCGGCAACGAGCCGATTCCGAAAGACGCGCGCACCGCGCTGGTGATGCCGATCTGCAACGAAGACGTGCCTCGGGTATTTGCCGGTCTGCGCGCGACGTTCGAGTCGGTCGCCGCTACCGGTGACCTGGACCGTTTCGACTTCTTCGTCCTCAGCGACAGTAACGACACCGACATCTGCGTTGCCGAGCAGCAGGCCTGGCTGGACGTCTGCCGCGAAGCCAAGGGCTTCGGCAAGATCTTCTATCGCCGCCGTCGCCGTCGCGTCAAACGCAAGAGCGGCAACCTCGACGACTTCTGCCGTCGCTGGGGCGGTGACTACAAGTACATGGTCGTGCTCGACGCCGACTCGGTGATGAGCGGCGAGTGCCTGACCAGTCTGGTGCGCCTGATGGAGGCCACGCCGGACGCCGGCATCATCCAGACCGCGCCGCGCGCTTCGGGCATGGACACGCTGTATGCGCGCATGCAGCAGTTCGCCACCCGGGTTTACGGTCCGCTGTTCACGGCCGGTCTGCACTTCTGGCAGCTGGGTGAATCCCACTACTGGGGTCACAACGCGATCATCCGCATGAAGCCGTTCATCGACCACTGCGCCCTGGCGCCGTTGCCGGGCAAGGGGGCGTTCTCCGGTGCGATTCTCTCTCACGACTTCGTTGAAGCGGCGCTGATGCGCCGTGCCGGCTGGGGCGTGTGGATTGCCTACGATCTGCCGGGCAGCTACGAAGAACTGCCGCCGAACCTGCTCGACGAGCTCAAGCGTGACCGTCGCTGGTGCCACGGCAACCTGATGAACTTCCGTCTGTTCCTGGTAAAGGGCATGCACCCGGTGCACCGCGCGGTGTTCCTGACCGGCGTGATGTCTTACCTGTCGGCGCCGCTGTGGTTCTTCTTCCTGGTGCTGTCGACCGCGCTGCTGGCGGTGAACACGCTGATGGAGCCGCAGTACTTCCTCGAACCGCGTCAGCTCTATCCGCTGTGGCCACAATGGCACCCGGACAAGGCGATCGCGCTGTTCTCGACGACCATCGTGCTGCTGTTCCTGCCGAAGCTGTTGAGCATCATCCTGATCTGGGCCAAGGGCGCGAAAGAGTTCGGCGGCAAGTTCAAGGTGACCCTGTCGATGCTGCTGGAGATGCTGTTTTCCATGCTGCTGGCGCCGGTGCGGATGATTTTCCACACCCGTTTCGTTCTGGCCGCGTTCCTCGGCTGGGCCGCCACCTGGAACTCGCCGCAGCGTGACGATGACTCCACGCCATGGAGCGAAGCGGTCAAGCGTCACGGCCCGCAGACCCTGCTGGGCTTCTTCTGGGCGCTGCTGGTGATCTGGCTGAACCCGAGCTTCCTGTGGTGGCTGGTGCCGATCGTCGGTTCGCTGATGCTGTCGATTCCGGTGTCGGTGATTTCCAGCCGCGTCGGTCTGGGTCTGAAGTCCCGTGACGAGAGCCTGTTCCTCATCCCCGAGGAATACAATCCGCCACAGGCGCTGCTGGCCACCGATCAGTACACCCACGAAAACCGCTGGCACGCGCTGAACGACGGCTTTATCCGCGCGGTGGTCGATCCGCAGCAGAACGCCCTGGCGTGCTCGCTGGCGACCTCGCGTCACGGTCAGGCCGAGCCGATCGAATGGCTGCGTCAGGAACGCGTGCGTCACGCGATCAAGGTCGGCCCGGCCGGGCTGAACAACCATGATCGCCTGCAACTGCTGAGCGATCCGGTGGCCCTGGCCCGTCTGCACGAGCAGGTGTGGGCCGAAGGTCACGCCGAGTGGCTGGACGCCTGGCGGGCTTCGGTGAAAGCCGATCCCCATGCGCCGCTGCTGCCGCTCAAGCCGGTGAGCTTGCAGGCGCAACCGGCCTGATGAAGAAACCCCGCGAAAGCGGGGTTTTTTTTGCCTGCCGATTAGTGTCGCGGATCACTCGTTCCCACGCTCTGCGTGGGAATGCAGCCCGGGACGCTCTGCGTCCCATACGGCAGCAACCGATCAAAAAACCTTGTGCAAACGGACGAGTGCGTTAGCATCCGTCCCCGAATTGGCGCACCCGGACAATCTTGTCCATTTCTGTCGGTTTTCGCGCCGCAAACGCAATGGTTTTGGGGACTTGAAGATGAAGAAGTATCTGTCGATGCTGCTGGTCGGCGTCACGGCACTGGTTGCAGTCAATGCGGCGCAGGCCGGCGCAATCGACGAGGCGGTCAAGCGTGGCTCGTTGAAAGTCGGCATGGATCCGACCTACATGCCGTTCGAAATGACCAACAAGCGCGGCGAAATCATCGGTTTCGAAGTCGACATCCTCAAAGCCATGACCAAGGCGATGGGCGTCAAGCTGGAGCTGGTCTCCACCGGTTACGACGGGATCATCCCGGCGCTGATGACCGACAAGTTCGACATGATCGGCAGCGGCATGACCCTGACCCAGGAACGCAACCTGCGCCTGAACTTCAGCGAACCGTTCATCGTGGTCGGCCAGACCCTGCTGATCCGTAAAGAGCTGGAAGGCACCATCAAGTCCTACAAAGACCTGAACACCGCCGACTACCGCATCACCTCCAAGCTCGGCACCACTGGCGAGATGGTCGCCAAGAAGCTGATCTCCAAGGCCAAGTACCACGGTTACGACAACGAGCAGGAAGCCGTGCTCGACGTGGTCAACGGCAAGGCGGACGCCTTCATCTACGACGCGCCGTACAACGTCGTTGCAGTGAACAAGGTCGGCGCCGGCAAGCTGGTGTTCCTCGACAAGCCGTTCACCTACGAGCCACTGGCCTTCGGTCTGAAGAAGGGTGACTACGACAGCATCAACTTCATCAACAACTTCCTGCACCAGATCCACGAAGACGGCACCTACGATCGCATCCATGACAAGTGGTTCAAGAGCACCGAGTGGCTCAAGGACATGGAATAACACCCGCTCGCCGATCCTTCCCACGCTCTGCGTGGGAATGCCGCCCGGGACGCTCCGCGTCCCTTCGCAAGCGTGACGCAGAGCGTCACAGGATGCATTCCCACGCAGAGCATGGGAACGAGCGACTCAGAGAAACATTCAATGAAACAGAAAAAAGCCCAATGGCCCTGGCACGTCCTGACCGTGCTGGTGCTGGTCGGCCTGGCCGGCGCGCTGTATTACGCCACGTCGCTGATGTCCTACGAATGGCGCTGGAACCGCGTGCCGCAGTACTTCGCCTATCAGGCCGAGGAAACCCAGCGCGCGACCGATATTTCCACCGTCAGCGAACTGGTGCGCAAGGGTGGCAGCGCGCAGGTCACCCTGCGCAACGATGCCGGTGACGAGCAGCACCTGACCGTCGACGAAAACAGCCTGCAATTCGCTCAGGGCGACGATGTGGCCGAAGGCGACGTCGTGGGCGTGACCCGGCATTGGGCGGCGGGTCCGCTGTTGTGGGGCCTGTGGACCACGCTTTGGCTGTCGGTGGTGTCCGGCGTGCTGGGTCTGCTGATCGGTCTGGCGACCGGGCTGTGCCGGCTGTCGAGCAACCCGACCCTGCGCGACCTGTCGACGATCTATGTCGAGCTGGTGCGCGGCACGCCGCTGCTGGTGCAGATCTTCATTTTCTATTTCTTCATCGGCACGGTGATGAACCTGTCCCGGGAGTTCGCCGGGATCGCAGCGCTGTCGCTGTTCACTGGCGCCTACGTGGCGGAAATCATCCGTTCCGGTGTGCAGTCGATTGCCCGTGGTCAGAACGAAGCGGCGCGTTCGCTGGGCCTGAGCGCCGGCCAGTCGATGCGTCATGTGGTGCTGCCGCAGGCGTTCAAGCGCGTGCTGCCGCCGCTGGCCGGGCAGTTCATCAGTCTGGTCAAAGACACTTCGCTGGTGTCGGTGATCGCCATCACCGAGCTGCTGAAAAGCGGCCGTGAAGTCATCACCACCTCGTTCTCGCCGTTCGAGATCCTGTTCTGCGTCGCCGGCCTGTACCTGTTGATCAACCTGCCGCTGTCGAAAATCGCCAGCCGGCTTGAGCGGAGGCTCGCGCAAAGTGATTGAAGTCCGCGATCTGGTAAAAGTCTTCGACACCCGTGGGCAAGTGGTGCGCGCGGTGGATAACGTCAGCACGTCCGTGGCCAAGGGCGAAGTGCTGGTGGTGATCGGCCCGTCCGGTTCCGGCAAGTCGACCTTCCTGCGTTGCCTCAACGGTCTGGAAGAATTCGATTCCGGCTCGGTGAGCATCGACGGCCTGCAACTGGCCGACCCGAAAACCGACGTCAACGCCTATCGCCGCGAAGTCGGTATGGTGTTCCAGCATTTCAATCTGTTCCCGCACATGACCGTGCTGGAAAACCTGTGCCTGGCGCAGAAAGTCGTGCGCAAGCGCGGCCAGAAGGAAAGCGAGGCCAAGGCCCTGGCGTTGCTGGAGAAGGTCGGCATCGCCCAGAAGGCCCGCGAGTACCCGTCGCGCCTGTCCGGCGGTCAGCAACAGCGGGTGGCGATTGCCCGGGCGCTGGCGATGGATCCGAAGGTCATGCTGTTCGACGAACCGACCTCGGCCCTCGACCCGGAAATGGTCGGCGAAGTGCTGGACGTGATGAAGAACCTGGCCGTGGAAGGCATGACCATGGTCTGCGTGACCCACGAAATGGGTTTTGCCCGGGAAGTGGCGGATCGGGTGCTGTTCTTCGATCACGGCAAACTGCTGGAAGACGCCTCGCCGGCGGAGTTCTTCGATGCGCCGAAGGATCTGCGAGCCCAGGCGTTCCTGCGGCAAGTCCTCTAAACGCAGGGCAAAAAAAACGCAGCCATTGGCTGCGTTTTTTTATCACTGATCGTTCCCACGCTCTGCGTGGGAATGCCGCCCAGGACGCTCTGCGTCCCTTCGCAAGCGTGACGCGGAGCGTCACAGGATGCATTCCCACGCGGAGCGTGGGAACGATCGGGCGTCCACTTACACCTTGAACCGGCCCACCAGCGTTTGCAGGTGAGTGCCCAAACGCGCCAGCTCGACGCTGGAGGCCGCCGTCTCTTCACTGGCCGCCGAGGTCTGGTCCGAGACATCCCGCACGTTCAGCACGCTGCGGTTGATCTCTTCAGCCACGGCGCTCTGCTGCTCGGCCGCTGCGGCGATCTGCTGGTTCATCGCCTGAATCGCCGAAACGGTACGGGTGATGCTTTCCAGCGAACCACCGGCACGCCGGGTCAGCTCGACGCTGCTGTCGGTCAGGGTGCGGCTGTTGTCCATGATCGTCGCGACTTGCTGGGTGCCGTTCTGCAGGCCGACGATCAGTTCTTCGATCTCTTCCGTGGACTTCTGAGTGCGCTGGGCCAGGCTGCGGACTTCGTCGGCAACCACCGCAAAGCCACGTCCGGCTTCACCGGCACGGGCGGCCTCGATGGCGGCGTTTAGGGCCAGCAGGTTGGTTTGTTGGGCTACGGACTTGATCACGTCGAGCACGCTGCCGATCTTGTCGCTTTCGCGCTTGAGCTCGCCCATGGCCTCGGTGGAATGGCTGACTTCAGCGGCCAGACGTTCGATCTGGGCAATGGCTTCGCCAACCACCTTGTCGCCTTCACGGGCCTGCTGGTCAGCAGCGACCGCGGCTTCCGAAGCTTCCTCGGCGTTGCGCGCGACTTCCTGCACGGTGGCGGCCATTTCGTTCATGGCGGTCGCGACTTGGTCGGTTTCGACTTTCTGATTGTTCACCCCGGCGCTGGTCTGCTCGGTCACCGCGGACAACTCTTCGGCGGCGCTGGCGATCTGGGTCACGCCGTCGCTGATGCCGCCGATCAATTCGCGCAGGCCCTGGGTCATGCTCTGCATCGAACGCTGCAGCTGACCGAGTTCGTCACGGCGCAGGGACACCAGATTGTGGGTCAGGTCACCGGCGGCCACGCGTTCGGCGACTTTCAGGGTCTGCTCCAGCGGAATGATGATCTGTCGGGTGATCGCCCAGGCCGCGAGCAGACCGAAGGCCAGGGCCAGCAGGGTGGCGATCATCAGCATGTTTTTGGCGTGCGCGGCATCGGTGTCGCGGACGATGGTCTGAGATTCGGTAAGTTTCTTGCTGACGTCGAGCAGGATGTCGCCCTGAGCGGTCATGCGAGCCATGGCCTTGGCATTGTTCACCTGGGAGTCGCGGAACTGGCTGACGGCAGCGCGGTAAGCCTTCAGCGATTCGGTGGCCTGTTGCAGGTTGGCGATGTGTTGTTCGGGCAGTTTGCTCGGCAGGCTTTCGAGATTGTTCAGAGCCGCGGCGATGGCATCCAGCGCCGGTTGTTCGGCTTCGGCCTTGCCGCTGTAGGTGTAGCCGCGCACCTGATAGCGCGCCTGCTGCAGCAGTTTGCTCAGCTCGATCACGCTGTTGAATTGCGCAACGCTGTCGCCTTGCAGCAGGGATTTCTCGACTTCGCTGACCTTGGCCACGGCGTTATCGGCGCTGGCGCCGAGTTTGCTGCGGGCGTCTTCACGCTGCACGGTGGCCTGGGTCATGTCGCCAAAGGCGCGTTTGTACTCGGCGACCGCCGCCAGTTGCTGGTCGATCATGGCCACGTCGGACGGTTGCTCGATCATGCCGCGCGCGCTTTGCAGGCCGCTGTCGAGCTTGCCGAGCAGGTCATTGACCGCGCCAGGGCCCTGTTCGCCACGGCGGGCTTCATAGTCCAGGCGTGCCAGGCGCAGGTCTTTGGTCAGCTCGTTGAGGCTGGAGATGAAGCCGAGCTTGTCACCCCGGCTGATGATCCCGCTCATGCCGGTCCAGCCGGTGAAGGTGATCAACAGGGTCAGCAGCAGCACCAGGCCGAAACCGATTCCAAGCTTACGTTTGACGCTGACGTTTCCAAGACTCTCGGCTAACCAACGGTACATGCGACGACTCCCTCGGACCACTAATTGGACTTATGGAGAGGGTATCGGCCGGATGATGGCAATCTGTAACGCCTTTTGTCCGGCGAAGCGCTTAGAACAGAAGCGCTCAGAACAGCCGGGCCAGCAGCGCGGTGACGGCGGTTTCGACCCGCAGGATTCGCTCGCCCAGTTGCACCGGTTGCAGCCCGGCCTTGGCCAGCAGGTCGATTTCGTAGGGAATCCAGCCACCCTCGGGGCCGATGGCCAGGGTCACCGGTTCGTTCAGGGCGCGGGGGCAGGGCGGGAAATTGCCCGGATGACCGACCAGGCCGAGGGTGCCGTCGGTGATGGCTGGCAGGCGATCTTCGACGAACGGCTTGAAGCGCTTCTCGATGATGATTTCCGGCAGCACGGTATCGCGGGCCTGTTCGAGGCCGAGGATCAGTTGTTCGCGGATGGCGTCCGGTTCGAGGAACGGCGTCTGCCAGAAGCTTTTCTCGACCCGGTAGCTGTTGACCAGAATCACCTTCGACACGCCCATGGTCGCCACGGTCTGGAACACCCGGCGCAGCATCTTAGGGCGGGGCAGGGCGAGTACCAGGGTCAGCGGCAGTTTGGCCGGTGGCGGTTGATCGAGGGTGACCCGCAGTTCGGCTTCACCCGCGTCCAGGCGCAGCAGCTCGGCCGAGCCCATCAACCCGCCGATCCGCCCGACCCGCAGGCTGTCGCCGACTTCCGAACGGTGGACTTCCTGCATGTGGGTCAGGCGCCGATCACGCAGCACGACGCGGTCGGCCGCAATGAAGTCGGCCTCTTCGAGCAGCAGCAGGTTCATGGCTGAGTCGCTGGCGGCTGGTCGTTGTGATCGTCGGCGGTTTCTTCCGGGCGCTCGCGCTTGCTGACCAGGCTGCCGAAAAGGATGCCGACTTCGAACAGCATCCACATCGGCACGGCCAGCAGGGTCTGGGAGAAGATGTCCGGCGGGGTCAGGATCATGCCCACCACGAAGCAGCCGATGATCACATACGGACGAATCTTCTTCAGGTATTTGACGTCGACCACGCCGATCCACACCAGCAGCACCACGGCCACCGGGATTTCGAACGCCACGCCGAAAGCGAAGAACAGCGTCATGACGAAATCGAGGTAACTGGTGATGTCGGTCATCATTTCCACGCCGGCCGGGGTGGCCGAGGCGAAGAACTTGAAGATCAGCGGGAACACGAAGAAGTAGGCGAACGCCATGCCGGTGTAGAACAGCAGGATGCTGGAGATCAGCAACGGCACCGCGACACGCTTCTCGTGCTTGTACAGGCCCGGCGCGATGAAGCCCCAGATCTGATGCAGGATCACCGGGATCGCCAGGAACAGCGAGACCATCATCGTCAGTTTCAGCGGCGTCAGGAACGGCGACGACACGTCGGTGGCGATCATCGTCGCGCCGGCCGGCAGGTATTCGCGCAACGGCGTCGAGACGAAGGTGTAGATCTGCTGGGTGAAGGCAAACAGCCCGGCGAAGATGATGAAGATCGCCGCGACGCAACGCAGCAGGCGGGTGCGCAACTCGGTGAGGTGCGAAACCAGCGGCATGTGCTGGTCGTTTTCGGGGAGATCGCTCATGGGGCTCGCGGCGGCAATGTTGGGTCGTGAGGCGCTGGTGTGGTCGGCGCGGCGGTTGGAGCTACATGTTCAACCGTCGTGGTTGCGACAGCAGGTGCAGAATCGGTTGGCGCTACGACAGGTGCTGGTGGCGTCGCGGCGGCAGGCGCATGAATCGTCTGCTCACCCACGTGCTCGACCGGCGTCGGCTCCTGCTGAACCGGCGTGAAAAACTTCCGCGCCTCCTGTTCCAGCGACAGGATGTGCTCGTTGTGCAGTTGCCGACGGATTTCGTCGGCACCGATTTCACGCTCAACTTCCTGTTTGATCGCGTTGAAGCTGCGCTTCAGCCGTCCGACCCACAGGCCGGCGGTGCGTGCAGCGCCCGGCAGACGCTCGGGGCCCAGCACCAGCAGGGCGACGAGGCCGACGAGCAGCAGTTCAGAGAAGCTGATACCAAACATTAGTCAGTGCTCACACGTCTTTGCGGATCGGCTCTTCGACTTTCTGCGCCTGCACGTCGATGGTGTGCGGCGGGTTGGCCTGAGCGGTGGCTTGCGGCTGTACCGGCGGTACCGGTTGCGCAGGCGTGACGGTCGGGTCGGCCGGTTTTTCGTCGTCGTTCATGGCTTTACGGAAGCCCTTGATCGATTCGCCGACGTCGGTGCCGAGGTTTTTCAGTTTCTTGGTGCCGAACACCAGTACCACGACCACCAGGATGACGATCCAGTGTTTCCAGTCAAAAATGCCCATGTTGCTGTTCCTCTCTTGAAGTTGTTCAGGCGGACGGACGCGAGGCTTTCTCGACGTGTCCGGACAGGCCGAAGCGGCGATCCAGCTCATCCAGCACTGCCTGCGGATGCTGCCCCAGCTGGGCAAGCATGACCATGCTGTGGAACCACAGGTCGGCGGTCTCGTAGATCACGTCGCTGCAGTCGCCGCTGACGGCGGCGTCCTTGGCGGCAATGATCGTTTCGACCGATTCTTCGCCGACCTTCTCCAGAATCTTGTTCAGACCCTTGTGATACAGGCTGGCGACATACGAGCTGTCGGCGGCTGCGCCTTTGCGCTCCTCAAGTACCTGAGCAAGGCGAGTCAGGGTGTCACTCATGTTTGTGTCCTGCGGAATAGATGGCGTGCGGGTCTTTCAGGACCGGGTCGACCGTTTTCCAGTCGCCGTTTTCGAAGACGCGGTAGAAGCAGCTTTGACGGCCAGTATGGCAAGCGATGTCGCCGATCTGCTCGACCATCAGGATGATGACGTCGGCGTCGCAGTCCAGACGCATTTCATGCAGCGTCTGTACGTGCCCGGACTCTTCGCCCTTGCGCCACAGCTTGCCACGGGAACGTGACCAATAGATGGCACGGTTTTCCGCCGCGGTCAGCTCCAGGGCTTCGCGGTTCATCCAGGCCATCATCAATACGCGTCCGGTCTTGTGATCCTGGGCAATCGCCGGCACCAGGCCATCGGCGTCCCACTTGATCTCGTCCAGCCAGTTTTTCATCTTCGACTCCGACAGCGAACCCACACTTCAATAGTCGGGTTCAGGCGTTGAAACAGTGTGCCAGCCGATCACGGAACTGGCTATCGGCGAACGACCAGATACAAGCCGACTGCCACCATGATCCCGGCGGGCCAATGCCCCAGTTCGTGCATCGGGCCCCCGGCAGCGAGGATCGTACCGCCCGCCAGATGGGCGCTGCCGAGCAGGCGCAGGAACCAGTCGTCCTTGCGCTTTTTCCACGGCGGTGGCGGGTCGTTGGCGTGGGGCTGGGACATGCGTTCGAGCAGATCGCGGGCCATGTTGGCCAGGTGCGGCAGTTGTTCGAACTGGCTCTGGACGTTGCCGAGCAAGGCTTTCGGGCTGACGCGCTCGCGCATCCAGCGTTCGAGGAACGGCTGCGCGGTGTTCCACAGATCGAGGTCCGGGTACAGCTGACGGCCCAGGCCTTCGATGTTCAGCAAGGTCTTTTGCAGCAGTACGAGTTGCGGTTGTACTTCCATGTTGAAGCGGCGCGCGGTCTGGAACAGGCGCATCAGCACCTGGCCAAATGAAATATCTTTTAATGGTTTTTCGAAGATCGGCTCGCACACGGTACGGATCGCCGCTTCGAATTCGTTGAGCTTGGTTTCCGCCGGCACCCAGCCTGAATCGATGTGCAATTGCGCCACGCGGCGGTAGTCGCGCTTGAAGAAGGCGAACAGGTTGCGTGCCAGATAGTCCTGGTCTTCCGGGGTCAGGCTGCCGACGATGCCGCAGTCGATCGCGATGTACTGCGGGCTCCACGGGTTGACGGTGCTGACGAAGATGTTGCCCGGGTGCATGTCGGCGTGGAAGAAACTGTCGCGGAACACCTGGGTGAAGAAGATCTCCACGCCGCGTTCGGCGAGCATTTTCATGTCGGTGCGCTGGTCGGCGAGGGTTGCCAGATCCGTCACCTGGATCCCGTAGATGCGCTCCATCACCAGCACTTTCGGCCGGCACCAGTCCCAATAGACTTGTGGCACATACAACAGCGGCGAGCCCTCGAAGTTGCGCTTCAACTGGCTGGCGTTGGCCGCCTCGCGCAACAGGTCGAGTTCGTCGTAGATGGTTTTTTCGTAGTCGCTGACCACGTCCACCGGGTGCAGCAGGCGGGCGTCGGCGGAGACCTTTTCGGCGGCGCGGGCGAGGATGAACAGCCACGCCAGATCCTGGGCGATCACCGGTTTCAGGCCCGGGCGGATCACCTTGACCACCACTTCTTCGCCGGTCTTCAGTTGCGCGGCGTGTACCTGCGCCACCGAGGCCGAGGCCAGCGGTTCGACGTCGAAGCGACTGAACACTTCGCTGATCTTCTTGCCCAGTTGCTCTTCGATCAGCTTGACCGACAGCTGCGAATCGAATGGCGGCACCCGGTCCTGCAACCGCATCAGCTCATCGGCGATGTCTTCCGGCAGCAGGTCGCGGCGGGTCGAGAGGATCTGCCCGAACTTGATGAAGATCGGCCCCAGATCCTGCAACGCCAGGCGTAGACGTGCGCCACGGCTGAGCTCCAGCGGCTTGCGCGGGAACCAGCGCCACGGCAGGACGTAGCGCAGCGCCAGCAGGAACCACGGCAAAGGCAGATCGAACAGCAGGTCATCGAGGCGGTAGCGGATCACGACGCGCTGGATGCGCAACAGACGGCGGACGGCGAGCAGCTTCATGCGTTATCGCTTGGGTCGAGGGATCGGGAAAGGCGCTCGAAGCGCGCCTCGAGACGTTCCAGATCGAGTTTGATCCGGTCCAGTTCGCTGAAACGGGCTTCGGCTTCGCGCTGCCCGACGAGGGTGCGCGATTCTTCGGCCAGGTATTCGGCGAGGTTCTGGTTGAGGCTGGCAAATCCTTGTTGATACCAGCGGGCGCGGCTGCGCAGGTGACCGCCGACCAGTTGCGTGGCGACCGGGCCCAGCCAGCGCGAGAGTTCGTACTCCCAGTCCAGCTCGAGGTTCTGCAGCACGCCCGCCAGCTCCAGCAGCACGCCGCTGTCGCCGTCGAGTTCGACTTCCGGTGCGTGCAGCACCGCCGTCTTGTCCTTGCTCAGGGCCAGTTTCACCAGGCTCGAGGCCGGGGCTCGCAGGGTGCAATCGACGCCGGTTTCCCAGTGGGACGCCAGCATCAGGCCTTCGTCGCTCGGCAGGATGAACAGTTGCAGCGCCGGGTTGCGGCAATTCACGGCAATCACTTTGCCGGTCAGATGCGCCAGTCGCGGCAGCGCCGTGCTGTCGAGACGCAGCACACGGTTGAGGCCGAGTTCGACGCTGGCGAGCAGCCCGGTCAGCAGCATCAGGGTTTGATGCCGCGGTGCAGGGCGACGATGCCTGCGGTCATGTTGTGATAGGTCACGCGGTCGAAACCGGCGTCGACCATCATCGACTTCAGGGTTTCCTGATTCGGGTGCATGCGGATCGATTCGGCCAGGTAACGATAGCTTTCCGAGTCGTTGGTGATCAGCTTGCCCATCAGCGGCATGAAGGCGAACGAATAGGCGTCGTAGGCCTTGGACATCAGCGCGTTGGTCGGCTTGGAGAATTCCAGTACCAGCAGGCGACCGCCCGGCTTGAGTACGCGCAGCATCGAGCGCAGGGCGTCTTCCTTGTGCGTCACGTTGCGCAGGCCGAAGGCGATGGTCACGCAGTCGAAGTGGTTGTCCGGGAACGGCAGTTTTTCAGCGTCGGCCTGGACGAACTCGACGTTGCCCGACACCCCGACATCCAGCAGGCGGTCACGACCGACCTTGAGCATGGATTCGTTGATGTCGGCCAGCACCACCTGACCGGTCGGGCCGACCAGGTGCGAGAACTTCTTGGTCAGATCGCCCGTGCCACCGGCGATGTCCAGCACGCGGTTGCCGGCGCGTACGCCCGACAGTTCGATCGCGAAACGCTTCCACAGACGGTGCATGCCGCCCGACAAAAGGTCGTTCATCAGGTCGTACTTCGCCGCTACGGAGTGGAAAACCTCAGCGACTTTTTCCGCTTTCTGGCTTTCCGGAACGTTTTTGAAGCCGAAGTGAGTGGTGGGTTCGGCATCGCTGCCTTTGCGCTGATCAGTCATATCGCTGTCACCAAAAGAGAATGCGCGACATTCTAATCCCCAAGCCATGCTTTGTCTTGGAATGGCTAAAGGTAAGATGGGCAACCTTCGGGACGATTTGCCGCAGTGGCGGTCAAGATTCGTTGCAGGCATTCATAGCCCCATTCAAAAAGCAGGAGTCATTCAATGGCCCATATCAGTGTTGAGCGTGCCCACAGCCTGGGCAAGGAAGCAGCCCGCGAGAAAGCCGACAAACTGGCGCAGAAACTTTCCGATCAATATGGCCTGGAGCCGCAGTGGTCGGGCGATGTCCTGAACCTCAAGCGTTCGGGCGTGAAGGGCGCGGTGCATGTGGCCGAGGATTCGATCCGGGTCGACGTCGAACTGGGCCTGATGATGTCGGCCATGAGCGGCATGATCAAAGCCGAGATCGAGAAGGCGCTGGATAAAGCGCTGGTCTGACGCGGTTCTTGCAGCTTCAAATCCTTGTGGGAGCGGGCTTGCCCGCGATGGCGTCGGCAAATCCAGCATCTTTATCGGCTGAACCTACGC